>JBDSLP010000153.1:0-18367 GCA_039916325.1 Nakamurella sp. | reverse complement strand
AGCGGCCGACACGGCCGCGGCCGCCGCCGCTGGTGCCGCCGGTGCCTGGCCCACCGGGACCGGGGCGCCCTACACATCGCCCGCGGAGCGCTCCGGCTATCAGCCCTACGACCCGGGCCGATCCTACGACGGGCTGCTGTCCGGTCGGCAGGGTGACGGTCCGTCGCTGTACTCCGGCCAGGGGCTGGACGACGGGCCCACCGCGCGACAGGAGCCGCCGACCACCTGGATCGACCCGCAGGGACGATCGTCCGACCTGCCGACCACCGCGATCCAGCCGGACCAGGATGGTTTTGCTCCGACACCCCCCGCCGCCACTCCGCCTGTTTCCGTACCTCCTGTTTCCGAACCGCCTTCGTCAGCACCGCCTTCGTCAGCACCGCCTGCGTCAGCACCGCCCGCCGAGCCGCCCCCGACCCAGCGCTTCGATCCGAACTCGTCCGACCCGGACCCGGCGGCGCCCCGGACCGAGCAGTGGTCGCCGTTCGGTGACGAGGACGAGGGCGGCGAGGGGCCGCCTCGGCGATGAACTGCTGCGCATAGATGTGAGCCGCTGACGCCGACCCGTCGAGCTGGAGCCGCCGCACCGGCCCCGCTTGGGCTGCCGACCCGCGACGACCCCCTTCCTGAGACGGGGGTCGTCGGTGTTCAGGGGTCCTCGGTGTTCAGGGGTGCTCGGTGTTACGGGTGCGTCATGGACAGCACGTCCAGCGCGGCGTCGAGCTGTTCGGCGGTGAGCGTTCCGCTGTCGACGTGGCCGCGCTCGAGCACGACTGTCTTGATCGTCTTGTTCTGCTTGAGCGCCTGCTTGGCGACCGAGGCGGCCTCCTCGTAGCCGATGTACTTGTTCAACGGGGTCACGATGGCCGGGGACGACTCGGCGAAGGCAAGGCAGCGGTCCACGTCGGCCTCGATACCGTCGATACAGCGGTCGGCGAACAGCCGGGACACATTGGCGATCAGCCGGATCGACTCCAGCAGGTTGCGGGCCATCACCGGCAGCATCACGTTGAGTTCGAAGTTGCCCTGCGATCCCGCGAACGCCACCGTCGCGTCGTTGCCGATGACCTGGGCGGCGACCTGCAGGGTCGCCTCCGGGAGCACCGGATTGACCTTGCCCGGCATGATCGAGCTGCCCGGCTGCAGATCGGGCAGGTGGATCTCGGCCAGACCGGCGCGGGGTCCGGAGCCCATCCAGCGGATGTCGTTGCTGATCTTGGTCAGGCCGACCGCGATGGTGCGCAGCTGCCCCGACGTCTCGACCAGCCCGTCCCGGGCGCTCTGCGCCTCGAAATGGTTGCGGGCCTCGGTGAACGGCAACCCGGTGCTCGCCGACAACTCCGAGATCACCGCGGCCGAGAAGCCAGGCGGGGTGTTGATGCCGGTGCCGACGGCGGTGCCGCCCAGCGGCAGCTCGGCCAGCCGGGGGAGTGAGGCGTGCAGCCGCTCGACCCCATAGCGGATCTGAGCGGCGTAACCGCCGAACTCCTGCCCCAGGGTGACCGGGGTCGCGTCCATCAGGTGGGTGCGGCCGGACTTGACCACGGTCGCCCACTCCTGTGCCTTGCGCTCCAACGACGACGCGAGGTGCTCCAGCGCCGGGACCAGATCGTTGACCACGGCCTCGGTGGCGGCCACGTGGATGGAGGTCGGGAATACGTCGTTGCTGGACTGGGACGCATTGACGTGGTCGTTCGGGTGGATCTTCCGGCCACCGTCGGGAACGGTGTAGCCGTCGTTGGCCAGCGTCGCCAGCACCTCGTTGGTGTTCATGTTCGAGCTGGTGCCGGAGCCGGTCTGGAAGACGTCGATCGGGTACTCGCCGTCATGTGCGCCGGTCGCGACCTCCAGGGCGGCCCGCTGGATCGCCTCGGCCACGTCGTCCGGGATGACCCCGAGGGATGCGTTGACCTTCGCCGCCGCGCCCTTGATCAGGGCCAGCGCCCGGATCTGCGCGGAGTCGATGCCGCGGAACGAGATCGGGAAGTTCTCCACCGCCCGCTGCGTCTGCGCCTGGTATTTGGCGTACCGGGGGACCAGGACGTCGCCCATGGTGTCGTGTTCGACGCGGAACGCCTCGGTGTCGAGCACTGCGGGATCGTTCGGCGTGGGACTCACTTCGTTGTGTTGAACCATTCCCACGAGGCTAGTGGCCGGGCGGCACGCTGGTCACCCCGGCCGAGGGATGGGGTTCGTCTCACGGGTGGCGTTTCCGCCCGGCGCCGGGCGGTGCTGCACGGTGGGGCGGGATGGCCACCGCCCAGAGGTGGCACCATGGCGTCATGGTCGATCGCCGCAGTCTCACGATGAAGGACATGTGGGGCGCTGTCGGGGTCCTGGCCGTCGTCCTGGTCGTGGTGCTGGGCCTGATGGGCACCATCGGGTTCGGCAACGACACCAAGAACGGTGAGACGCCGGTCGCCGACGTCACGGGCGGGCTGCAGAAATCGGCGGCGGCCCTGCGACTACCGCTGCTGATCCCGCAGGGCCTGCCGGCCGACTGGCAACCCAACTCCTTTGCGCTGACCGACCCGTTCACCGACGGCGGCACGCGCACTGTCGTCCGAGGCGGCTGGATCACCGGCAGCGGCCGGTTCGTCGCGCTGATCCAGTCCACCGACAGCCCGGCGGACCTGATCGGCAACGAGATCGGACCGGGGCTGACCAGCAGGGCCGTCGTGGCGGCGGGAGGCTTGGACTGGGACGTCTACCCGGGGCAGCGCAGCGAGGTGTCCTGGGTGCACGCCGCCGGTCGGCTCGCCGTGATGATCACCGGCTCGGCGTCCGAGGACGACTTCCGCATCCTGGCTGAGTCGATCGCCTGACCCGGTGTCCGCCTGATCCGGTGCCGGCCTGACCGGTGCCCGCCTGACCCGGTGTCAGCTTGGCCCGTGCCGGCCTGACCGGTGCCCGCCTGACCCGGTGTCAGCTTGGCCCGTGCCGGCCTGACCGGTGCCCGCCTGACCGGTGCCCGCCTGACCGTTGCGCCCGGTGGGGTGGGTTGCGCCCGAGCGTGGGGTCAGGCCTGTTCGTCCGCGCGGGCCAGGGCGGCGTCGACCCGCTCGCGGGCCCCGTCGAGGAACCGCTCGCAGATCCGTGCGAGTTCCTCGCCACGTTCCCAGAGGGTGAGCGAGTCGTCCAGACCGAGCCCCCCGGACTCCAGCGTCTGCACCACCCGGGCGAGCTCGTCACGGGCGGCTTCGTAGCTCAGCTCAGGTGCGGTGGCCTCGTTCTGGACCGACTTGCCCGCCATCGCGACACTCCTGTCCAGATCGGGTATGAAAACCGCCACTATCGGCGGTTTTCATACCCGATCCTAGGTCCGGCCCCTGGCTGACCGCGAGCACGGCGCCGTCGGCGACCCGGATCCGGAGCGGAGTGCCGACCGGGGCCTGCCCGGTGTGCCGCAGCACCGTTCCGGCCGCTTGAACCACCGCGTAGCCGCGTTGCAGGGTGGCCGCCGGTCCGAGCGCGGAAAGCTGCGAGGTGCGGTGCGCCAACGCTGCGCGCTCGGTGTCCAGCCGCCGTCGGATGAGGTCCCGGCTCCGGGCGCGGGACCGCGCGACGTCCTGCTCGCGAGCCAGGATGGGGGTGTGCGGATCGGCGAGGACCGCGCGTGACCGGACCCCGGCCAGCCGGGCCTGCTCGTGGGCAACCCAGTTCTGCAGGCTGCGGCGGGCCCGGGCGTGGAGTTGGTCGACGATGCGCCGCTCGGCCTGGGCGTCGGGCACCAGCCGCTTCCCGGCATCGGTCGGGGTCGAACACCGCAGGTCGGCGACGTCGTCGACGATCGGATGGTCGGGCTCGTGGCCGATCGCGGACACCACCGGGGTGGCGCAGGCCGCCACCGCCCGGCACAACGTCTCGTCGCTGAACGGCAGCAGGTCCTCGACCGATCCACCACCGCGGGCCAACACGATGACGTCGACCTCTGGGTCGGCATCCAACTGACGTAAGGCCAGCACCACCTGCTGGACCGCGTTGACGCCCTGCACGGCGACATTGGCGATGCGGAACTCGACCGCCGGCCAGCGGGCCCGGGCGTTGGCGAGCACATCGGACTCGGCGGCGCTGGCCCGACCGGTGATCAGCCCGATCACCCTCGGCAGGAACGGCAACTTCTTTTTCCGGGACTCCGCGGTGAGGCCCTCGGCGGCGAGCAGCTCGCGGATGCGTTGCAAGCGGGCCAACAACTCACCCAGACCGACCGGATGCAGCTCGGTGACCCGGAGCGACAGCGAGCCGCGGGTCGGGTAGTACTCGAACTTGCCGTAGACGACGACCCGGTCGCCCTCCCGCAGCGGGTGCGCCAGCCCGCCGAGGATGGCCTTGGAGCAGCTCACCGACAGCGACATGTCGGCGGCCGGATCGCGCAGGGTGAGAAAGACCGTGGCCGCACCGGGCCGGATCGAGACCTGCGCGAGCTGGCCCTCGATCCAGGCCGCGGGCGACCTTGCGATGTACTCCGACATCCGCCGGGACAGCGCCCGGACCGGCCACGGGTTCTCCCGGGTGGTGTCCCCGGCCTTTTCGGCCAGCGGTGGACGCTGGGCGGGGGTGGTCACGCGCCCGGTCCGGGGCGGCGGGAACGGCGGAACTCACGCACCGCCGCGGGCCAACGTCGAGAGCCGGTTGGTGAGCACGGTGAGGAACGCCGGCCGGGCCTTCTCCCGCTGCTCCTGCGCCAACGCCGACCGGACCTGCTCCACCGGCCAATTGCGCACCCGGCCCCGGAGCTGACCGATGCTCATCGACGAGATGTCCACCGGATCGTCGGGCGTGACGTCGTCCGCCGGGGACGGCAGCCCCACCAGCGGGGCCGGCCGCTCGACCTCCAGCGCGGCGATGTCGGCGATCAACGCGTGGTCCATCGGAGTCTCGCTGCCGTCCGAGCCGGCGCCGACGGGGGGTCCGGGGACAGTTGATCCGGCGGTGGCAGGTGGGGCGGTGGTGGGTTCGGTGGTGGGGGGTGCGGTGATGGTGGGTTGGGAGGTCCTGGTGGCGGCCCCGGCCGGTGTGGTGTCGACCCGGGCACCGGCACGTGGCGTCGCGCCGGCCCGGCGACCAGCCGGGCGGGGGGAGCGTGCCTTACGAACGGGACCGGTGAGGGAGCCGTCGTCGACCACCAGGCGCGGCGAGGCCGGGGCGACCCGCGGATCGTCGTCGATCAGCGGGGCCGTCAGGTGCTCGAGGATCGGTCCGCTCGCCGGGGCCGGGGCCGGGGCGGCGGTGTCCCAGGTGGCGGCGGCCTGCGGGTCCCGGGCGGCGACCTCGTCCTCGTCGTCGATGGTCGACCAGGCGGTGCGCTGCGGCGGCTCGTCGGGCGAGCGCAGACCGGCGATGAACCGGTCCCCCTCCCCGGCGAGCTCGGCGAGCTGCTGGTTGAGCTCGAAGCTGAGCTTGGCCGCCCGGCCCAGGGCAGCGACCGGCAGGGTGGTGATGTCGGCGGGCAGGCGCCGGGCCCGGCCGAGAGCCTCGGAGACCAACCCGGCAGCGACCCGGACCGCGAACGGCAGCAACGATGACATGCGTCCAGACTGCCTCATCACCGGTCCCGCCGCCGTCGCGGGCGGGCCCGGGCCATCCGACCCAAAATGGTGATCCGCCGCACCACGCGTCGGACCGGGCAGGCCGTCCAGCGCCCGGAGCGGACCCGGCGGCGGACCGGCGACCTACGATGAGGTGGTGACTGCACCCACCCGCCGTGTCCTGCTGGCCGCCCCCCGGGGTTACTGCGCCGGCGTCGACCGGGCTGTCGTGACCGTCGAGCGAGCGCTGGAGCAGTACGGCGCCCCCGTGTACGTGCGCAAGGAGATCGTCCACAACAAGCATGTGGTGGCGACCCTGGAGAAGCGTGGCGCGATCTTCGTCGACGAGACTGACCAGGTGCCCGAGGGGGCGCTGGTGGTGTTCTCCGCCCACGGCGTCTCGCCGGCGGTGCACACCGAGGCGGCCGCGCGTGACCTGCGGGTCATCGACGCGACCTGCCCGCTGGTCACGAAGGTGCACAAGGAAGCGGTCCGGTTCGCGAACGAGGGCTACGACATCGTCCTGATCGGGCACCGGGGTCACGAGGAGGTCGAGGGCACCTACGGGGAGGCCCCGGACGCCATCCAGATCGTGGACACCGCCGCCGACGTCGAGGCGGTTCAGGTCGCCGACCCGGAGAAGGTCATCTGGTTGTCCCAGACGACCCTGAGCGTGGACGAGACGTTGTCGACGGTGGGGCTGCTGCAGAAGCGGTTCCCGCTGATGACGAGCCCCCCCAGTGACGACATCTGCTACGCGACCCAGAACCGGCAGGAGGTCGTCAAGCAGATCGCCCCGGACTGCGACCTGCTGCTGGTGGTGGGTTCGCGGAACTCGTCGAACTCGGTGCGGCTCGTCGAGGTGGCCCTGCAGGCCGGGGCCCGCGCTTCGTATCTGGTCGACTTCGCCCACGAAGTGGACGAATTCTGGCTCGAAGGCGTATCCACAGTGGGCGTCACCTCCGGCGCGTCAGTCCCCGAGGAGCTCGTCGAGGGGCTACTGGACTGGTTGTCCGAGCGTGGTTTCGCCGACGTCGAGGTCTTCACCGCGGCGAAGGAGACCCTGACGTTCTCGCTGCCCAAGGAGCTGCGCCGGGATCTGCGCGCCGATACGCCCGTCGGTCACTGATGCGGCTTCGCCGCCGGGCGATCAGCGGGAGCGATCAGCCGGTGTGGGCGCGGGCGGCCGGCTTCAGGCGTGCGAGGTGGTCCCGCTGGTCGAGCGACGGGTCCGCGGTCCGGTGCTGCGCATCGGCTGGATGATCAGCCGCGCCACACCCACCACCACCGCGAGCACGGTGGCCGTCAGCATCAGCGGGAACGTGCCCACCAGCTTCAGGCCCAGGTTCAGCAGCCCGCCGTTGATCGCACCGGTCACCGTGTCCACCACGTAGCTCACCACCAATGCGATCACCACGACGAGCGGCGGCTGCACCATGACGGTGTACAGCGCGTGCCGACGGACGACCGCCGCGGCCAACGCCACCCCGAGCAGCGTGAAGACCCAGGCAAGCGCCCCGATCGCGTTGTTGATCCCCAGGTCCAGGGCGAACCCCAGCACCGCCGGTACGAAGGCGATCAGTACGGCCACCCACCAGGCCACACCGGGCCGTCCTGAAAGCACCGAGGCGTAGCCGCGCGGGTCCGGGTCGCGATGGTGAGTGCTCATGGGGTCACGTTATCCGGCTGATCGCCGGCGGGCGTCGCGCAACTCGGTGCTGCGGGGTGGCGCCGGGGGTGCTGCGGCGGCCCGGGTCGCTGCGGCCTCGTCCTCGGCGGCGATCAGGTCCTCCAGGCGGTTAGCCCCGGTACCCAGCGGCGCACCGGTACCCAGCGGCGTGGTGTCCAGCGGCGTGGTGTCCAGCAACCCGGGTCCCACGAGCTCGGGCGCCTGCACCCGGCGTGGTCGGTGGTCGATCTGCGCGGGGACGTCCAGGGGCGGGCCGGTCTGCAGATCGGTGAACTTGCGCGCCGTGACCAGCACGCGCGACTCCAGCGAGGCGACCGCACCGTTGTAGTGCTCGACCGCCCGGCCGAGGCTCGAGCCGAGCCGTTCCACGTGGTCGCCGAGAGTTGCGAGCCGGATGTGCAGCTCGCGGCCGAGCGCGTGGATCTGGGCGGCGTGGGCGCCCAACGTTTCCTGCCGCCAGCTGAACGCGACCGTGCGGAGCAGGGTGATCAGCGTCGTCGGGGTGGCCAGCACCACGTTGCGGGAGAAGGCGTAGTCGGCCAGCCCCGGATCACGGACCAGGGCGGCGTCCAGCAGGGGCTCACCCGGGACGAACATGATCACGAACTCCGGCGAGGGCTGGAAGTGTTGCCAGTAGGCCTTCGCGGCGAGGACGTCGACATGCGCCCGGACGGCCCGGGCGTGCGCGACGAGCAGCCGCTCGGTGTCGGCCCCCTCGCCCAGGTCCATCGCGGTCAGCCACGCGGTGAACGGCACCTTGGCGTCGACCGGGATGGTGCGGCCGCCGGACAACCGGACCACCAGATCCGGCCTGGCCGTGACCGGACCGCCGGCGGTCTCGCTCACGCTGACCTGGGTGGCGAAATCACAGTGTTCGGCCATTCCGGCCAACTCCACGATGCGTTCGAGCTGGATCTCCCCCCACCGGCCGCGGACCTGGGGGCTGCGCAGCGCCCCGGCCAGCGTCCTGGTCTGGTGGGTGAGCTCCGACGACGTGCGGTGCAGCGCCGCGACCTGCTCCTTCAGGGCGCTGTAGGCGCCCACCCGGTCACGTTCGATCTCACGGAGCTGGGTCTCGACCCGCTCCAGGGCGTGGCCCGCCGTGCCCAGCAGCGCGCCGACGGTGGTGGCCGCATCGGTGGCGTCGGCGACCCGGATGGGGCTCGTCCGGCCGATCCGCCAGCCGATGGCCAACCCGAGCAGGAGCAGCCCGACGGCGACGAGCACGGTGGTGAGATCCATGGGTCAGATCATGTCGGAGAGCACCGACAGTGAGTGGCCACAGATCTGACGCGGGTCCGGCCCGGATCGGGAGCGGGAAGTTCCCCGATCCGCCGGGCCGGGATCCGAAGGCCCTCCCAAGGGTTATGCTCACCGTGTGTATGACAAAGGTGCCCTCCTGGTGAAGCGAGCCGAGATCGATCTCGTGCGCGTCGCCGTCGGCATCTGTCGCGCCGTCTAGAAGCCTCGACCGCCGCCTCACTCCAACGCTGTCGGGACGTCCTTCGAAGGTCCCTTGTGTCAGCAGGCTGTCCTGTGTGACCGTGGGCTGCGACGGTTGTTCCGGGACCGGCCCGAAGGATCGCCGTGCCTGTTGTGCTACCAGCCACCGAATCACCGTGGGAATCCCGCTCCGACGCGACCGCACCGGCCGCGACGTCGGCGGGTGCTGCCCCGACCGCGGGTCGCCCGGCCCCGCCGGAGCGTCCGATCCGGACCCACGCCGCGGCCGGTGCGGGGGCGCACCGTGACCGGCCCGACGCCGCCGCCGGCCGGGAGCGCGGGCAGGGCCAGTGGGCCCTGGGTCACCGCGAGCCGCTGAACCCCAGCGAGCGGATGAAGCAGGACGACGACGGGCTGCACTGCCGTGATCGGATCGAGAACGTCTACCGCTACACCGGTTTCGACTCGATCGACCCGGGTGATCTGCGCGGGCGGTTCCGCTGGTGGGGTCTGTACACCCAGCGCGCGCAGGGCATCGAGGGCGGCCGGACGGCCATCCTGGAGCCCGCCGAACTCGAGGACAGGTACTTCATGATGCGGGTCCGCATCGATGGTGGCCTGCTCACCACCGAGGCACTGCGCACCGTCGGCGCGATCTCCACCCGCTACGGCCGCGACACCGCCGACCTGACCGACCGTCAGAACGTCCAGTACCACTGGATCCGGATCGAGGACGTCGCCGACATCTGGGCCCAGCTGGAGGCGGTCGGACTGTCCACCACCGAGGCCTGCGGTGACGTGCCGCGCACCATCCTCGGGTCCCCGCTGGCCGGTATCGCCGCCGACGAGATCATCGACGGCACCCCCGCGGTGGCGCAGATCCTGGAGCGCCACATCGGCCGGGAGGAGTTCTCCAACCTGCCGCGCAAGTTCAAGACGGCGATCTCCGGCTCACCCCGCCAGGACGTCGCCCACGAGATCAACGACGTCGCGTTCATCGGCGCCGTGCACCCTGAGCACGGCCCCGGCTTCGACGTCTGGGTCGGCGGGGGGCTGTCGACCAACCCGATGCTCGCGCAGCGGTTGGGCACCTGGGTCTCGCTGGACGAGGTCCCCGAGGTCTGGGCCGGAATCATCGGAATCTTCCGCGACTACGGCTACCGCCGGCTGCGGACCCGGGCCCGGCTGAAGTTCCTG
Source organism: Nakamurella sp. (assembly GCA_039916325.1). GTDB lineage: Bacteria > Actinomycetota > Actinomycetes > Mycobacteriales > Nakamurellaceae > Nakamurella. The sequence continues at coordinate 8,509 of JBDSLP010000153.1, read as the reverse complement.
GTCGCCGACTGGGGCGTCGAAAAGTTCCGGGAGGTCCTCGAGCAGGAGTATCTGAAGCGCCCGCTCACCGACGGGGCGGCGCCGCCGGTGTACGCGGGCCCGCGCGACCACATCGGGGTACACCCGCAGCAGGACGGCCGCTTCTACGTCGGGGTTCAACCGACCGTCGGTCGCGTCAGCGGCACGCTGCTGACCCGGCTCGCCGACCTCGTCGAGGCCCACGGCTCGCAGCGCGTGCGCACCACCACCGACCAGGGCCTGGTCATTCTCGACGTCGCCGCCGACCGGATCGAATCGCTGACCGCGGGCCTGCACGACCTGGGTCTGACCACGACCCCGTCGACGTTCCGCCGCAACCTGATGGCCTGCACCGGACTCGAGTTCTGCAAGCTGGCCATCGTCGAGACCAAAGCCCGGGCCATCGCGCTGGCGGACGACCTCGAGCGCCGCCTGGACGACCTCGACGTGCCGCTGACCATCAACGTCAACGGCTGCCCGAACGCCTGCGCACGGACCCAGGTGGCCGACATCGGTCTGAAGGGCATGCTGGTCACCGACGACGACGGCAACCAGGTCGAGGGCTTCCAGGTGCACCTCGGCGGTGGGCTCGGTCTGGATGCCGGCTTCGGCACGAAGCTCCGCGGCCACAAGATCACCAGCGCCGAGGCCGGCGACTTCATCGAGCGGGTCGTCAACCGCTTCACCGCCCAACGAGGCGTCGGCGAGCGGTTCGCCCAGTGGGTCACGCGTGCCGACGAAGAGGCGTTGAGGTGAGCCGCGATGTCGGTTGAGCGCTCTCCGGCGCAGTACTGCGCGTACTGCGGCGAGACGAACCTGTGGCCCCACGAGGCGGGTCACGGGGCGTGGGAATGCCGGGACTGCGGTCGGGTGTTCACGGTGAAGTTGCTCGGCCTGTCCGGCCAGGTGCGTCTCACCCGACCCGGTGCCCTGCCGCTGACCCCGGGCGGTCCCGAATGACCGGTGTGCTACTTCGCCCGCCGGCCGAACTCGAGAAGATCGCCCGGCGTGGGATTGTCGAGCTCGAGGGGGCCACGGCCGCGCAGATTCTCGAGTGGGGCGTCGCCGCGTTCGGCCGCGGTCTGGCGGTCAGTGCGTCCATGCAGGACACCGTGCTGGCGCACCTCGCGTCGAAGGTCAGTCCCGGCATCGACGTGATCTTCCTGGACACCGGTTACCACTTCGTCGAGACCCTCGGCACGGCGGACGCGGTGGGGGCCGTCTACGACGTGACGCTGCGCCGCGTCCGACCCGAGCTGACCGTCGCGGAGCAGGACGCGCGCTACGGTCCGCAGCTCCACGACCGTGACCCGAACCGGTGCTGTGTGATGCGCAAGGTCGCCCCGTTGACCAAGGCCCTGCAGGGGTACGAGGCGTGGGCGACCGGCGTCCGGCGCGCGGAGTCGCCGTCCCGGGCGCACACCGCGGTCATCTCCTTCGACCCGAGGAAGGGCAAGGTCGCGTTCGCCCCGCTGGCGTCCTGGACCGACGTCGAGGTCGGCGCCTACGCCCGGGCCCACGGGGTCCTGATGAACCCGCTGCTGCAGCTGGGCTACCCGTCCATCGGCTGCGAACCCTGCACCGCGACCGTGGCCCCGGGCCAGGGCACCCGCGCCGGCCGCTGGTCCGGCTCCACCAAGACCGAATGTGGGTTGCACCTGTGAGCGCGATGCCGAACACCGACGCCAAGACCGCGACGAGGGCCGAGGTGGGGCCCGAGATCCGGACGGGTCTCACCCTGTGGCTGACCGGCCTGCCCAGCGCCGGGAAGACCACGCTGGCCAACGCGCTCGCCGACGAGCTCCGCGGGGCCGGCCGCGACGTCGAGGTCCTCGACGGTGACGAGATCCGCACCCATCTCTCCGCCGGCCTCGGCTTCAGCCGAGAGGACCGCGATACCCACGTCCGCCGCATCGGCTACGTCGCCGAGCTGCTGGCCCGCCACGGCGTGACCGTGCTGGTCCCGGTCATCGCGCCCTACGCCGACACCCGCGACGAGGTCCGGGCCCGGCACGCCGCACACGGTACCGCGCACCTCCAGGTGCACCTGTCGACCCCGGTCGCGGTATGCGCGGACCGGGACGTCAAGGGCCTGTACGCCCAGGCCGCCCGCGGCGAGATCAGCCACCTGACCGGGATCGACGACCCCTACGAAGTGCCGGCCGATCCGGACCTGCGGATCGACACCTCGACCCGCGATGTACCGGCGAGCGTCCGCTCTCTGCTGAACCTGCTGGACGGGAGGAACCTGCTGTGACGTCCACGCTCGACGCGGCCCCGGCGCACTCGCGGCCTCGCACCGCGCTGGACTCCGAGCTCGACGCCCTGGAGTCGGAGTCGATCCACATCCTGCGGGAGGTGGCCGGCGAGTTCGACCGTCCGGTCATCCTGTTCTCCGGCGGCAAGGATTCGATCCTCGTTCTGCACCTGGCCCGGAAGGCCTTCTTCCCGGCTGCGCTGCCGTTCGCGCTGCTGCACGTCGACACCGGGCACAACTTCGACGAGGTCATCTCCTACCGCGACCGGGTGGTCGTCGCGGGCAACCTGCGGCTGCACGTCGCCCACGTACAGGACTGGCTCGACGACGGCCGCCTGACCGAGCGCCCCGACGGCACCCGCAACCCGTTGCAGACGGTGCCGTTGCTGGACTCGATCAACGAGCTGGGCTTCGACGCCGTCATCGGCGGCGCCCGCCGCGACGAGGAGCGATCCCGGGCCAAGGAGCGGATCTTCTCCCTCCGGGACGCCTTCGGCGGCTGGGACCCGCGCCGGCAGCGGCCGGAGTTGTGGGACCTCTACAACGGCCGGCACGCGCCGGGGGAGCACGTCCGCGTGTTCCCGCTGAGCAACTGGACCGAGCTGGACGTCTGGCGCTACATCGAGCGGGAGCAGATCGACCTCCCGGAGATCTACTTCGCCCACGAGCGAGAGGTGTTCGCCCGCAGCGGGATGTGGCTGACCGCCGGCGCCTGGGGTGGACCCCGGGACACCGAGACCGTGGTCCGCCGACAGGTCCGGTACCGCACGGTAGGGGACATGAGCTGTACCGGAGCCGTCGATTCGACCGCCGGCGACGTCCGCGAGGTGATCACCGAGATCATGGCCACCCGGATCACCGAACGCGGCGCGACCCGGGCCGACGACCAGCTCGGCGAGGCCGCGATGGAAGACCGCAAACGCGAGGGCTACTTCTAAATGTCTCTTCTCCCCGACACCGACACCGACACCGATACCGACACCGACACCACCGCCCACACCGACACCGGCACGCCCATCGTTCACGGGTTGCTGCGCTTCGCCACCGCGGGCTCCGTGGACGACGGCAAATCGACCCTGGTCGGCCGGTTGCTGTTCGACTCCAAGTCCGTCCTCAGCGACACCCTCGCCGCCGCCGAACGCACCAGCACCGCCCGCGGCTCGGCGACCGTGGACCTGTCGCTGCTGGTCGACGGCCTGCGCGCGGAACGCGAGCAGGGCATCACCATCGACGTGGCCTACCGCTACTTCGCCACCGACAAGCGGACCTTCATCCTGGCCGACACCCCCTGGCACGTGCAGTACACCCGGAACACGATCACCGGCGCGTCCACCGCCGACCTGGTGATCATCCTGGTCGACGCCCGCACGGGGGTCGTCGCACAGACCCGTCGGCATGCCACCGTCGCCGCACTGCTCGGCGTCCCGGAGATCCTGCTCGCGGTCAACAAGATCGACCTCGTCGAGTACGACCAGAAGGTCTTCGACACCATCACCGCCGATTTCCACGCGTTCACCGCCGGGCTCGGCATCCCCGCGGTCGTGGCGATCCCGATCTCGGCGCTCAACGGCGACAACGTGGTGACCCGGTCCGGGCGGATCGGCTGGTACGACGGTCCCAGCGTGCTGGAGCACCTGGAAACCGTCGAGGTGCTGGATTCACGGTCGAGCGCACCGCTGCGGTTCCCCGTCCAGTACGTCATCCGGCCGGGTTCGGACTACGCCGCCGACCCGGACTACCGGGGTTACGCCGGACGGGTCGCGGCCGGTACCGTGCGTTCCGGCGACGAGATCGTCGTGCTCCCGGACGGCCATCGCACCACGGTGACCGGGGTCGAGACCGCCGACGGTCCGCGGGAGCGAGCCGCCGCCGGCGACTCGGTGACCCTGCTGCTGGCCGACGACATCGACATCGCCCGCGGCGACCTGATCGCCGGTGTCGTCGACGCCCCGACGCCGGTGAACGAGTTCGTGGCCACCCTGACCGCGGTCAACGACAAGGCCCTCACGCCGGGGATGCGGGCGCTGCTGAAGTACGGCACCACCACCACCCGGGTCATCGTCGGCGCGATCGAGCACCTGCTCGACATCGACACCCTGACCGAGCTCGATGGCGCCGCGTCGCTGCAGCTCAACGACATCGGCCTGGTCCGGTTGCGGACCGCCGATCCCCTTCCCGTGGACCCGTACCAACCCCGGGGAGCAGTGGGAGCCTTGTTGATCATCGATCCCGCCGACGGCATCACGCTGGCCGTCGGCATGGTGGGAGACCGCCGCGCGGCGATCACCGCAGCTTCAGACGTGCGATGTCAGGCCGTCGCCACCGAGAACGATGCCCTGACCCCTGGCCCGTAGCGGCCGATTCCGGTCCCTGCCGTGCGGGGGCCGTCCACCCCTGAGGACATCCATGACCACCGCACGTCGCGTCGCCCGTGTCGCCCGCTTCGCCCCCCGCCCTGCCCGGTTGATCGCGCTGGCCACCGTTGCCGCCGTGGCCGCCGCGGGCTGCAGCAGCTCCGACCCGGGTTCCACCCGCCCGCCGTCGTCGAGTCGCGCTGCTCCCGGCGGCTCCGCTGCTGCCGGCGGCTCCGCCGCTGCCGGCGGCTCCGACCCCGGGTTCGGCGCCGAGGCCACCACCCTCCGGCTCGGCTACTTCGGCAACCTGACCCACGCCGCCGCCGTGCTCGGCGTCGCCGACGGCACGTTCCAGCAGGCGCTCGGCGACACCGCCCTGGAGACGTCGATCTTCAACGCCGGCCCCGCCGAGATCGAGGCCCTCACCGGCGGCGCCGTCGACGCCGGCTTCATCGGCCCGAACCCGGCGATCAACTCCTACGCGAAGTCCGACGGTGACTCGCTGCGCATCGTCGCGGGCGCCACGGCGAACGGGGCCGCCCTCGTCGTCGCGCCGGACATCAACTCGGTCGCCGACCTGGCGGGCACGACCATCGCCACCCCGCAGCTCGGTGGCACGCAGGACGTCGCGCTGCGCACCTACCTGCTAGAGCACAACCTGCGGGTGGACACCACCGGCGGTGACGACGTCAGCATCGCGAGTCAGGACAACGCCACCACCCTGGACCTGTTCAAGAACGGTGACGTGCAGGGTGGGTGGCTGCCCGAGCCGTGGGCGTCGCGACTGATCGTCGAAGCCGGCGCGAAGGAACTCGTCGACGAGAAAACCCGGTGGGCCGACGGCCGGTTCCCGACCACCGTCCTGATGGTGTCGCGGACGTTTCTCGAGCAGTACCCGGGCACCGTCGCGAAGCTGCTGCAGGGCCACCTGGCCGAGCTGGCCACGATCGAGGCCGACCCGGTCGACGCCCGGACGCGACTGAACGCCGCCCTCGCCGAGCTCGCCGGCAAGCCGCTGGCCGACGGCGTCATCAGCCGGGCGTTCGCCGCGATCACCCCGACCTACGACCCGCTGGCCGACCACCTCGCCGAGCTCGGTGAGAACGGCGTGAAGGCCGGCACATTGAAGGAAGTCCCGGACCTCGCGCAGATCTACGATCTGCGCATCCTCAATTCCCTGCTGGTCGCCGACGGCAAATCGCCCGTCAGCGCCGGCGGTTTCGGACAGGAGTGATCGAGATGGCCATCGTGATCGACACGGCAGGGATCGCCACCGGAACCGTCGAGCCCGCCACGGCTCCGGTCGGTCAGGAGTACTCCGTCGTCGTCGACGGGGTCTCGAAGATCTACCGGACCGGGGCGAAGCCGGTGCAGGCGCTGGACAACGTGACGCTGAAGGTGAAGCCGGGGGAGTTCGTCTCCCTCGTCGGCGCCTCCGGCTGCGGCAAGTCCACCCTGTTGAACCTGATTGCCGGGCTGGATCAGCCGACCGCCGGGACGATCACCTCGGCGTCGCGGCCGGCGCTGATGTTCCAGGAACCGGCGCTGCTGCCCTGGCTGTCCGCCGGGAAGAACGTGGAGCTGGCGCTGAAGTACGCCGGCGTGCCCCGCGGCGAACTGGCGGGCCGGGCGGACGAGCTCCTCGCCACGGTACGGCTCGCCGGCACGGCCAGGCGCCGGGTCCACGAGCTGTCCGGTGGTCAGCGGCAGCGGGTCGCGATGGCCCGGGCCCTGGCCCAGAACTCCCCGGTGCTGCTGATGGACGAGCCGTTCGCGGCGCTGGACGCCATCACCCGGGACGTGCTGCACGACGAGCTGACCCGGATCTGGACCGCCACCGGACTGAGCGTGGTGTTCGTGACCCACAACGTCCGCGAGGCCGTCCGGCTCGGCCAGCGGGTGGTGCTGCTGTCCTCCCACCCGGGCCGGGTGGTCCGCGAATGGGCGGTGGACATCCAGGGGCATCGCACCATCGAGCACCCACTGGTCGGCGACCTCGCCTCCGACATCACCGTCAGCCTCCGTGAGGAGATCGCCCGTCATGCCGGAGACAAGAATGCCTAGCGCCCTGGAGACCCCCCGGGTCGTCGGCGGTCAGGACTACGAACCGGCCGACGCCGCCGCGGTGAACGCGGGCCTGGACGCGCTGGAAACGCACACCGAGGTCACGACGCCGCTGATCAGGAAGTTCGGCCGGTCGGTGGTGCCGCCGTTCCTGGCGATCGGGCTGTTCGTCGGGATCTGGCAGTGGGCGTTCTCGATGAAGTTCAAGCCGGACTACGTGCTGCCGTCGCCGGGCACGGTGTTCACGACGCTGGGCGGCCTGTTCGCGTCCGGCCGGGCGTTCGAGGTGGTCTGGACGAGTCTGTCCCGCGGCGTTCTCGGCTTTGCGATGTCGGCGGTCATCGGCACCCTGCTGGGGCTCGCGATCGCGCGGAACCGGTGGCTACGGGCGAGTGTCGGGCCGCTGATCACCGGGCTGCAGTCGCTGCCGTCGGTGGCCTGGGTGCCGCCGGCCCTGCTGGTCTTCGGTTTGTCGAACACCACGTACTACGCCGTGGTCCTGCTCGGCGCGGTGCCATCGATGGCCAACGGCCTTATCTCCGGGGCCGACCAGGTCCCGCCGCTGTTCAGCCGGGTCGGCGAGGTCCTCGGCCTGGGTCGATGGGGCTACATCCGGCACATCCTGCTGCCCGGGGCACTGCCCGGATACCTCGCCGGGCTGCGCCAGGGTTGGGCGTTCGCCTGGCGCTCGCTGATGGCGGCCGAGCTGATCGTCACCACGTCCAAGCTGGGCTTCGGCCTCGGCCAGCTGATGGACCAGGGCCGGTCGTTGTCGGAGATGGACCTGATGCTGGCAGCGATCATCCTCATCTTCGCCATCGGCGTGGGCATCGAGGTGTTGCTGTTCCGGCCGCTGGAGCGGGCCGTGCTGCACTCCCGCGGGCTGCGTCCGCCGGGTCGTCGCTGAGCATCGGCCGAGCGTTGCCCAGGCATGATGGCGGGATGTTGCCGCTGGTGGGGTTGGCCCACGGATCACGTGACCCGCGGGCCGGCCCGGCCACCGAGCAGCTGCTCACGGCCGTGGCCGCCCTCCGGCCGGGGCTGCGCGCGGTCCCGGCCTATCTCGACCTGGCCGAGCCCGACCTGACGGCGGCGCTGATCGCCCTGGACGTGGGTGAGGCGGTGGTGATGCCGCTGCTGTTCACCCAGGCGTTCCACGCCGACGTCGACACCCCGGAGGCCATCGCCGCGGCGGCCGCCGCGACCGGGACGAAGATCCGGCGGGCCGGCATCCTCGGGATGGGGCCGGCGGTGCTGGCCGCACTGCAGCTGCGGGCGGTCCAGGCCGGTATCGCCGACATCGACGGGATCGTGCTGGCGGCGGTCGGCTCGTCGTCGGCGTCGGCCAACGCGGCCGTCGGGGAGCTGGCCTCGCGCTGGGCGTCCGAGCGGTCCGGGCCGGTGCGGGCGGCGTTCGCGACGGCCGGGGAGCCCAAGGTGCGGGCGGCGCTGGCGAGCGTGTCGTTGTCGCTGTCGCCGCCCGCCCGGGTCGGGGTGGTGCCGTTGTTCGCCGCCCCCGGGTTGTTGCTGGACATCATCGCGCGACACGCCGCGGAGTTCGAGGCGCCGGTGGCGGAGCCGCTCGGGGTGGAGTTGGCACCGCTCATCCTGGCGACGTACGACCTGGTGGCCGGCGGGCGCTAGGTTGGCCGCAGCGCGGTACGGACCGTGCCTGCCCCCAAATGAGGGTGCGCGCACTGTGCCCAGTGGCTCGTCCGAGTTGATGGGGCAGGTTCAGGCCGGCAGCCTCGACGCCCGCCACAGGTGTTGCCCGGCGTAGGAGCGGTACGGCGCCCACCGGGTGCCGTGGGCCGCG
>JBDSLP010000152.1:0-7825 GCA_039916325.1 Nakamurella sp. | reverse complement strand
GCTCGTCGGCCGACCCCGAGCCGGTGCGCGCCCGGCTCACGCCATCGGCAACGATGGTCGGCATGCCCGGACACCCCGCCGACGTGACCGACCGCCTGAACCGCACCCCACCCGCTCCGTCCGGCCGGCGATCGGCAGTCCACGGTGTCTGATCCGGGCGGAGCCGGCAGCGGCGCCCTGTCGCCCGGCGATCTCGGGTTCCGCCCCGGTGACCCCGCGTTCATCGCCGACCCGTACCCGGTGTTCCGCGCCCTGCGCGAGGCCGGGCCGGTCCTGTACTACCCCGAGCGAGACCTGTGGCTGTTGACCCGGTTCGCCGACGTGCACGCAGCCCTTCGGCACCGAGGCCTGGGCCGCAGCTACACCCATCGTTACAGCGCCGCCGAACTCGGCCATGACGAGCCTGACGACGCCTATCCACAGTGGCAGGCCAGCGAGCGGTGGTCGCTGCTGAACCTCGAGCCGCCGGACCACACCCGGCTCCGGCGTCTGGTCACCAAGGTCTTCACCGCTCGGTCGGTGGCGGCGATGCGCCCGACGATCGAGCGCATCTGTCGTGAGCAGCTGACGACGGTGCTGACCGGTGAGTCCTTCGACGTGCTCGCCGATTTCGCCCAGCCGTACTCGATCGCGGTGATCTGCGCCCTGCTCGGGGTGCCCGTCGAGGCCGGTCCGACGCTGCTCGGCTGGTCACACGCAATCGTGAAGATGTACGAGTTCCAGACCACCGACGACGAGCGCGCCGCGGCCGAGCAGGCGGCGGCGGAGTTCATCTCCTACGTCCGGGCGTTGATCGGCGACCGCCGCGCCGATCCGCGCGACGACCTCATCACCGAGCTCGTCCAGGTCGCCGACGACGGGGACCGGCTCACCGAGGACGAGATTGTCTGCACGGTGATCGTGCTGCTCAACGCCGGCCACGAGGCCACGGTGAACACCCTGGGCAACGGCCTGCGGGCGGCGTGCCTGTTCCCGGCCGAATGGCAGCGGCTGGTCCGTGGTGAGGTGGTGACCGCCGCGGCGGTGGAAGAGCTGATCCGCTGGGACGCGCCGCTGCAGCTGTTCGAGCGGTGGGTGCTCGACGACGGGGTGGAGCTGGCCGGCCGGAGGTTCCGGCCCGGCGAGCGGGTCGGGATGATGTTCGGGGTGGCCAACCGGGACCCACTGCGGTTCCCCGATCCGGACCGGTTCGACATCGGTCGCGGCGACGCCGGGCACATCGGTTTCGGGGGCGGTACCCACTTCTGCATCGGCGCTCCGCTGGCCCGGCTGGAGCTCGACGTCGCGCTGACCCAGCTGTCTGCGGCCGGGCCTGACCTGCACTGGGTCGAGGAGCCGCGCTACCAGCCGTACTTCGTGATCCGCGGCCTGCGGTCGCTGCGGGTCCGGCTCCGGTGAGCGAGCAGTTGTCGGCGGGCGTCGCGCCGCGCGTCCCGGCGCGAATCCCGACGACCGGGCTTGGGACGACCGGGTTTAGAACGACCCTGCCGGTGGCCGGTCGTGCGGTACTGGTGGTCGGCGGCGGTCCGGCCGCCTGGCCGCCGATCCTGGCGCTGTGGGCGGCCGGGGCCGAGGTGACCGTGGTGGCGCCCGAGATCTCAATGGCCATCGCCGATCTCGTCGACCGCGGGGTGGTGCGGCACCGCCGCGCGCCGGTGGATGCGAAGGCGCTGGAAGACCGGTGGCTGGTGGTGGCTGCATCCGGTGACTCCGAGACAGACGACGCGGCAGCGGTTCTCGCCGAGCAGGCCCGGGTGTTCTGCCTGGATGGCAGTGGCCTCATCGAGGCGGCGAATCCGGCTGGTCCGGCTCCCGGCGGACGGGTCATCCTGGTCGGCGGCGGCCCGGGAGACCCCGGTCTGCTGACCGTGGCCGGGCTGGCGGCGATCCGCGAGGCCGACGTCATCGTCACCGATCGGCTCGCGCCGCTCGCGTCCCTGGCCGAGGCGCGTCCCGGCACCGAGGTCATCGACGTGTCCAAGGTCCCGCGTGGGCCGACGACCGGTCAGCCGGAGATCAACCGGCTGCTCGTCGAGCATGCGCGGGCAGGCCGGGTCGTGGTCCGGTTCAAGGGTGGTGACAACTTCGTCTTCGGCCGCGGCGGCGAGGAGATGCAGGCCTGCGCAGCCGCCGGGGTGCCGGTGCGGGTGATCCCCGGCGTCACGTCGTCCATCGCCGGGCCGGCCCTCGCCGGGATCCCGGTCACCCACAAGGGGCTCAACCAGGGTTTCACGGTGATCTCCGGGCACGTCGCGCCCGGCGATCCGAGGTCCACGCTGGACTACGCCGCGCTGGCCCGGACCGGAACCGATCTGGTCCTGCTGATGGCGGTGGCGACGTTGCCGGCGATCACCGAAGCGCTGCAGGCCGCCGGGATGCCGGGCACCACCCCGGCCGCGACTGTGGCCGACGCGGGTCTGGTGAGCCAGCGCACCGTCCGGGGGACACTGGCGACGATCGCCGGGCTCATCGCGGCCGCGGACGTACGGTCCCCGGCGGTCACCGTCATCGGTGCGGTCGCCGGGTTCTCCGTGGACGGCGACACCGCCGGCTGACTGGGCCGCCGGGTCAGATAAGGCCTCCACGGTCAGATAGGGCCGCTGCGGTCAGATGCGGCCGCCGGGGTCAGATGCGTCCGTCGGCCGGCGACGCGCCGTGGATTTCGGCCGCAGGAACGGACTTCGGCCGCACCTGGGGTAGCGAGCCGCGCGATCGGTGTGCTCAGGGGCGGATGCCGGACACGACCGCGGTCAGCCCGGCGAGATGAGTGAGCCGGGCCAGCTCCGAATCGCGGATCGCCGGGCCGCCCGGGCGCCCGACCAGTACCGCGAGGTCGGAGCCGCCGATCGGGGCCACGGCCATCTCGGTGCCGAGGGTCTTCCAGTCCTCAGGGACCCAGGAGGCCTCCGGGTCGAGCACGGTCGGCTTGTCGACCGGTGCCCAGCCGGGGACGATGCCGCGCAGCTGGGGGACACCGCCGCCGCCGGCGATCAGCTCGACCTCGTTGTCGGTCACCCGCACGACCACCGCCCAGCCGGCCCGCAGCACCTTGGGGAGCCGGGACGCCAGGGTCTGGATTGCTTTCGTCGGGTCCGACGCCAGTGCCTCGACGAGCTCCCATTCGCGGTGCGAGTCGGCGACACCCGGGTCCGGGCGGACGGATTCGACCCGCACGCCGGGAATCGACTCCGCGGCGGTGATCAGCGAATCCGGCTGCTTGCCCGGCGGTAGGTCGACGACGAGGTCGTCGACGGCGTGTCCCACTGAGCGTTCGACGATGTCCATGGCCAGGATGTCTGCGCCCAACCGTCCCAGGGCGGTGGCGACGGCACCCAAAGTGCCCGGCCGGTCCGGCAGGACCAGCCTCAAGACGTACGACATCCGTTGCCCCTGTCCCCGCGAACATCCGCCACGGATCGGCCCTGAGTGTCCTCTGTCGTCGTTTCCGGCAGATCACGCCACGGCGACGGTGGGGATGTGGATATCGGTCGGATTCACCGTGTTCATGATCGGTGTACCCCGAACGGGCGCGGACCGGCGGCCGGACGAAGTCAGCGGGGCGCACGGTCGCCCGCCACTAGGATCGTTGCGGGGCGCGACCTGAGGTGAGGTCCGTCGTCCGTCCGTTCTCGCTGATTTCTGCTGTCTGTAGGGAGCATCACGACCGTGAACACCCCTGATCCGTCGGATCCCGTGACCCCGGACGGGGTCTCGCACGTGTTTCTGACCCCCGCCGATGTGGCCCACCTGGCGCATCTGTCCCGGCTGGAGCTCACAGCCGCCGAGGTCGAGGTCTACGTGGGTCAGCTGTCGGGCATCCTGGACTCCGTGGCCGAGGTGTCCCGGGTCGCCACCGGTGACATCGTGCCCACCACGCACGCGGTGCCGCTGTCCAACGTCTACCGCGACGATGTGATCCGGCCCGGCCTCACCCACGCGGAGGCGTTGGATCAGGCGCCCGCGCAGTCCGAAGGCCGCTTCCGCGTCCCCCAGATCCTGGGAGAAGAGCAGTGAGCGAGCATCGAGTGAGCCCTGGGCGAGCGAGGAGCGCAGCGAGCTGCTGTGAAGAAGGGTCGGGAGAAGTGCAGTGAGTGAGCATCGAGTGGGCGATCTGATCCGGATGACCGCGGCCGACCTGGCGTCGGCCATCCACGGCGGGCAGGTGAGCGCGGTCGAGGTCACGCAGGCGCATCTGGATCGGATCGCCGACGTCGACCCGGCGATACACGCCTTCCTGCACATCTCCGTCGATGGCGCGTTGGCCGCCGCCCGGGCGGTCGACGAGTCGCTGGCCGCCGGTGAACGACCGGCGTCGCCGCTCGCGGGCGTCCCGCTGGCGCTGAAGGACATCGTCGTGCAGAAGGGGGTGCCGACCACCGCCGGATCGAAGATCCTCGAGGGTTGGCGCCCGCCCTACGACGCCACCGTCACCACCAGGCTGCTCGACGCCGGCGTGGTGATCCTGGGCAAGACCAACCTCGACGAGTTCGCGATGGGGTCCTCCACGGAGAACTCGGCCTACGGGCCGACCCGCAATCCGTGGGATCTCGACCGCATCCCGGGTGGGTCCGGCGGTGGCAGCGCGGCGGCGCTCGCGGCGTTCGAGGCGCCGCTGGCCATCGGTACCGACACCGGCGGCTCGATCCGGCAGCCGGCTGCGCTGACCGGCACGGTCGGGGCGAAGCCGACCTACGGCGGGGTCTCCCGGTTCGGCGTCATCGCGATGGCGTCGTCGCTGGATCAGGTCGGTCCGTGTGCCCGCACCGTGTTGGACACCGCGCTGCTGCACGAGGTGATCGCCGGACACGATCCGCGCGACTCGACCTCGATCCCGCAGCCGGCGCCCCAGGTGGTCGACGCGGTCCGCCGCGGGCAGGCCGAGGATCTCTCCGGTCTGCGGGTAGGTGTGGTGAAACAGTTGCGCGGCAGCGGGTATCAGCCAGGGGTGGTGGCGTCCTTCGATGCGGCGGTGGCGGCGATGACCCGGCTCGGGGCGGAGGTCGTCGAGGTCGACTGCCCGCATTTCGCGTACGGGTTGGCCGCGTACTACCTGATCATGCCGAGCGAGGTCAGCTCGAACCTGGCCCGCTTCGATGCGATGAGGTACGGCCTGCGTCTGGGTGATGACGGCGAGGCTTCCGCGGAGGCGGTCATGACGGCCACCCGCGGCCGGGGTTTTGGGGCCGAGGTCAAGCGCCGCATCATCCTGGGCACCTACGCCCTGTCGGCGGGCTACTACGACGCCTACTACGGCTCGGCCCAGAAGGTGCGCACGCTGATCTCACGGGACTTCGCGAGCGCGTTCGCCTCGGCCGACGTGCTGGTCTCACCGTCGTCCCCGGTGACGGCGTTCGGTCTCGGCGAGAAGGTCGACGACCCGATGGCGATGTACCTGAACGATCTGGCTACCATCCCCGGCTCGCTCGCGGGCATTCCGGCGATGTCGGTACCCAGCGGCCTGGCCGGGGACACCGGTCTCCCGGTCGGTCTGCAGGTGATGGCGCCGGCGCTGGGCGAAGCGGTCATGTACCGGGTTGCGGCGACCTTCGAGGCGGACTACATCGCGCGGAACGGCGGCATCGTCGCCCGGTCCGCGCCGGAATTGGACGGTGTGCGGTGAAGCTCGCGGATCTGATGGACTACGACGAGGCGATCGGGAAGTTCGACCCCGCACTGGGTCTGGAGGTGCACGTCGAGCTGTCGACGCAGACCAAGATGTTCTGCCCGTGTCCGACGGAGTTCGGGGGCGAGCCGAACACGCACGTGTGCCCCGTCTGTCTGGCGCTGCCGGGAGCGTTGCCGGTGGTGAACCGGACGGCGGTGGAGTCGGCGATCAAGATCGGCCTCGCGCTGAACTGCGAGATCGCACAGTGGTGCCGGTTCGCCCGGAAGAACTACTTCTACCCGGACATGCCGAAGAACTTCCAGACCTCGCAGTACGACGAGCCGATCGCGTTCGACGGCTGGCTGGACGTCGAGGTCGAGGGCTATGACGAGCCGGTGCGGATCGAGATCGAGCGCGCCCACATGGAGGAGGACACCGGGAAGTCGCTGCACGTCGGTGGTTCCGCGGGGCGTATCCACGGTGCGGAGTATTCGCTGCTGGACTACAACCGGGCCGGCGTCCCGCTGGTCGAGATCGTCACCCGGCCGATCATGGGGACCCGGGAGAACGCCCCGGCGGTGGCCCGCGCATACGTGGCGGCATTGCGAGACCTGTTGCGCGCCTTGGACGTCTCCGACGTACGGATGGATCAGGGTTCGCTGCGCTGCGACGTCAACCTGTCGCTGGCGCCGGCCGGCGCGGGCGGCCTCGGAACCCGGACCGAGACGAAGAACGTGAACTCCCTGCGGTCGGTGGACCGTGCCGTCCGGCACGAGATCTCACGACAGGCCTCGATTCTCGTTGGCGGCGGCCGGATCAAGCAGGAGACAAGGCATTTCGAGGAGGCCAGCGGCACCACCCGTCCGGGACGCTCCAAGGAGACCGCCGAGGACTACCGCTACTTCCCCGAACCGGATCTGGTGCCCATCGCACCGGCCCGGGAGTGGGTGGAACAGCTGCGCGTCGGCCTGCCGGAGATGCCGTGGCTACGCCGCGCCACCCAGCAGAAGGCCTGGGGATTCACCGATCTGGAGATGCGTGACCTGGTCGCCGCCGACGCGGTGGAGCTCGTCGAGCAGACTGTCGCTGCCGGCGCCACCCCGTCGGAAGCCAAGTCGTGGTGGTCGGCGTACCTGGGTGCCAAGGCCAACGAGGCCGGGGTCGCGCTGACCGAGCTGTCGATCACCCCGAAGCAGGTCGCGGCGATCTGCGCGATGGTCACCGGTGGGCAGCTGAACGCGAAGCTGGCGCGCCAGGTCGTCGACGGCGTGTTGGCCGGTGAGGGTGAGCCGGACCAGGTCGTCGCCGCCCGTGGCCTCGCGGTGGTGAGTGACGACTCGGCTCTGCAGGCAGCGGTCGACGCCGCCCTCGCGGCTCAACCAGCCGTCGCCGACCGGATCCGGGGCGGGAACCTGCAGGCCGTCGGGGCGATCATCGGTGCGGTGATGAAGGCGACCAGGGGTTCGGCCGACGCCGCCCGGGTCCGCGAGCTCGTGCTGGCGACGCTGGGCGTCCAGGGCTGACCTCAACGGGCTCCTCGACCGGGCCGGTTCTTCGTGGTCCGCGAGAGCGAACCGTCCGCGGCTTCAGTCGAGGCCGTCCCCGCCCGCGCCGCCACCGGTGGGGATGACCACGACCATGTCGTCGCGAGGCTGCGGGTCGCCGTGGCCGTCCCGGTTTGCGGTGGTCGCCCAGAGCAGGCCCTGGGTGCCGGTCTCCAGGCTGAGCAGCCGGCCGTAGGTGTTCTTCGCGAGCTGGGCGGGCGCGCCGGTGAAGCCGCCGTTGCTCCCCAGGGTCAGGGCGGTGACGAGGTGCGCGTCCAGCGAGGTCGCGGCCAGCACCACTTCGTTGCGGGCGCAGTCCACCGCACCTCCGTCGGAAACCGGGAACGACCAGATCGCCGGCGCGCTGGAGAGGTCAGCCCCCGGCGACACGGTGGCCAGCACGTCGGCCGGTCCGATCCGGTCGACCACCCCGACCCCGTCGGTCCCGAGGGCGCAGAGTCCGGTGGGATTGCTCAACCCACCGGCGTAGACGGCGGTCAGGGGATCTGCGGGAGCGGCCGGGTCGCTCGGTGCGGCACGTGTCCCGGGCGTCGGGGTCCCGGGCGCGGACTCGTCGGCCGGCGCCGGCCGGCCGAACTCGTCCAGCCGTAACACCTTGCCCGCCAACGAGTTCGGGTCGTTCCCGGCACCAGTAACGCCCGCGTCGCCAGTGGCG
>JBDSLP010000151.1:0-3590 GCA_039916325.1 Nakamurella sp. | reverse complement strand
GTCGGCGGGATCAAAACGGTGCTGGCGCCCGCACTGGAAACGGAGCACCCTGGGCGCCTCGGGTACGACACCGACGAAATCCTCACCAAAGCCCAGCGTGAAGTTATCTCAGGCGCGGACCACTAGTTGGTTCGGTTAGCTGTGCGCGGCGCGCAGTTCCGGTTGTGAGGCGTTGGCTGTCAGCAGGTCTACGGCGCGTTCGGCGATCATGATGGTCGGGGCTTGGGTGTTGCCGCGGGTGATGGTGGGCATGATCGACGCGTCCACGACGTGCAGGTTTTCGACACCGTGTACGTGAAGGTTCGCCGGGTCGACGACCGACAGCGGGTCGGTGCCCATCCGACATGTTCCGACGGGGTGCCACTGTGTGACAACGTTGTCCCGAATCCAGGTGTCCAGCCCGGGGTCGTCCAGGTCCGCGGCAGGCGCGATGGGCGGGCCGGTGACCGCGGCGAGTGCAGGTGCCCGGAAAAGCTCCTGAACCTTCTTGACCGCGACGCGCAACCGAGACCGATCCCTGGGGTCGGCGAGATAGCGCGGATCGATCAAGGGCGGCTCCGCCGGGTCGGCCGACGCAAGCTCCATGTGTCCGCGGCTTGCGGGGGTGATCAGCGAAATCGCGCATGTGACTGCGGGGACACCGAGCGGGATCAACGCAGAGCTGATCCCGAGCAGCAGCGGGGACAGCTGGACATCCGGCGCGTCCAGGTCCGGTTCGGTGCGCAGGAACGCTGCGCCCTGGGCCAGTGAGGCGAGCGGCCCCCGCCGCAGGAGTCCGTAGTCGCGAAGATCTTCAGGTCGCAGGGAATCCAGCATTCGGCTGCCGTCGGTGACCGGCCAGACGGCGGGCAGCAGCGGATGGTCATGCAAATTCTGTCCCACGCCGGGGAGATCGACGACCACATCGATCCCGTGAGTCCTCAGATGCTCGGCAGGTCCGACGCCCGAGAGCATCAGCAGCTGCGGGGTGCGCAGCGCCCCCGCCGAGAGGACCACGCACCGGCTCGCTTTGATTTCGCCCGCGCCGGGGGATGCAGAGTCGGTGCGGTAACGGACCCCGACGGCGCGGCCGTACTCGATGATCACCGAAGTGACGTGGATGCCGGACAGGACGGTCAGATTTTTCCGGCCGGCTGCCGGGTCCAGGTAGCCGGCCACGACGCTGTGCCGAACACCATCTTTGATGTTGCTGTCGGCCAGGCCGATTCCTTCGCGGTCGGCTCCGTTGAAGTCCTCGGTCAGGGCCAAGCCGGCTTCCACGCCGGCCGCGACGAACGCGAGCGACACGGGGTGTACGTCCCGTGGTCGGCTGATGCTCATCGGGCCGCCATCGCAGTGGTGCTCACCTGACCCGAAAT
The DNA here is from genome assembly GCA_039916325.1 of Nakamurella sp. Taxonomy (GTDB): domain Bacteria; phylum Actinomycetota; class Actinomycetes; order Mycobacteriales; family Nakamurellaceae; genus Nakamurella. Next base: position 2,232 of record JBDSLP010000151.1, on the reverse strand, counting down.
GGCCGGCTTCCATCTGCCGGAGATACGGCCGGACGTCGCGCCAGCCCCATCCAGTAGCGCCGGCCTGTTCCCAGCTGTCGTAGTCGGCCGGGTGGCCGTGAAACCAGTACATGAAGTTGATGCTGCTGCCACCGCCGATGCCGCGGCCCTGTGCCAGATGTACCTGCCGACCGGCCAACGCCTCCTGCGGGGTTGTCAGGTCGGGCCAGCAGGCGTCGGCGATGTGGGTGAACGCGGCACCCGGGACCAGGGCTCCCTGTTCCTGACCGGTGGCGGTGCCGGATTCCAGCAGCAGGACCCGGCACCGCGGGTCCTCCGACAGCCGGGCGGCCAGCACACTGCCGGCAGCGCCCGCACCGACGACGATGACGTCCGCGGTCGCGGGCGGCGGCGGCGGCGGGGGAACTTCCAGGTCCTGGGTCATGCCGTTTCCTTCCGGATGGTCAATAGCGAATCCCCGCCATGAGAAGAATGGCGATCTGCGGTACGTGTCGAGGTAGGTCCGGATATTCGGGCCTACCCGACCCGGCGAGGTTTACTGGGGGACGGTGTGGCTGACGATGGTGCCGACACCGCGGGCGATCGGGTCGCCCGGGTATTCGTAGAACCGTCCGGGCTGGTCGGTTTCGACGCCGTAGCCGATGCCGAGGGCTTCCAAGGCATCGCGGACCGCGGCGATGGTCTGCCAGTCAAAGTTCTCGAACCCGACGTCGTTGGGGACGCCGACGTTCTTGCCCAGTTCGTTCTGGGCGTGGCGCACCAGCGCCCGGTGGACTGCTTCGGTGCCCATCGCTTCAGCGCACAGCCGCGCACCGGATTCCTCGCGGGCGCGGGCGTAGGCGCTGACCCCGAGCAGGTAGAGACTGATCTCGACAGTCTCGATGACCTCGAGTGTGGAGAACAGGCCCACGCGGCCTTCGTCGAAGGCGGAGTCCGGAAGCCAGTAGCGGGTAGTCAGAGGGGTTCCGCCGGCGTCTTTGAGGGCCTGGACGTGGTGGTACTCCTGGGTGACGGCGTTGCGCAGCACCGGGAGGAACGCTGCCGAGGGTGTGCCTTCGGCCCGTTCGATCGCGGCTGTCACCAGGGTGACGCCGAGTGCCTCTTCGGTGACCAGGAAGTCGAGGACTTCTTTGAGTCCCTGCTTGTCGCCCTGGGTCGCCGCTTGTGCAGTCGCTTCGATGATGGACATAGTGTTTCCTTTCTTTGAGGGGTGTTACTGATCTCTTGCACCGGGTTTGCCCCGACGGGGCGTCTCGGGGCTCACGACCGGCTCGGCGAACAAGGCCGGGATTGGCAGGGGCAGCACCGGCTGGTTGTCCGATGCCTGTCAGTTTCTTCCCTGCCTGCACGAGAAAGCGCCGGGCCCATGCGGTGGGCCACGGCCCCGCCCCGGCGCCGGAGCGTGGCCTCCCGCCGCCCGCAGTGCATCCAGACCGGACGGGATGGTGTCGATTTTGTTCCGGACCGTATTGAATGCGAGCGCTCGGCCCGCATCGCGCGCAGTCGTGACGAGAGTGCCGCCGGGGACGAGGACAAGTTCGGAATCGGGGGCGCGGTTCATATAGCTCCTCGATGCCAGATGGGTTGCCCTCGATGGGCTGTCGTGCCACCACCCTCCCGGCGCGGCTTTACCGCGAGCTAGCGTCAGATGACTGCAGGCGAGATTGGAGGCGACTGCAGTGGCACTTGGCACCACTTAGCCCGAATGCACCGTCCCGGCTCTTGAGTGATCCGTTCTGATCTCGGCGACCGCGGATTTACGGTTGGGCATGGTTGTGACGCCGTTGTCGGCGTTTCCACTGGTGGTTCCGGTCGGGCTTGGCAGCTGGGTGGGTGGGTTCAGGCAGTGGTTGGGGGTGCGAGGGCTGCGCTGAACAGTCGCTGCCAGGCCGCGGCCCATGGCCAGTTCTGGGGTAGTCGCAGACGGGTGCGGCGGGCGGATCGGGTGACCCGGGCGGCGACCGCGATCAGCTGGGTGCGGATCGTGGCGGTGGCGGCCTTGGCGTGGAACGCCGACGCGAGCACCCCGACGGCGCGGGTCAGGTTGAACGCCATCGCGGCCAGCACCAGCCACGCGGAGTTGGCCATGAAGTTCCCCGACGGCAGGTGCGCGAGCGGACCGTTCTTCAGATCGGCGATGACCTGCTCGACGATCGCGTGCCGGCGGTGGTCGGCCTCCGCGGTGAGCATCGGCAGGTCGGTGTCAGTGAACACGGCGTGGTGCCGCCAGGC
>JBDSLP010000150.1:0-3886 GCA_039916325.1 Nakamurella sp. | reverse complement strand
CGAGGCCATGTTCTACGGCGGCTACGACGCCCAGGCGTCGCTGTTCGCCAAGGCCCTCAAGTCCGCCGGCTACACCGGCATCACCATGACCGGTAACGGTGGCAAGTCCAGCGTCTTCACCGAGGGTGCGGGCGACGCCGGTAACGGCTGGTACTTCTCCTGCGGTTGCCTGGACGCCACCACCTGGCCGGCGGCCAAGGACTTCGAGACCGCATACGTCGCGGCCTACGGCACCCCGTCCTCCACGTACTCGCCGGAGGGCTACGACGCCGCCAACGCCATGATCGAGGCCATCAAGACCGCGGCCGCCGGCGGTGGCGAGGTGACTCGTGCCGCCGTGCTCGACGCGGTGAACAAGCTCGACTACAAGGGCATCACCACGCAGGTGAAGTTCACCCCCGAGGGTGAGGTCGAGAACGCGACCATCAACCTGTACAAGCAGGAGGGCGGCGTCATCAAGCTCCTCGGACCCGTCCAGGACCAGAAGTAAGCACCACCCGCGGCATCAGTACCGCTTGATCGGCCCCGACCAGGGCCCGATCGAAGCGACGAAGGCGTCGCCGATGTGCACGATCGGCATCGGCGGCGCTTTCTGCTGTACCGTCCTGCCTTTCTCAGGTCCGTACCGGGCTTCTTACCGCCGGTACGGGTGCCGCCGACGCAGCGACCGCACGTCCCACACCCCCACCGCAGTCCCGGCAGATCCGCGCCGGCCCGTCCGTACGGAAGGCCTCGTGCATGCACGACTTCATGCTGTACCTCTTCTCGGGGCTGACCCGAGGATCGATGTATGCGCTGATCGCACTGGGCTACACGCTGGTCTACGGCGTGCTCCAGCTGATCAACTTCGCGCACAGCGAGGTGTTCATGTCCGGCGCCTTCGCGAGCTTCATCGTCGTGCAGGCGCTCGTCGGTGACGGGAGTGGCACCCCGGGCTGGGTGGTCCCCTTCGTCTTCATCGCCGGTCTCGTGACCGGCGGCCTCGCCGGTGCCGCGGTCGCCTGGGGGCTCGAACGGGTGGCCTACCGCCCCCTGCGTCGGCGCGGCGCACCGAAGCTCGCCTTCCTGATCAGCGCGATCGGAATGTCGTTCCTGTTGTCCGCGCTGGCCGGCAAGCTGTTCAACCGGTTCACCAACAACCAGTTTCCCACCTACTTCAACAAGGACTCGGTGGTCTTCACCGTGTTCGGTGCCGAGGTGCGGTTGATCCAGGCGATCATCATCGTGTCGGCGCTGCTGATGATGCTGTTCCTGGATCGGCTCGTGTCCGGCACCAAGCTGGGCCGCAGCATCCGTGGAGTCGCTGAGGACGCCCCGACCGCCGCCCTGATGGGCATCGACATCGACAAGACGATCAGCAAGACCTTCGTCATCGGTGGCGCACTCGGGGGCGCCGCCGGCTTCCTGTTCGGCACCGCCTTCGTGTTCTCCAACATCATGGGTTTCCTGCCCGGGGTGAAGGCGTTCGCCGCTGCCGTCCTCGGCGGTATCGGCAACATCCGCGGCGCGATGATCGGTGGTCTGCTCCTCGGGGTGATCGAGGTACTCATTCCCACGCTGCCGTTCATCGGGACCAAGTGGACCGACGTGGTGGCCTTCGTGGTGCTGGTCCTGGTGCTGGTGTTCCGGCCCACCGGCATCCTCGGTGAGAAGCTCGGGAGGGCGGCATGAAAACCGGAATGTTCTCCAATCCGCTGGTCAAGCGGTTCATCGCGTGCCTGGCCCTGGGCCTGGCGCTGGCCATCATGGTCGGCCCGCAGCAGGGCACCCAGCAGGATTACGGGTTGGCGTTCCGGGAGGCCGTCTTCTCCCCGCGGGTGTTCGTCTTCCTCGGCGTCGGCGTGTTCGTCTTCGTGGTCGTCACCTTCTGGCCGACCATCACGCCGTACTTCAAACGCCCCGGGGTCTTCCCGCTGGCCGTCGGGGCCATCACCGTGTTGGCCGCCCAGACCCTGCTCAAGTGGCACGACCCGACCGGCAACGGCAAGTTCTCCACGGTGGCCGCTGCGGCCGGTGACATCGCCGGGCTGGCCCCGTTGGCCCAGGTCTTCTTCGGTTGGCTGGCCTGGACCCTGCTCGTGGTGGTCGTGCTGGTCGCCGGCGCGGGCATCGTGCTGAGCCGTCCGATCCTCGGCTGGGTGGCCGCCGCGCTGTCCCTGGTCGGGGTCTTCCTGGTGCTGGTCTCGGACTCCGCCTACGCAGCGACCTCGACCCGGATCGACCACTCGCTCGGTGCCGGTTGCGCCGTGATCGGGTACCTCGTGCTGGCCGTCGCCTCGGCGACCATCTCCATGTCCAAGGACGACATCGCCGACACCAAGGCGTTCTTCGCCCGGCTGCTGGCGTGGCGCCCGGGTCTTCCGCTGGTCGCCATCGGCGCCGTCGTCGGGCTCATCGGCGTTGCGAGCGCCACCTGGTTCTCACCGTTGAAGACCAACGCCACCCTCGTCGACACCGCGACCTATTTCACCGGTAAGGGCCTTGCCCCGCTGGCCCAGGCCTACCTGGGTTATCTGGGTTACGTCGTCTTCGCGGTCGCCCTGGTGCTGGCCGCCGCGGCCACGTACCTGCGGATGGCCGTGCTGGGCTGGGCCGCGCTGGTCGTCGGTCTGGTCGGACTCCTGTTGACCCTGAACACCATGTATCTGTTCAGTTCGGCCGGCGCCGTCCTCAAGATCGACCAGGCCAGCGGGCCCTGGCAGAACCTGGGCACCGGCGGCTGGATGACGTCGGCGGCACTGTTCCTGTTCGCCGGCGCCGGGTTCGTGGTCGCCACCGCCGGTCGGCGTCAGTCCAGGACCATCACCGCGGCCGGGATGAAGGTGGCCGCGCCCCGGTCGTCCGACGCCGGACTGTTCTCCAACCCGGTCGCGACCAAGACGCTGCTGCTCGGGGTGTTCGCCGTCGCGCTGTTCTATCCGCCGACCGCGACCAGCTTCTGGCAGTCGGTGCTGGTCACCCAGATCGGTATCTACGTCCTACTGGCCGTCGGTCTCAACGTCGTCGTCGGCTGGGCCGGCCTGCTCGACCTGGGGTTCATCGCCTTCTACGCGATCGGGTCCTACGTCACGGCCTACCTGGTCGGCTCGCTCCCGATCAAGCCTCCGAGCTGGTTGCAGATGTCGCCACTGTGGGCGATCCCGTTCGCGATCCTGGTCTGTCTGCTCGCCGGTGTGTTGCTGGGTGGGCCGACTCTGCGGCTGCGCGGCGACTACCTGGCGATCGTCACGCTCGGCTTCGGTGAGATCGTCCGGATCGTGGCGATCAACGCCGACGGGGTCACCAACTCCACCCGCGGCCCGTCGCCGCAGGTCCCGCACCCGGTCATCAACCTCGGCTTCGTCCGGTTCGAGTTCGGGCTGAACCAGCTGCAGTACTGGTACCTGCTGCTCATCATCATCATCGTGGTCGTGCTGTTCCGGGCGTTGGAGCAGTCCCGCACCGGACGCGCCTGGGCGGCCATCCGCGAGGACGAGATCGCCGCGCAGGCCACCGGCGTCAACACCACCCGGGTCAAGCTGCTGGCGTTCGCCATCGGCGCATCGACCTCAGGTCTGGCCGGAGTGTTCTTCGCCAGTGACGTCGGGTTCTTCACCCCCGACAACTTCATCCTGAACAACTCCATCCTGGTGGTGGCCTACGTCGTCTTCGGCGGCATGGGCTCGCTGCCGGGTGCGATGGCCGGCGCCGCGGTGCTGACCTGGCTGCCGGAGTTCCTCAAGGATCAGGTTCCGGCCGAGGATCGGCAGATGTGGATCGGCGCTGTCGTACTGTTGATGATGATCTTCCGCCCAGGCGGACTCATCCCGGCCAAGCGTCGCGCGGCCGAACTCCACGGCTACGACAACGACGAACCTCTCGAGGGTTCAGCGGTGCCGGCCGGCGA
>JBDSLP010000149.1:0-7097 GCA_039916325.1 Nakamurella sp. | reverse complement strand
CGTCCCGGTGGGCCGGAACTGACACCCGCCGATCCCGCCGTGCTGCTGCTTTCGGCGGAGCTGTTGGTCCTGGCGCACACCGGCCAGGCCGGGCAGTACCTGCGGCTGCTGGTGCCACCGGAAGGGGGTCGCGGCCCGGTCCCCGCAGGCGCGTACAACGTTGCCGCCCAGCTCCTCGCCCGCGAGTCGGGCGTGGACGACCACCCGCCTCGCGCTCGTGTGCATATCACCGGCACCACGTGGCTGACGCTTCGAGCGGCACGCATCGGGCCCGATGACAGCACCCATCGATCCGAGATTGCCGTCACCATCGAACGCGCGTCGCCCGCCGACCGCGCCGACATCTACACCCGGGCGCATGGGCTCACCGCACGTGAAACCGACGTCGTCAACCACCTGCTGTCGGGTGCGGACACCCACGATCTCGCCCACGCCCTCCACCTGTCCGAACACACCGTCCAAGACCACTTCAAAGCCATCTTCGACAAGACCGGGTCGCACAGCCGACGTCAGATAGTCGGTCAGGTCGTGGGAACGTAGCGGAGGTCGGCGGACACCCCGAGCCTGTCCGCCGCCGCCCGAAGACGGCGGTCGCCGGTCCACAGGCGCTCGGATGGACTCAGGCGCAGCGCCGCCAGGAGGTGAGCATCGAGCAGGCTCAGGCCGATTCCGAACAATGTGTGCGCCTCGACGAACGCAAGCGCCTCGGCATGCGTGACCTGCAGCGTGCCCGGGAGGTCAGCCAGCAGCCGGAGAACAGAATAACGGCCGCGCAAGGAAACCCAGCGCCAGTTCGCCGATGATCATCGGATTGCCGCAGACCTCCGAACTGACCAGCAGCGCGGCCGAGGTCGCTTCGAAACGGTGCAGATGACCGATCCAGATCGGTGTGTCGACCAGGATCATGCGCGCTGTCGGTGACGCGGCGATTGAGCAACGTTCGCAGGCATCCAACCCCACGTCAAATGATGATGCTTCGATGCCGCTGGTCACACGTTGAAGCGGAACTCCACCACGTCCCCGTCGTGCATCACGTACTCCTTGCCCTCGATGCGGGCCCGGCCGGCGGAGCGGGCGGCGGCCACGGAGCCCGCGGCGACGAGGTCGTCGAAGGAGATGACCTCGGCCTTGATGAAGCCCTTCTCGAAGTCGGAGTGGATGACCCCGGCGGCCTGCGGGGCAGTCCAGCCCTTGTGGATCGTCCAGGCCCGGGCCTCCTTGGGCCCGGCGGTCAGGTAGGTCTGCAGACCGAGGGTGTGGAAGCCGGCGCGGGCCAGCGCGTGCAGGCCCGGCTCGTCCTGGCCGACCGACTCGAGCAGCTCCCGGGCCGACTCGTCGTCGAGCTCCAGCAGCTCGTACTCGACCTTGGCGTCCAGGAACACCCCGTCGGCCGGCGCCACCGCGGCCAGCAACTCGGCCTTCTTCGCCTCGTCGGTCAGGACCGACTCGTCGGCGTTGAACACGTAGAGGAACGGCTTGGTCGTCATCAACGACAGTTCCTTCAGCATCGCCAGGTCGATCGTCTTCTGCGCCGAGAACAGGGTGGCACCGGAATCGAGCACGGCCTGCGCGGCGGTGGCGACCTCGAGGACCGCGCGGCGGTCCTTCTGCATCCGGGCTTCCTTCTCCAACCGGGGGATCGCCTTCTCCAGCGTCTGCATGTCCGCGAGGATCAACTCGGTGTTGATCGTCTCGATGTCGGCCAGCGGGTCGACCCGGCCGTCCACGTGCACCACGTCGTCGTCGGCGAACACCCGCACCACCTGGCAGATCGCGTCGGCCTCGCGGATGTTGGCGAGGAACTTGTTGCCCAGGCCGGCCCCCTCGCTGGCGCCCTTGACGATCCCGGCGATGTCGACGAACGACACCACGGCGGGGACGATCTTCTGGGACGAGAACACCCCGGCGAGTGTGTCCAGCCGCGGGTCGGGCAGCGGCACGATGCCCACGTTGGGCTCGATGGTGGCGAACGGATAGTTCGCGGCGAGCACGTCCGCCTTGGTCAGCGCGTTGAACAGGGTGGACTTGCCGACGTTGGGCAGTCCGACGATGCCGAGAGTGAGGGTCACGTCGATCGAGTCTAGGGAACCACGGAGGTCCCGGATGCCGCCCTGCCGCCGGTGACGTTCGCCGGCCGGGCCATGTTCGGCGCGTGAGTCAGAGTGCACCGCCACCGGGCAGAGTGGACGCGGTGCGCTCCCCCACCCGGTCCCGGGTCACCACCGCTGTCCGGGTCCGACTGCCCTTCGACGCGGACGGCCTGCTCTGGTACCTGCGGATCCGGGCCGTCCCCGAGGTCGAGGTCGTCACCGAGACCGGCTACCGGCGCACCCTGCGCCTACCGGGGGGGCCGTCCGTGCTGGGCCTGGACTTCGACGCCTCCGCCGATGTCGCGGTCACGCTGGATCTGACCGATCCCGCCGACGAGGACACCGCGCTGAACCTGGTCCGGCGGCTGCTGGACGTCGACGCCGATCCGATGGCGATCGACGCCCGGCTCGCCGCCGATCCGGCCCTGACCGCCCGGGTCGCGGCGATCCCCGGCATCCGCGTACCCGGCATGGTCGACGGCGAGGAGATCATCGTCCGAACGATCCTGGGTCAGCAGGTCAGCGTGGCGGCGGCCCGGACCGCGGCCGGGAAGCTCACCGCCCGGGTCGGGAGCGCGATGCCCCCGGGGCTCTCGACCCCCGGCCTGACCAGGCTCTTCGTCTCCCCGGACGAGCTCGCCCGGCTCACCGCCGACGAGATCGGCGGTCCGCGACGCCGCGCCGAGACCCTGGTCGCTGCCGCCCGTGACCTCGCCGACGGGACGCTCGTCGTCGCCCCCGGCCGCGACCCCGCCCAGCTGACCGCGGAACTCGTGGCCCGTCCCGGCATCGGCCCGTGGACGGCGCAGTACATCGCGATGCGTGTCCTGGGTGAACAGGACGAGCTGCTCACCGGTGACCTGGCCCTGCGCACCGGGGCGTCGCGGCTCGGGCTGCCGGATACCCCTCGGGAGCTCGCGGCCCACGGCACCCGGTGGGCGCCGTACCGCTCCTACGCCGGGCAACACCTGTGGCGGGCGTCGAGGCTGCCGGCCACGCCTGATCTCTAGACCGTTCCGCGTCGCGGAGGCATGATGGACAGGTCCTGTTCTGGAGTCTTCCTAATAGCACTGTTCTGCTCTGTAGCGCGCGGATCTGAGGAGCAAGATGTCCAGCCTGCCCGCGGGAGCCAGCCTCGATGTCGACCAGCCGTTGACGTCGGAGAACGGCATATTCGTCCTGATCCTGCAGCAGGATGGCAACCTCGTTCTCTACCGACTGGACGGCACGATGTCCTGGCCGATCTGGGCCTCGGGCACGTCGGACATGGTTCACCTGTGGATGCAGCCCGATGGGAACCTGGTGGGCGTCATGGCGGACGGCACGCCGGTGTTCGCGACGGGCACAAGTCACCGGGGCGGGTGGCTGGAACTCCAGGATGACGGCAACCTGATCGTGGTTGCCACCAGCGATGACCGGCTGATCCCGCAATGGACCACGGGACCGGCACCGGCCGCTCGGCTGGCTTCCACGCGCGCTCCCGGGGAGGGGATCGACACCGGCGGCGAGGAGTTGATCAGTTCGCTCTGCGATCGACTGACCGTCCAGGGCGACGGCAACGTGGTGTTCGCCGATGCGACCGGAAAGGCGATCTGGGCCAGCGGCACCGACGGCTCCGGCGGTATTCGTCTGCAGTAGCAATACGACGGGAACCTCGTTCTGGTCGACGGTTCAGGGCGACCGCACTGGTCGTCGAACACCGCGGGTCAGGCACCGACTGTGGTGTCGGTCAACGCAGACGCGACCTTGCGGATCGGGTCGAAGGTGCTCGCGCACCGCAGCTGGTCATCACCCGGATGCGGACCGACCGACAAGACCGACACCACGACCGGTGGGGACGGTGGGGACGGTGGGGTCGACAAGGTCGTGACGCACCGTCTGACCGTCGTCGCGAGCGTGGGTACTCGAGGGACCGACCCGAATCTGACGTCGTCGCAACAGCAGGGTTTGTCGATCGAGGCGTTTCACCTCGTGACCAATTACTCAACGATGAACAACATGAGCTACCAGCGACCACAGGGAACTGCGCCGGGGCACACGCTGAGTCAGTCATTCAGCTACAAGGTGGCGCCCACAAAAAACACGACCATAAATTTGTCCCTGACCGTCGGTGTTCCCGGCGGGTCGTTGGTCCCGGTCACAGTGGTCCATCCCGCCACCCACGTGCCTGGCGACCCACTGGACGAATTCCGGTACGCGCTCGGCTCGGCCGACGACACCCTGGCCCTCGACGTCGACTACGGGTCAGGCCCCGACGGCACGGTCGGTTGGCTCGTGATTGCGACGGTGAAACCCTGAGTGCGATATCGGTGGAGATCGGTGGCAATCGATTCGCATATCGGCGCGGCGCGGTGTCCGCGGCCCCTCGAGGGCAGTCCGGTCCCCTTTTCAGGAGCCCCGGAACGAGGCTGCGGGCCGCCGATCTCGGCATGACTCGACGCTCCTGGCAACAATGATCTGAGAGGCGGGTGCGACGTATTCGGCGTCATCGACGCAGGAAAGTCAAGCACCACGCGTGCGCCCTCGACCCGGCCGCTGGACAGCTGCACGTCCGCTGGATGCCCAGCGACGAAGCCAACTCGGGCGATATCCCCCTCAGCGGTCCCGCCGGGATGAGCCGGGACATTCCTCCCGGTCGATCCGGGACGGTGTCTCATGACAGGGGACACGTCGGGCGCTCACGCTGCGGGTGGTGGGCGGATATGCCGCCCGGTCTTGGAGGAGGTCGTCATGGCTGGTTTCCCGCTACGACCTGGTGATACCGCGGGGTCATCGAGGATCGTCTTGACGGGAGGGGTGGCGGCCATCCTGAGTGGCCTCGTAATGGGGGTTCACGAGTGGTGGGACGACCGCGTGCCGGGCATCCAAGAGGGTGTCGTGCCGGCGGCGCTACACGCGACATGGGTCGGGCTCATGTTCGTGGGCTTCCTGGGTCTCGGCGCCCTGCAGCGACCTGCTTTCGGCCGGTTCGGCCGGATCGCGTGGGCGGTCGCCCTGCTGGGTTCGGGCTCCCTGTTCGTGATGGCGGTGCGTGAGACGTGGGGCTTTGTTGGCTCGATCGGAACGGCCACACCCGACCCGCCGGTTCTCATCCTCGTCATCTTCTTCGCCGTGATCGGCTGTTATGTCGTCGGCCTGCTCCTCTTTTCGATCGCCACGATCAGGGCCGGAGTGCTACCCCGATGGGCTGGAATCGTCCTGCTGGTTGCCGTGTTGCTGAAGCTGTTCGCCTCGGGCGTGTTGCCGGGGACGCTGGCCCTGATGGGGGCGGCCTTCGCGGCGCTCGGGGTGACGGCCCTCCAGGTCGCTCGCGGCACGCACGACAGCGGCGGGGTGCCCGCGGCCGGGTCGACGTCGATGTCGAAAACGGCGGCGGACGAAATCACCTGAGAGGGCGGACACTGTGACGATGCCGATCCAGCCACGCGTTTGCTGCGCCTGCTCCCGACGTGTCCCGGGAGGATGAACATCTCGCGGCTCCAGGCGTCAACCACGGCCCTGGTGGGGGTGGGTGTCGCACTGGTCTGCACTACCATCGCCCTGACTGCCGCCGCGGGAACCATCGGTTCGGCGTGGACGCTGCTCACCTCGACCTCGGCGATCACCCTCGTGGGCGCCCTTCTGGCAGGCCTGCGGCGTCGGCACCCCGTCGGCTGGCTCCTGCTGTTGACAGGGGCACCGTTCCTGATTGGCCAGAGTGCGGAGGCCATCGCGCAGGTGGGTCTGACCCATCCACCCCCGAGCGGGGCCGCGATGAGTGCCCTGTGGGTGGCGAACTGGATTTATCCGCCGGCGCTAGTGCCTCTGTTCGTGCTGGTCGCCCTCACGTTCCCCGACGGTCACCTGCCCTCTCCGCGGTGGCGGGGCCTGGCCGTCATCGCAGTCATACTGGCACTGGTTCTGGGAGTGCTCGGTGCCCTTGGACAAGCGACCCTGGTCTTGGGCGACCGCCAGGTCCCCAACCCGTATGCGGTTGCCACCCTTGCCGGGGTGGGGCCCGGGGCCATGACCACGGCGGGGCTTGCGCTGCTGGGCTGTTCTATCGCCAGCGCCGTGAGCCTCCTTCTGCGTTGGCGGGATGCGGACCGGCAAGCGCGCCAGCAGATCATGTGGGTGGTGCTGGCCCTTGCGTTGCTAGCGGCCGCGCTGGGCGTTGACGCATCGGTCTCGCTGCTCGCGCCGTCGCTGTACCCGGCCGTCTTCCCGCTCGTGCAGCTGGCGCCCGTGATCGTCCCGGTGGCCCTCGCGGTGGCCGTTTTGCACCATCGGCTCTTCGACATCGACGCCATGGTGACCCGCACCTTGGTTTATGTTGCATTGAGTCTCATCCTGCTGGTCGGGTATGCCCTTGCGGCGACCTGGGCCGGAGCGGCCATGCCGGGGTCCGCTGAGAGCCTGGCCCGACTGCTGGCGACCGCAGTTGTCGCCGTGGCCTTCGCCCCGGTTCGGGACGGGCTGCAACGGCTGATCGGCCGCCGCTTGTACGGAGACCGTGGTCGTCCGTACGCCGCCATGACCCGACTCGCGCGCCAGCTACAACAACCCTCGGCACCGGAGCAGGTGCTGGTCACACTGGTGGCTGCCGCCGCCAGCGCGCTGCAGTCCCCCTACGCAGCCATCGAACTTCATGGTCAGCCAGAACCAGCAGCCGCGACAGGCGCCCCCCCAACAGACCCGACCCGCCTCACGTCGGTCGACCTTGCCCACGCCGGAGGTTCGCTCGGCCGCCTCGTGGTGGCCGGCCGAGGACGCGAGGCGTTCACTCCGGCCGATCTGCGACTCTTGGCGGATCTTGCGCTGCCGATCGGCGCAGCCGTCTACGCTGTCGGGCTCTCTGCCGATCTATACCGCTCCCGCGAACGGATCGTCCTGTCGATGGAGGAGGAGCGTCGGCGAGTCGGGCGGGACCTGCACGACGACTTGGGCCCCCGACTTGCGGCGATCAGCATGCAGGTCGAGCTTGCCCGCGACCTCACTCTCAGAGACCCCGTCAAGGCACACGAGCTG
>JBDSLP010000148.1:0-24979 GCA_039916325.1 Nakamurella sp. | reverse complement strand
GGACCCAAAGTCCGGGTCAGGGGCCCTTTTTCGGCCTGGGGTGCATTCTCAGACCCGCCACGCGTGACTGCGCCGCCGGGTCTGGTCACCCGACGCCGGGATCCCGGTGCGCCTGAAGGTGGAGAGTGCGACCGACGCCAATCGGAATGTCGAGACCGAGGCCATCACCACGGTTGCCGGCGGATGGCAGACGTTGAGCTTCGACTTCTCGAATCCGGTCGCGGGCGGTTCCGCCCTGGATCCGACCCTGACCTACGACAAGGTGTCGATCTTCTTCGACTTCGGCACCGCAGGGACCGGGAAGACCTACTTCTTCGATGATCTGACGACCGCCGCCTGACGGCCCCGGCCCGGCGGCGGTACACGGCGAGGCCGCTGCCGGGTGGATCGTCATCGGGCGTCTCGTGGCGCACCCGGGTCGACGGTGTCGCCGGCCAGCACCGTCCCGCTCTCCGGTGGGAGCGTGAGCACCATCGGCGACCCGAGCTGGACCGCCGTGCCGACCGGAGTGTGGACGGTGATCTCGAGGTCGCCCACCCGGACGTCGACGGCGAGGTGGGAGCCGGCGAACCGGGCCGCGACGGCGGTACCGGTCATGGTGTCCGTCGTGGCGTCCGCAGTGCTGTCCGTTTGGGTACCGGCGTCGCGCAACGTGGTTGGCAGGGCAAACGTCTCGGGTCGGATGACGAGCACCGCAGGCCCGTCGGGTAGTGGCGTCGGGCGCCGCAGCCCGGTACCGGCGGCGGTGAACAGCCCATTGCGGACGGTGCCGGCCAGTTCGTTGGTCACCCCGAAGAATCGGGCGGCGGCCAGCGAAGGTGGTGCGGTGTAAAAGGTCTCGGGTGTTCCCTGGCCTGCGAGATGTCCGTCCAGCATCAGCGCGATGGTGTCGGCGACCTCGACGGCCTCGGACTGGTCGTGGGTGACCAGCAGGGTGGTCACGCCGTATTCGGCGTGCAGATCGGTGAGCAGGCAGCGCATCTCGGCGCGCAGGGCGGCGTCCAGTTGGGAGAACGGCTCGTCGAGCAGCAGCACCCGGGGCTCGAGGACCAGGGCGCGGGCCAGCGCCACCCGCTGCTCCTGGCCACCGGACAGCTCGCCGACCCGCCGCCGGGCCAGCGGCCCCAGCTGGACCCGGTCGAGGATCTCGGCGACGCGGCGCCTGGTCTCGGAACGGTCCACCCGCCTCATGCGCAGTCCGAAGCCGACGTTGCGCTCGACGTCGAGATGGGGGAACAGCAAGGGTTTCTGGAACACCAGAGCGGCCGGGCGACGTTCCGCGGGGACCCCCAGCTGCGACCGGTCGTCGAAGCGGATGTCGCCCCGATCGGGGTCGAGCAGTCCGCTGATGAGGGCCAACGTGGTGCTCTTCCCGCATCCGGACGGGCCGAGGAGGGCGGTCAGTGAACCCGCCGGAATGACGGCGCTCAGGTCGTCCACCGCCGCGGTGTCGCCGAAGGACTTCCGCACCCCGGCGAGGGTGATCGCGGTGCCGGTCACAGCCGGCCGAACCCGACCGCGCCGCCGCCGCGGCCGGCGAGCAGCCGCGACGCGGCGAGCACCAGCACCAGCGGTGGTGCGATCACCAGCAGTGCAAGCACGGCCGCCAGGGTGGTGTCCGACGAGCCGATCGCGGCGAACAGCAGCAGCGGCAGCGTTCTCACCTGACCACCGCCGACCAGAAGGGTCAGCACGTACTCGCTCCACGAGATCAGGAAGGTCATCAGGGCGGCGACGGCGATCGACGGCCGGAGCAGCGGGACGGTGACGAACAGCAGCACCCGCAGCGGTGAGGCCCCCAGGGCTCTGGCCTGGTGTTCGTAGTCGACGTCCAGAGCGGCGAACGCCGACCCCATGATCAACGCGGCGTAGGGAACCGTGGGCATCAGCTGGACGAGGATCACCCCGAGGAGCGAGTCGGCCAGGTGGTAACGGACGAAGAAGACCTGGATACCGAGGGTCACCGCCAGACCGGGTACGACCACCGGGGCCAGCAGCAGGAACTGCACCAGCCGGCGGCCGCGGAACCGGTACAGCCCGATCGCGCGACCGGCCGGGAACCCGATGAGGCAGGCGGCTACCGTGACGGCGACGGCGATGGTCACCGAGGTGAGCAACCCCTCCGGGATCCGGGTCCGCGGTTCGAACAGCCGCGCCCACCCGCGCACCGTGAACTGCTGGGGGACGACGGCGGGGTA
Organism: Nakamurella sp.; assembly: GCA_039916325.1. Taxonomy (GTDB): domain Bacteria; phylum Actinomycetota; class Actinomycetes; order Mycobacteriales; family Nakamurellaceae; genus Nakamurella. The sequence continues at coordinate 22,781 of JBDSLP010000148.1, read as the reverse complement.
GCGCCACTGACCCGCGACGGACCAGATCAGCAGCGGTACCAGCGGGAGCACCGCGCCGCCCACCAGTGCTGCGGTTAACAGGCCGCGCCCCACCCGCGCCGTGCGTGGCGCACCGACCGGCTCCTGACGTCCCCGGCCGGGAGTCCGGCGGTCGGTGACCGGTGGCGACATGCCGGTCACCGTGCCCGGCGGGCCAGGCGCCCACCGACGTACATGTTGACGGCGACCACGACCACGCTGAGCACGGTGATCAGGACGGCCACGGCCATCGCCACCGGCCGGGCGGTCAGGTCGGTGGCCCGGTAGTACTGCAGCGCCACCACCGGCAGCGCAGCCGGGTAGGGCCTCCCGAGCAGCGCGGGCACTTCGTAGGAGCCCGCGGTGAACGCGAACACCAGCACCGAAGCGCTGCCGACCGCGGGCGCGATGACGGGCAGGGTGATGTACACCAGCCGCTGCCATCCAGTGGCGCCCAGCGAGCGGGCGGCGTTCTCGAGGTCCTGCACCCCGCGGCCCAGGGCGGCCAGCGCGACGACAGTCAGGAACGCAGTCTCCTTCCACACGTACGACGCGATGATCCCCCAGCCGACGTCGTCGCCGGTCAGAGCCGGGAACTGCGCCGGGGACGCGGTGAAGCCGGCCGCGCCACTCAACCGGGACAGAAATCCACCCTGGGACAACAGCACCAACATGCACAACGCCGCCACGAGGTGCGGGACTGCCAGCGTGGTCTGGACGATCCCGCCGACCCACGTCCCGGAGCGTCCCAGTCGTCGAATCGCCAGCGCGGCGGATACCCCCAGACCGGCGGCCAGGACGGTCGGGATGATCGCGATCCGGGCGGTGAGCAGGAGAGAGGCCCGGACGGCCGGGTCGGTGGCCAGCGTCCGGTAGGCGTCCCACGACAGCTCCCAACGGGCCAGGAACGGTTGGTAGCCGAAGCTCTGGGCGACCGTCTGGGTGACCCCGGCCAGGAAGAACACCGCGATCACGAGCAACGCCGGGGCCAGCAGGCCGGCGATGCGCAGCCCCCGGGGCAGGGCCGGCCGGCGGCCGCGCCGACGGCCGCCCGGCCCTGTCCGCTGCCGGGGTGGGGGTGGTGCGGCCGGTTCGACGAACCGGGGGAGCGGGAGAGGTGTCTCGGATCTCATTGCTGTTGCAGGACGTTCCTGGTCCAGTCCAGCTCGATCCGGGCGAGGTATTCCGAGGCGAGTTCGGGCTGCGCGTCGGCGGTCAGCGTCGCCAGCGGCAGCACCGACGGGTGGACGGGTACGGCGGCGAACTCCGCCTGCACCGCGGGACTCGTGCGGCTGACATCGATGCCCGGGTAGATGCCCTTGCGGGTGAACAGTTCGAGCTGGGTCTGCGGATCCTGCAGCAGGTTCGCCAGCACCTTCGCACCGGCCTGATGGGCGGCGTTGGCCGGGATGGCGACGAAGCTGCGGTTGCCGATGTTTCCGCCGGACAGCACGGCCTGCCGGGTGGTCGCCGGGTACAGGCCGTCGTCGACCCGTTCGCCGACCGCCCCGGGGCCATAGGTGAAGAACGCGCTGATCTCGCCGTCGCTGTAAAGCTTCTCGACCGCGCTCTGGGACTGCGGATAGGTGTCCCCACCGCGCCACAGCGACCCGGCGATGTCGGTCAGGCGGGGCCAGAAGGCCGCCGTCGCCGCCATATAGGCGGTCTCGTCGAACGCTCCGGCCAGGGCCTGCGGGCCGCCGATGCTGTCGTACAGCACGGTGCGCACCGCCATCGAACCGGTGAAGTCCGGCGGAGCCGGGTAGGTGAACCGCCCGGGGTGCGCCCGGGCCCAGGCGAACAGGCTCGACACCGACGCCACGTCGGCCGCACCGAGGGCGGCGCTGTCGTAGACCAGGGCGGAGTCAGCCTGCTGCCACACCGCCTCGCAGCCGTTGACCGGCGTCCCGAAATCGGCGGCCACCGCCGGGTCGCTGAAGTCGACGAACTGCGCCGAGGGCAGCGTCCTGTCCCATCCACACGACCACAGATCGGCCTGGACGCCGGTGGCGAAGTTCTCGCCGTTGACCCAGACCAGATCGACCGATCCGTCCGTGGTCCGGCCGGCCTGGACCTCGCCGAGGACCTTGTTGACCGCATCGACGGTGTCGGTCACCGGGACCTGGTCGAGGGTGACACCGGCGGCGGCCAACCGATCGGCGAGGTAGCCGGTCACGAAAGCGTTCAGGGTGTCGTCACCGCCGTACATGTACCAGTTGACGGTCTGTCCCTGGGCCTGGGCGAGCACGCTGTCCCAGTCCGCCGGGCCCGATCCCGCAGCGCCCGATTCCGCAGCGCCCGATTCCGCAGCGGTGGCGGCCGGCGAGGTGGTGGACGCCGACGTCGTCGTCGAGCCGGACCCACACGCCGAGACGGCCAGGGTCAGGACGGCGAGCAGAGCGGCGAGTCGGGCCCGGTGGGGCCGCGGGGAGCGGGGACCCATCAGGGTTCCTGTCCGAGGATCGGTCGGTCACGCAGAGCCGGTGGGTGCGGTGCGGCGAGGTGTCCGCCGGGCGATTCGGTCCGTCCCGGCGCCGGCCGGGGTTGTCGCAGCAGCGTGACGCCGTAGCCGACCCGTTGCGCCGCGGTGATCCAGACGGCGCCGGCGAACACCCACGCGATGACGGCGGCGTGGGCGGGCCACAGGCAGAACAGCACGTAGACGACCACGGTCTCGGTACCTTCGGCCAGCCCGCCGACGAACCGCAGGGAGCGGCCGTCACCGGTCTCACCACCACGTCGTTCGATCAGCGAGGACAGCGCCAGGAAGGCCGTCCCGGACACGTAGTACGCGCTCAGCAGCACCAGCGCGGCGACCCGGGCGTCGGGAACCGCGACCCCGACCGCCACCACGAACCCGGCGTAGATGCTGAAGTCGGCGACGATGTCGAGGAAGCCGCCCAGGTCTGTCGCGCCGCGGTGGCGCGCCACCGGGCCGTCCAGCCCGTCCAGTAGGCGGTTCGCCAACCACAGCACCAATCCGACGGTCCAGGCGCCGAACCCGACGGCCACGCAGGCGCCGAGACCGGCGACCCAGCCGAGCCCGGTCACCGTCAGCGGCGCTACGCCGGCGGCGGCCAACCGAGCACCGATGGCGTCCAACCGCGGGGCGAGGAGCTGCCGGGCCCTGCGGTCAAGCATCGGCACCGGACCGGTCGGCGACGGCGCAGCCCGAGGTACGCCGGACCCGGTTGCCACCGACCGGGGCCAGCGGCAGCAACGTCCGCAGCGCCCGGTTCTCCTGCGGGTCGAGCACGCTGTGCTGCACACACGCCGGTACCAGTTCCCCGGTCTCCGGGTGCGCCATCGCGTAGGAGCAGGCCTGCAGCCGTTCCTGGGTCGCCCGCAGCCGGGGTTCCGCGAGCTCCTCCCCGCGTTGCATCGCCGCCCAGGCCGGCGCGACGTCGTCGGCGTCCATGAACGAGTGCATGACGAAACTGACCGGCCGGATCCGTCGGGTGAGGAGCCGACGCAGGCCGACCGTCCGGACCGTCCGGGCGACCCAGCCGAGGAAGACCACCGCGACCGAGGGGTGCCGGGCGGTGACCCGGGCCAGCTTGCCCAGCAGGAGCGGGATCGGGGTCCCGGAGAAGTTGACGCCACCGAGGTGCCGGTAGAACATGTCCCGGACGTGCAGGTCGACCGGCTTCTCGTCGTCCAGGACCGGGTACCACCGATCACCCGCGTAGAACCCGTACGCGGTCCGGTTGCAGCGCTCATCACCGTGCTGGAACACCCGGAACGGCAGCCTCGTCCCCGCGCCCGCCTCGATCTGCGCCCACACGGCGTCGGCGCTCAGGTCCTGGTACCCGTCCCGCCACCGCCGGTCGTCGCCGACGAAGGCCGCCGGCTGGAAGGAGAACAACCCGAACCCGTAGTCGTGGCACTCCGCGATCACGGCGGCGATCTGGTCGAGATTGCGGGGCGTCACCGTCATGTTGTGGGCGAGGAAGTGGCGCACGCCGTGCTCGGCCCGGAGCCGGGCGAACATCTCGGTGAAGCGACGCCGGTAGGGGTTCAGGGACGCCTCGTCCGAGGGCCGTTCGATGCCGCGGCGGCCGAACATCAGCATGTCGAAGTGGGCGGCGAAGGACAGTCGGGGCAACCGTGGGGTGCCGTCCGGGCCCAGCGCGAGGGCCTTCAGATAGTCCTCGTCGAAGTCGCCGTGGGTCATGCTCATGGGTTCCCGGCCGTGGTCCCGCATGATCTGCAGGGTCGCGGCGTGGTCGTCCGGCGGGAGCAGGGACACCTCGCCGCCGATCAGCTGTGCATGGGCCCGCGGCCCCCGGATCCGCTCCAGCAGTGTCATCTGGGCAGCGACCTCGGTGCGGGTGTGTTCACCGCTGATCGCGACGCGGTTGGCGTCGCGGGAGTGGTAGCACGGTGTGCAGGTCAGATTGCATTTCGGGAACACCCCGTGGGTGCCTTCGCAGCCGACCGCATGCCGACCTATGGTCTGCGCCGGCGTCCGCGCCCCGACGGGCAGCTCGGACCAACGACGATCCATCGCGGCCCGGGTCTCCGGGTGGACGGGACGGGTGGCCTCCATCAGCCGCCGTAGCCGGTTGAGGACGCTCATGCGTTGTCCACGACCGTGACCGAGCCCCAGAAGGCGACGTGGTTCTTGATCCGGCGGGCGAACGGCGACGGGTGCCGGTACGTCCAGGCGGCGTCTTTCTGGGTGACTCCGTCCACCTCGACCGAGTAGTAGCCGGCCACGCCCTTCCACGGACACAGCGACTTCGTCGGCGAGGGACGGAGGATTCCCGGTTCGACCGACTCCAGCGGGAAGTAGTGGTTTCCCTCCACCACCACGGTCCGGTCGCTCGTCGCGATGACGCGATCCTGGAACACCGCCTGCATGATGGACCCGCTCTCTGTCGTGGCCGGGGCGCCGATACCGGCCATGGCCCGGTGCTGTGGTAACCCGGTCATCAGCCCCGCCGCTTCCCGCAGAGCAGACTCGGCACGGTACCGGGCCGCCGTAAACCAGTGTCCGCCACGCGGCGACGGGCCCCGACGATCGGAGACCACCGCGATGTTCCCGGCCCGATACACCGTCTCGGCCCGCTTTTACGACGTGCTCTCCCTGGAACGGCTGGTCTACCGGGCGGGGCGGGTCGCCGCCATCGAGGCCCTGGGATTGCAGCGCGGCATGCGGGTCCTGGATCTGGGATGCGGCACCGGCCTCAGTCATCCGTTGCTGATCGAGGCGGTGGGCACCACCGGCGCGGTGATCGGCGTCGACTCCAGCCCGCAGATGCTGCAGCAGGCGAGGCGCCGGGCCCGCCGACACGACTGGCTCAACGTGCAACTGGTCCAGGCGGACATCACCGAGCTCGGCGAGGTGGGCACCGTGGACGCCGTGATTGCTGTCTACGCCCTGTCCGTGGTCCCCGGCTGGGAACGAGCGTGGGCGCGGGCGCTGGCGCACACCCGGCGGGGTGGCCGGATGGCGGTGGTGGACCTGCAGCTCCCGGTGGGCGCCGCACGGCTGGCCGCCCCGCTGGCCCGGTTGGCCTGCGCGGCCGGCGGCTCCGACATCAACGCCCACCCGTGGACGGCGCTCGAGTATGACTGCACCGACGTCACCGCCGCGAGCCGTCGCGGCGGGCACATCCAGATCCGGGTCGGCACCAGGCCGTGACCCCGGAGCGACCCACCCCGAACCGCGGGCGGTTCGGGAATGTCCGTCGTGCGTCGCCGGGTTCCGATGATGTGACCAGCCCGCCGACGGACAGCACCGCAGCCCGGGACAGCACCGCAGCCCGGCATGCGTTCCGCACCCACGTCGAGCCGGAGATCGAGGTGTTGCTGCGGGTTGCCCGGACTCTGACCGGGTCGTGGGCGGACTCGGAGGATCTGGTGCAGGACACGCCGGTCCGGGCCTCCCGGGCGATCGGGAGTTTCGACGGTGCTCACCCGCGGGCCCGGCTGCTGACGATCCTGGGCAACACCCACCTCAACTCCCACCGTCGGCAACGCCCGCGCCTGACGCCGGAGATCACCGATCTCGACGGGCATCGGCCGGCATTCGGCGCCGCCATGGCGGCGAGTCCGGAACAGGCCGTGACCGGCCGGGTGCTGGACGACAGCGTCGAGACCGCACTGGCCGCGTCGGGTCCGAAGTTCCGGACCGAGCGGCTGCAGATCGATGTCGACCAGTTGTCCTTCGCCGGGGTGTCGGAACTGCTCGACGTCCCGGTGGGCACGGTGATGTCGCGCCCGTCGCGAGCCTGCGGCCGGGTCCGTGCCGACTTTCGTGCCAACCCTGCATTCAGGAGGAGACCTTGATGTCCACACTTCCGACGATGCTGACCTGCCGGTGGTCGGCCCGGTCGGCCGCTCGGCTCGAACCGGGCGAGGTCCGGCGCCTGGAGGCTCACCTCGCCGCTGGCGGCGGAGCGGTTGACGGCAGAGGACACGCGGGATGATCGGCGATGGAGCAGAACTGCGCGAGCGGGCGCTGGCGTCGGCGGTCTGGGCATCGGACGATCTGACACCACCGGACGGGACCGCGTGGGACCTGGTCGTGGTGGGGGGCGGGACGGCGGGTCTGGTCGCCGCCAAGACCGCGGCCGGCTTCGGTGCGACTGTGCTGCTGATCGAACGGGACCGGATCGGGGGCGACTGCCTGTGGATCGGTTGCGTGCCGAGCAAGGCCCTGCTCACCGCCGCGCACGCGGCCCAGGAAGCGCGCCGTGCTTCCCGCCACGGCATCGAGGTCGAGGGGGTCACGGTCGACTTCGCGGCGGTGATGGCCATGGTCCAGCAGGCGATCGCGGTGATCGAGCCGACGGATTCACCGGCGGCGATGCGTGCTGCGGGCGTGAAGGTGGCCCGGGCTGACGCGCGGTTCACGAATTCACACCTGGTGGCGGTGGGTGGGGTGCCGGTGCGGTTCCGGCAGGCGCTGGTCGCGACCGGCGCGGCACCGGTGATGCCTCCGATTCCCGGCCTGGCCGACACGGGTCCGCTGACGAACGAGTCCGTGTTCGGCCAGACGCAGCCGCCCGGCAGGCTGCTGGTGCTCGGTGGCGGGAGCATCGGATGCGAGCTCGGCCAGGCCTTCGCCCGCCTGGGGTCGCCGGTCACGATCGTCGAGGCCGCCGACCGGTTGCTCGTCCGGGAGGATGCCGACGCAGCCGAACTGGTCACCCGAGCTCTTGTCGACGACGGAGTGCACGTGCGGACCGGCGTCACGGTGACCGCGGTCCGGCCGGACGGGCGGGCCTGGCTCGCAGTGTTGGCCGACGGCACCGAGATCGGCTTCGACACCGCGCTGGTCGCCGCCGGTCGACGCCCGCGGACGGCGTCCCTGGGTCTGGCCGCTGCCGGCGTCGAGGTCGACCGGTCCGGCTTCGTCCGCGTCGATGACCGGCTGCGGACCACCAACCCCCGGATCTGGGCGGCCGGCGATCTGACCGGCCACCCGCAGTTCACCCACACCGCCGGGGTTCACGGCACTCTCGCGGCCAGCAACGCCGTCCTCGGTCTGCGTCGCCGGGTAGACGTGGCGAGCACCCCCCGGGTGACGTTCACCCAGCCGGAGGTGGCTGCGTTCGGGGTCACCCTCGAACGCGCCGAGGCACTGGGTCTGACGGTGCGCACCGTGGTGCACCGGGAGATCGATCGGGCGATCGCCGAACGCCGGACGGACGGATTCTCCCGGCTGGTCCTCGATGGCAAGGGCCGGGTCGTCGGCGCGACGATCGTCGGGCCACGGGCCGGTGAGTCGCTGCCCGAGGCGGTCCTGGCGGCGCGGCACGGCTTGCGGGCCCGTGACCTGGCCGCCTCCACCCACGCCTACCCGACGTACTCCGACGGACTCTGGAACGCCGCGATCGACCAGGTCCAGGTGCAGCTGAAGAGCGGCCTCACCGGCCGGGGCGTGCGGGCGCTGACCGCACTGCGGCGGTGGATCCTGGACCACTGACGGTTGGCGTGGGCCGGGCGCGGCTGTGGATGCGTCCCCCGGAGTTCACCGGCCGGCCCTACGATCCCAGGCATGACATCAGCGGCCGTCGGGCCAGCGTCGATCTCCGCCCCGGTGCCACGCAGCACGGTGTTCGCCTGGGGGGTGTGGGACTGGGGGTCGGCCGCGTTCAATGCGGTGATCGTCACGTTCGTGTTCTCGCCGTACCTGACCAAGGTGGTCGGCGCGGACCTGCCGGGGAGGATCAGCGCCAACACCTGGCTCGGCTGGTCACTCGGGATCGCCGGATTCGTCATCGCCGTACTCGCCCCGGTCGCCGGCCAGCGGGCCGACGCCAGCGGCCGCCGCCGCCGGTCGCTGGGGACCTGGAGCGCGCTCACCGCGCTGGTCATGGTCGGCCTGTTCTGGGTCCGCGACGACTACACCTACCTCTGGCTCGGCCTGCTGCTGATGGGTCTGGGCTCGATCACCATCCAGTTCGCCGAGGTCTCCTACAACGCGATGCTGCGGCAGGTCTCGACCCCGGAGAACATCGGCCGGGTCTCCGGTTTCGGCTGGTCGATGGGCTACTTCGGCGGCATCGTGCTGCTGCTGGTCTGCTACGTCGGGTTCATCGCACCGGACGAGGGCTGGTTCGGCGCCAGCGCCGACGGCGGTCTGAAGTATCGGATGGTGGCGCTGTTCGCCGCGGTCTGGTTCGGCGTTTTCGCGATCCCGGTGCTGTTCAAGGTTCCCGAGGTGGCCACACCGCCCGGACGACACAAGGTCGGCTTCGCGGCCTCCTACCGGCTGTTGTTCCGGGATCTGCGGGACCTGTACCGCACCGACAAGCACACAGTCTTCTTCCTCGGCGCCAGCGCATTGTTCCGCGACGGGCTGGCGGCGATCTTCACCTTCGGTGCGGTGCTCGCAGTCACCGTGTACAGCATCAGCGAGAGCGACGTGCTGATCTTCGGCATCGCCGCGAACGTCGTCTCGGCCGTCGGTGCGTTGGTGGCCGGCCGATTCGACGACCGGACCGGGCCGAAGGCGGTCATCGTCACGTCACTGATCGGCCTCATCCTCACGTCCGTCGTGTTGCTGTTCGTGTCCGGTCCGGTGATGTTCTGGATCTTCGGGCTCATCCTGACCCTGTTCGTCGGACCGGCCCAGTCGTCTTCGCGGACCTACCTGGCCCGGCTGGCCCCGCCCGGCCGGGAGGGGCAGCTGTTCGGCCTGTACGCGACGACCGGACGGGCGGTGTCGTTCCTCGCGCCCGCCCTGTTCGGGCTGTTCACCTTCCTGTTCGAAGCCGACCGCGCCGGTATCGTCGGCATCCTGATCGTGCTGCTCGCCGGGCTGGTCGCGCTGTTACCGGTCCGTCCGCCGGCCCGCGTCTCCGTGGCTGCCGACACCGCGGCGGTCCGCCCCTGAGAAACCGGACACCATCACCCACTCCTGCCGGACCCGGAGGATCGATGCGCTCGACCCACACGCGTCGCTCGCGCCGAAGGGTGCTGGCACTCGGACTCTGCGCGGCTCTGCTCGCTGGTTGTGCGTCGGGCATCGCCGGCCTGGCCGCACCCGATCCGGAGGCGCTGGCCCGGGCCGGCAAACCCCTCGGCTACACGCCGTCCGACTTCCCCATCGAGTACGCCGGGAACGCGGCCGCCGACCAGATCGCCCGTGACGCGCTGGACGACATCACCGCCTACTACTCGTCGTTCTACCCGGACGTCTTCGGTCACGAGTTCGAGCCACCGGCCGGCGGTTACTTCTCGATCGCTCCTGGCGAAGGGCACCAGTCCGGCTGCATGGACGGCCCGGACGACCAGATCATCGAAGACAACGCCTTCTACTGCCCCCGTCACGACGAGGTCGCCTACTGGCGGCCGCTGTTGGCCCGGTACGCGCAGGACTACAGCGACATGCAGGTCGGGCTGGTGCTCGCCCACGAGCTGGGCCACACCATCCAGGCCCGGGAGGATGTGTTCGACGTGCGGTCGATCGTGGCCGAGACGCAGGCCGACTGTTTCGCCGGCGTCTGGGCCGCCTCGGTCGCCGCCGGCCGGGATCCGCACTTCTCGTACAACCCGGCCGACCTGGACGAAACGTTGCTGGCCTGGGCGCTGGAGCTGCCCAGCGAGGTCGGTTCCGACCCCGACGCACGTGGCCAGCACGGCAGCGCGTTCGACCGGGTCAGCGCCCTGCAGGAGGGCTACGAGCAGGGTCCGGAGGCGTGTCGGGACAACTTCGACGACCACCGGGTGTTCACCCAGGCCGAGTTCAGCGCGACCGAGCTCCAGTCCGCCGACCCCGGTAACGCGCCCTACGACATGGCCGTCGCGTACGCCCAGACGGTGTTCGGCGGGTTCTACGCGGATCGGTTCACCGAGCTCGGCGGCACCTGGGTGGCACCCACGCTCGAGTTCGGGGCCGCCGACGAGCCGAGCTGCGCGAGCGCTGAGACGGTCTCGTACTGCGAGGTCGCCAACACGGTGTTCATCTCCGACGCGGACGCCCTCCAGCGGGTGCACGACGAGTACGGCGACTTCGGGATGATCACCGCAATGGGCCTGGCCTACGGCACCGCTGCCATCGTCCAGCTCGGATTCTCGGTCGCCGATCCTCAGGCCATGCCCGCCGCCAGCTGCCTGACCGGGGCCGTCGCCAGCGCTCTGACCAGCATCAATCCGTACCGGATCAGCCTGAGCCCGGGCGATTTCGACGAAGCCACCGTCATGCTGCTGTCAGCCGACCGGGGGAACTCCATCGTCGACACCGGCGGCGTCAGCGCTTTCGCGCGGATGGACGCGTTCCGTGCCGGGGTCAAGGGGGGCGTCACCAGCTGCGGCGTCACCGGCTGAGCCGTGCCGGGCTGGACGGCCGCGCGAGCGCGTCAGGCCCGGGCGGTTGACGCGGCGGCCCGACGGGCGTCGTGCCGCTTGAGGTTGGCCACCAGCGCGAAACCGATGGGGATGATGAGCCAGGCCGAGATCAACCGGTAGACGACCACCGCGGCGGCGGCCGCGCCGTGAGCGGCGCCCGCCGACACCAGACCGGCCAGCAACGCGGCCTCGACGAGCCCGATACCGCCGGGGGTGAACGGCACCTGGCGAACCAGTTGGACGCTGAGGTAGACCACCGACAGCTTGACCAGGTCGGTCTCGATATTGAACGCCCAGCACGACGCGAGCAGGCAGACGGCCTCGGTGGCCCACTTCAGCAGACTCCACCCGATCGCGATGGTGAGGTACTTCAGCCGCACCAGCCGGGCCTGCCGCAGCGTCTCCAGACCGTCCCTGGCCAGTGCGCCGAGCTTGGGATAGCGCCGCTCGAAGCGATCGAGCTTCGGGGTCGGACGGTCGGCGAGGTGCTCGGGACGTCCCTTGATCCGGCGCCGGACGTAAACCGCGACGAGACCCAGGACGGTCAGTCCGATCACGCCGAACACCACCGGATTGGTCTGGAGCAGGGTGATGAACGCCGTACCGGTGGCAGCGCCGATGACCGCGAAATACATGACCGCCAGCGAGCCGATGGACAGCAGGCCGGACAGCACCATCACCGTCGCTGCGGTGCTCCGGTTGGCCCCGCCGGCGCGGTACTGCGTGAACGAGTAACCCGCGGACACGGCTGCGCCGGCGGGCAGGCTGTTCGTCAGCGCCGTCCCGCCGTAGGTGATCACGGTGATGCGTTTGCGGCTGATCCGAGTGTCGAACGCGGCCAGGAGCTGACGCTGCTGCTCGGCGAAGGCGAAGATCGAGATGAACATGGCGATCGCCCCGACCAGCACCCACAGCCAGTTCGCCGTCAGCAGTGCCGCCCACACCTCGGACGGCTTGGGCAGCTTGCCGTTCAGCGCGAACGCGATGACCCCGAACATCACCAGGATGCCCAGGACCTTCAGCGGGGCGCCCCACTTGGATTTCTGTCGTGGGGTGTCGTCCTGGGCGGTGTCGTCGTCGGGATCCTCGTCGGAGGTGTCCACGATCCCGCCCGGCGCAGCCGGGTCCTTGGGCCAGGTCTTGTGCCAGCGGGTCCGGCGCGGGCGCCGGCGATCGGTGGCCGGGATCGGGACCAGCGTGGCTCCACCGGGGAGGGCCTCGACCTCGATCGACATGCGGGCGGGCGTCAGCGCGCGGTCGGCCGAGTCGCTGCCGTCGAGCTCGCTGAGTTCCACCCCACGATGGTGCCTGGTGGATCGCTGCGCTGTCACGTGTATACCCCGCGTTCGGGCCTGCATCCGGATGAATGAGCGCCAACTGTGAGTTGCTGCCCGCCGCGGGCGCCTGATGGTCGACGGTCGGGATGGGTCCCGGGTCAGCCGTACCGGAGGTGAAAATCAGCCGGCCGCGGTCCTCCGATCTACCAGTTCCCGCTGGTCGGCGGCCGGAAGCAGGCGCTCGCAGGCCGCGACCAGCCCGGCCGGCAGCAAGTCACGGGCCAGCAGGAGCCGTTGCGGAGTGACGCCGGCGGCGTCGGGTCCGTCGACCAGCGCCCGACCGACCGTGGCCAGGCTCACGCCCACTGGATCCACGTCGATCAGCTCCAGTCCGTCACCGGGTCCGACCCGGCCCGACCGCACCACCCGTAGATGGAAACCGGTGCGACCGCCACGCAGCATCCGCTCGATCAGGCCCGGCACCTGCAGGTGCTCGACCGTGGTGGCGTCCAGGACCGCCGGCGCGCCGACCGTCACCTCCGCGGTGCCCCAGCGGAAGGTGTCACCGACGAAGAGCTCGGTCTCCAGCAGCCCGATGCTCGTCAGCTGTTCGCCGAAGGCGGGCTCGACCATCGCCGGCCGGCCGTCGTCGGCCCAGGCTGCGTAGTGCTCCCACGGATGGACGGTCACCGCCCGGTCCGGGCCGCCGGGATGCTCGTCCCCGACGAAACCGTCGACGGACAGCGCGCGGGCTTCAGTCAGCGGCAGCCGGCCGCCCCCGACGACGATCGACAGCTGACGGACGCGGCCCGTCAGGTGACGGCCGTGTCTCCAGGACGTGGTGGTATCCGCTTTCACGGGGCCGATCCTACGAATCCATCACCAGTGGAGTCGCGGGGTGCCGGGACCGCGGCACCTCGGGGATGTGCGTCGCGGTCCAGCTGAACACCTCGTCGAAGAAGCGGTCACGAACCGCCGTCCGAGACAACGACAGGTCGTGCACGCCGCCCTCGATCTTGACGACCGTCACGTCGTCCCCGATCATCGTCGCCCCCGCCCACATGTGCTCGACGTTCAGGACGCAGTCGGAGTCGGCCTGGTGCGGGCCGGGCGTGTTCCCGTCACCGGACCGGGCGGACGTGATGACCAGCACCGGGACGTCGATGGCGAGTCCGGCGTTGAGTCGCCGCTGGCCCCGGCGCACCGTCCGCAGCCAACCCGCCCGGACCGACGACGGGCCGATCGACTTCCAGGCGGTGTCGAAGTCCCACTCGCCGCCGTTGCTCGTGTGCAGGGCCTGCGCGTAGGCCGAGGCCAGCGAGGACACCACGAGCCGCGGGAAGAACCGGCCCGCCACGTCGATGATCCTGGTCAGCAGACCCCGCTCGATCGCGGTGCCGTTCAGGTCGAAGAACGGACTGTTCAGCACCAGGGCGTCGATCAGGTGCTGCCCGCGGCGGCGATGGGCCCACAGCGGTGCGATCAGCCCGCCGGTGGAATGGGCCAGCAGCACGACCACCTCGTGACCTTCGGCGCGGACGATCCGGACGGCCTCGTCCAGCTCCTCGTCGTAGTCCGCCAGATCGGTGACGTCGTTGATCGTCTGGTGCGCCCGGATCGACCGGCCGTATTTGCGCATATCCAGCGCGTAGAAGTCGAAACCGTGGTCGACCCACTGCTGGGCGACGTGGGTCTGGAAGAAGTAGTCGACGAAGCCGTGCAGGTAGAGCACCGCCCGCCGGTGCCGACCGACCGGCGTCCGCCGGACCAGGGTGGCCACGACCGGGCCTTCGGCGTCGGGCCGCAGCGGCAGGGTCTGCGCGCTGAACGGGGGACCGAGGACATCCTCGGTGGGGGCGGTCACCGCGCCATCGTAAGGGTGATCTCGACCGGTTGTCGGATACCGGACCGCGCTACCCGGACCGGCTCGGCCACCCTTACCCTGCAGTGATGTCGCGCAGCGTGTACGTCGCCTCCCCGGAGGGCAATTCCGGGAAGTCCACGGTGGCTTTCGGTCTGCTCGATCAGCTGACGCGCAGCGTGGAGCGGGTCGGGGTGTTCCGACCCGTTACCAAGTCCGACACCGACGTCGACCGGGTCGTGGAGTTGCTGCTCTCACACCCGGCCGTCGAGCAGGACTACGGCACCGCGATCGGGATCAGCTACGACGCGCTGCACCGCGATCCGGCCGGCGCCATGGGCGAGATCCTGCGGCGCTACCACGAATTCGCCGACGCCTTCGACGTGGTGGTCGTGCTGGGCAGCGACTACACCGACATCGCCACCGGGAGCGAGCTCGCGTTCAATGCCGAGGTGGCCGCGAATCTCGGGTCGCCCGTCGTGCTGGTGGTCAGTGGCCAGGGCCGCACCCCGGAGGAGATCCGGCTGTCCGCGGACCTCGCCCGGGCCGAGCTGTCGGCCCTGCACGCCCGGGCCGTCGCGGTCATCGCGAACCGGGTGGACCCGGACGCGGTGGACGAGGTGCGGTCCCTGCTGGCCGGCGCGGGCGGACTCGGGGTGGGCGCCATCCCGGAGATGCCGACGCTGATCGCCCCGTCCATCGCCCAGCTCGTCGTGGCCTGCAACGGACGAGTGCTCCGCGGGGACGTTCCCGAGCGGCTCGCCAAGGAGTCGATGGGTTTCGTGGTGGCGGCCATGTCGATGCCGAACGTGCTGGTCCGACTGCACGACAACTACACGGTGATCGCTCCGGGCGACCGTTACGATCTGCTCCCGGGGTTGGTCCTGGCCCATTACGCAGGGACCTTCCCGCCGGTGGCGTCGATCGTGCTGACCGGCGGGTACCTGCCTCCGGATTCGGTGCAGCGACTCATCGACGGGCTCGTCGGGGACCTGCCGATCATCGTCACCGAGCTCGGCACCTACGAGACGGCCACCATCCTGAGTCAGGTCCAGGGCAAGCTGCGGGCCGGCTCACCGGTGAAGATCGACACCGCCTTGCGGGTCTTCGCCGAGAGCGTCGACGTCGACGCGCTCATCGCCAGCATCCAGATCAGTCACAGCGAGGCGACCACGCCGCTGATGTTCCAGTTCCGCCTGATCGACCGCGCCCGGAAGGACCGCCGGCACATCGTGCTGCCCGAGGGCTCCGATGACCGGATCCTGCAGGCCACCGACTCGCTCCTACGTCTGGGCGTCGCTGACATCACCATCCTCGGTGAGGAGAACGCGGTCCGGACCCGGGCGTCGGCGCTCGGCCTGACCCTGGGGGCGGCGAAAGTGCTCTCCCCGCACGACCCGGAGCTGGTCGAGCGCTTCGCCGCTGAATACTTCCGGCTTCGACAGCACAAGGGGATGACGCTGGAGAAGGCCCGTGAGGTCGTCACCGACGTGTCCTACTTCGGCACGCTGATGGTGCACCTCGGGCTGGCCGACGGGATGGTCTCCGGGGCCGCGCACACCACCGCCCACACGATCAAGCCGTCGTTCGAGATCGTCAAGACGGTGCCCGGCACGAAGATCGTCTCCAGCGTCTTCCTGATGTGCCTCGCCGACCGGGTGCTGGTCTACGGCGACTGCGCGGTCAACCCCGATCCCACGGCCGACCAGCTGGCCGACATCGCGATCTCCTCGGCCGCGACCGCCGCCCAGTTCGGCGTCGAACCGCGGGTGGCGATGCTGTCCTACTCGACCGGGACGTCCGGCAGCGGCGCCGACGTTGACAAGGTGCGGGAGGCCACCGGCATGGTCCACGAGCGCCAGCCCGACCTGCTGGTCGAAGGGCCCATCCAGTACGACGCGGCCGTCGATCCCTCGGTGGCCGCCGCCAAACTGCCGGAATCCCACGTCGCCGGGCGGGCCACGGTGCTGATCTTCCCGGACCTCAACACCGGCAACAACACCTACAAGGCGGTGCAGCGCAGCGCCAATGCGGTGGCCATCGGGCCGGTCCTGCAGGGGCTGAACAAGCCGGTCAACGACCTGTCCCGGGGCGCGCTGGTGGTCGACATCATCAACACCGTGGTCATCACCGCGATCCAGGCGCAAGCCCGCGTCACGGTCCCCGCCATCGAAGGAGCCTCGGCGTGAGCCGCAACGTACTCGTCCTGAACTGCGGATCGTCGTCGATCAAATACCAGCTGGTCGACGTGGACTCCGGCGCGGCCCTGGCCGGTGGACTGGTGGAGAAGATCGGCTCGTTGGACGGGGTGGTCACCCACACGGAGGGTGGCCAGAGCGTGCGTATCGAGGGTGAGATCGCCGATCACGCTGTCGGTCTGACCCTGATGCGGCAGGCGTTCGGCGACGCCGGACCCTCTTTGAACGACCGCGGGGTCACCGCGGTCGGCCACCGGGTGGTGCACGGCGGAACCCGGTTCACCGGACCGGTACGCATCGACGACGACGTGATCGCCGGCATCGAGGCGCTGTCGGTGCTCGCGCCGCTGCACAACCCGGCGAACCTGACCGGCATCGAGCGGGCGATGGCGAACTTCCCGGGGCTTCCGCACGTGGCGGTGTTCGACACCGCGTTCTTCCATGACCTGCCGCTCGCCGCCTCGACCTACGCCATCGACCACCGGCTGGCGGCCGACCACGCGGTCCGTCGTTACGGCTTTCACGGCACGTCCCACGACTACGTCTCCCGGCAGGTCGCCGAGGTGCTGGGCAAGCCCTACACCGAGGTCGACCAGATCGTGCTGCACCTGGGGGCCGGGGCGTCGGTGGCGGCGATCCGCAAGGGCCGACCGGTCGAGGCCTCGATGGGGATGACCCCGCTCGAGGGCCTGGTGATGGCCACTCGCTCCGGCGACATCGACCCCGGCGTCATCTTCCACCTTCACCGGGTGGCCGGGCTGTCGATCGACGAGATCGACAGTCAGCTCAACCGGCGCTCGGGCGTGCTCGGGCTGTCCGGCGTCAGCGACTTCCGGGACCTGCACCGGCTCATCGGGACCGGCGACGCGAACGCGACCCTGGCCCTGGACGTCTGGGTGCACCGGGTCCGCAAGTACATCGGTGCGTACTACGCGGTCCTGGGCTCGGTGGACGCGATCACCTTCACCGCCGGCGTCGGCGAGAACGACGCCCGGGCGCGCGAGCTGGTGATGGCCGACCTGGCCGGCCTGGGGATCTCGGTTGACCCGGCGCGGAACCACAGTGCCTCACGGGAGGCACGGGTCATCTCGCCGGACGGGTCGCCGGTGACGGTCCTGGTGGTGCCGACCAACGAGGAGCTCGCCATCGCGCGGGCGACGGCCGCCGTCGTCGGGGGCTGATCGGGCCCGCACCCCGGGAGCCGGATGCGCGGGCGGATCGGCCTCAGCCGACCGGCGGCCGGGTGCGGACGAATTGCCGGTAGGCGGCCAGGGTGCCGCACACGACCACCCCGGACAGCAGTACCGACGCGGTGACGTCGGTGAACCAGTGCACCGCCAGGTACAGCCGGGTGAAGATCACCAGCAGCGACAGGAGCGTGGCGATCGCGATGGCCGCGACCGCACGACCGCGGCTGACCGGCCCGAAGAAGCCGATCAGGATGACCACGACGATGCAGCCGTACAGGCTCACCGCGCCGGCGACGTGTCCGGACGGGAACGACGCTTCGATGGTCAGCACCACCTGATCGAGCTGGGGTGGCCGGCTGCGCGGGGCCACCCACTTGGTCAGCCGGACCAGGAGACCGGCCGCACTCGGACCGATGAAGATGATGAGCGCGGGTACCCAGGAGCTGGTCTTCCAGGCCACGAGGGTGGCGAGCACGATGGCCAGCACCGTCGACCCGAGCGGGCTGACCAGGTCGGTGACGAAGACGACCACCGGAGTGAGCCCGGCGACCCGGTGCATGACGAACCAGTCGCGGATCGGGCCGTCGAAGGTGCTACTGATCACACCGTCGTGCTCCACGTCCAGCGCGAGCGCGGCCAGCGCCGCCAGCAGGACACCGGCGACGAACGCCGGGACGAGGACTCCGCGCCGGTCGTAGGTGCGCTCGTCCACCCAGCGGGGGATCTCACTGGACCGACGGACCGCCCTGCGGACCGAGTACAGGGCGATCGCCGCAAGGACCGCTCCCGCAGTCACCTTGACCCACCACGGCAACGACGCCGAGTACGACACCGGCGGCAGCGGCTCGGCCACTACCCGATCAGCTCCTCGAACGCGGCCACGGTGGCCGCCCAAGCGGGTGCGGTGACGTCGACGAGGCCCATATGACCACCGGCGACCTCGGTCAGCCGCACGTCCGCACCCGCAGCGCTGGCCGCGGCGAGGTACGTCTCGGACTGCCGGAACGGCACGTCCACGTCGTCGCGGGCGTGCAGCAGGCGGACGGGCACGTCGAGTGGGATGCGGGCCATCGGGTCGGCGACGAGCCAGTCGTCGCGGCGTCGGTGGGCCGGACCGCCCATCAGGTCCTGCATCGCGCCGTCGCCGACACCCTGCTCGTCGGCCCTGACCAACGCGACCACGCCGGCCTGGCTGATCGCCCCGGTGACCCGGACGGTGGATTTTGCGCCGGGAGCACCGGGGGCGCCGGCCGGTAGTCGGGGCCGACCGGACGCCCAGACGGCGAGGTGCCCACCGGCCGAGTGCCCGATGGTGACGACGCGGCTGAGGTCGAGATCGCCGATGGCGGCGAGCCCGTCGAGGCCGGCCGCCACGTCGAGCAGAGTCTCGGGGTAACCGCCACCGTTGCCGACCCGCCGGTATTCCAGGTTCAGGGCCAGGTGGCCGCGCTCGGCCAGGGCTTGGGCCAGTGGGACCCCCAGGGCGGCGTCGTAGGCGCTGCGCCAGAAGCCGCCGTGGATGACGACGGCGATCCCGGGACGGGGCGGGCCCGCCGGGCGGTACAAATCGGCCCATTGGTCGGGGTGCGCGCCGTAGGGATGACGGGTGGGCATCGGGTCAGAAGCCACCACTGCTGCCGCCACCGCGTCGGCCACCGCCGCCGCCCCCGCCGCCGAAGCCGCCGCCACGACCCCCGCCGAAACCGCCACCGAACCCACCGAATCCGCCGCCGCCGCGACGCCGTCCGCCGGACAGCATGCCGCCCAGCACAGCGCCGGCGAAACCGCCGCCGAAGCCACCACCACCGGAGTTGTTGCGGTTGTTGCGATCCGCTTCGGCCCGGGCTTCGCGCTCTCGCTCCTCCTGGTCTCGCCGTTCCTGGGCCTGGATCTCGGCCAGGTGGGCATCGACCTCGGACTGCTTCGCCCCCACCGCACTGTCGACACTGTTCAGAATCGCGATGCCGTCGACCACCGAGGTGCTCCCGTCACGGACGGATGACGCCATGGTGGCGAGCTGCAGGTCCAACGGGCTGGTGTCCATCGGCGCGAAATCCTCGACGACCACGAGCTCGGACTGCCCTCGATCCAGCACATCGATCCGCTGCCGGGTCGCGGTCACCGCCGCGTTCCACAGGTCCTGCCAGCCGGTGTCCTGCCGAAGCATCGCGAGGGTGGTGGCGACGTGGTCGAGGACGCCACTGAGCCCGTCCAGGTTCTGTCGATCCTGATCGGCGCCGACACCGAGGTCGGTGCCGCTGAGTCCCCCGCGTTCCTCCCGGCGGCGCAGGGTCACGTCGACGTCGGACAGGTCGTTCTCCAGGGGATCGCGGTGCGGACCGTCGGGGACGGTCTGCATCAGCACTTCGAGTTCGTCGATGCGTTGACGCAGATTGACCGCGGTGAGCTGGTTCGCCGACGCCTGTCGTTCGTCGGCGGCCTTGGCCGCCTGCGTCGCCTTCCGGGTCTTGGCGCGTCGATAGATCAGCCAGCCCACGATCAGGACGGCCGCCGCCGCCAGCACCCACACCCAGGTGTAGGACGGCGCGATCGTCGTCTGTACCTTCGCGATCGCCGCGACGACGCCGTCACTCCAGTTCCCGCTCTGGAGGTCGTTGGTCATCGCCGCCCGGATGCCCTCGACGTTGTTCTCGATGGACGCCGGGGTGCCGGGACCGTAGTAGACCGCGGATCGGCGCGACTCCACGTTGACGGCGATGACCACGGCATTGGACGCCCAATCGGAGCCGTTCCAGCTGACGTCACTGCCGAGCGCCTTGACGTCACGCTCGATCGAGGTGCTGGGCGACCGCAGCGTGACAATGACGAAGGTGACGTCGGCAACAGGTTCGGCCGCCTGGGTGACAGCTGCCCGGTCGAGGACACCGGCCTGGTCCTCGATCTTCACCGTGGCGGCGAACGCCGTACCCGGTACCAGTCCGATCAGTGCGAGCGCAGCGAACAGCGACAGGCCGAACCGGGCGATCAGCTTCATACCGGCTGACTGTAGTAGCCGGTACCGACAGCGCCGCCGGGTCTGTACTGGCGGCCCGGTCCGCCGTCACGCATCCTCGAAGGTGGATGCGAGTCGAGGAGAGCTGATGTTGCAGCGGTGGACCAGGTCGCGACGGGACGACGCGGCAGCGGCTGCTGCGGCGGTCGCCGGCCCCGATCTGTCGGCGGTCCCGCCGTTCCCGGCGGAGCTGGACGGTGGCCTGCTCGCGGTCGACCCCGTGGTCATCGGCACCTACATCGGCCTCCCGGTCGCCGCGGTGAACCCGCTGGACGGTGCCGGGGCAGGCCCGACCGAGCACCCGACCCTGGGCGCTCTGGTGGTGGGGCAGCAGGAGGCCCGGAAGGCGAAGCTGCGGGCGAGCGGGATGTCCGAGGACCAGATCGAGATGGTCGTCACCACCATCAGTTCGGCGGCTACCCAGCATCGCCAGCACGCCTGGTCGGTGGTGTTCGGGACCGGTCGCAAGGCCTCGGTGCAGGTCTTCCCACTGGGCGACGGCCGTGGTGACTTCGCCGGCTACCAGGCCCGCTTCCACGAGCAGACCGTCGGTTCCGGTCACGGTGCCCGGCATCCGATCCTGGACGGCGGTGTGATCGACATTCCCGAGGCGCACTACGAGACGTACCGGATGGGCGGCGTCGTGGTCGCGGTCGGCCGGGGGCACGAGGCGGTCGTCAAGACCCACCAGTTCGAGGCGCCGCGGGCTGATCTGACGCTGGCCGCCCTCGCGGCGTTGGCATTGTGGGCCGTCGAGGGCTGACGGTATCGCCGGAGCTGGGGGGACATCCAGGTCGGTGGGGCCGCATGGCGGAGGATAGGGGATTCGAACCCCTGAGGGAGTTACCCCAACACGCTTTCCAAGCGTGCGCCATAGGCCACTAGGCGAATCCTCCGCGGGGGAGTCTACCGGCCCGGGCGGGGTGGTTCGGACGCTCTGTCGCCCGCATCGGCGCCGGTGTCCGGGGACCGACCCGAGCCGTTACGATGAGAAGCGGACCCCCGCGGCGTCCACCTCCTCAACTCCCCCAGGGCCGGAAGGCAGCAAGGGTCCGGGAGCTCTGACGGGTGCGGGGGTCCCCTTTCGTCCCGCCGCCAGTGCTGGCCCGACCCCGGTGTGCACACCCGGGCGTCACTGTCGGGGCGAGCACGTAACCTCGTCCCGTGGCACTCGCTCTGTATCGCAAATACCGTCCGGCGACCTTCGCCGAGGTGGTCGGGCAGGACCACGTCACCGAGCCGTTGCGTACCGCGCTGGCTGCCGGTCGGGTCAACCACGCGTACCTCTTCTCCGGCCCCCGCGGCTGTGGGAAGACGTCCAGCGCCCGGATCATGGCGCGTTCGCTGAACTGTGTGCAGGGCCCCACGCCGGATCCGTGTGGCGTCTGCCCGTCCTGCATTGCGCTGGCCCCGGAGGGCCCCGGTTCGCTGGACGTGGTCGAACTCGACGCCGCCAGCCACGGTGGTGTCGACGACACCCGTGACCTGCGCGACCGCGCCTTCTACATGCCGGCCGAGTCGCGCTACCGGGTCTTCATCATCGACGAGGCGCACATGGTCTCGGCGCAGGGTTTCAACGCCCTGCTCAAGATCGTCGAAGAGCCGCCGGAGCACCTCGTCTTCATCTTCGCCACCACCGAGCCGGACAAGGTCATGACGACCATCCGGTCGCGGACGCACCACTACCCCTTCCGGCTGATCCCGCCGGCCACGCTGCGCACGCTGCTGGAGAAGCTCTGTGTCGAGGAGCAGGTCCAGGTCGAGCCGGCGGTGTTTCCGCTGGTCATCCGGGCCGGCGGCGGTTCGGCGCGGGACTCGCTGTCGATTCTGGACCAGCTGCTCGCCGGTGCCGGTCCCGACGGTGTCACCTATCGGAGCGCGGTCGCGCTGCTCGGGGTCACCGATGCCGCGCTGCTGGACGAGACGGTCGACGCGCTCGCCGCCGACGACGGGGCGTCCGTCTTCGGCGCCATCGACAAGGTGGTCGAGGCCGGGCACGACCCCCGGCGCTTCGCCGCGGATCTGCTGCAGCGGTTCCGGGATCTCGTGATCCTGGCAGCGGTGCCGGACGCGGCGGCGAAAGGTCTCATCGACGCTCCGGACGACCAGATCAGCGCGATGCAGGGGCAGTCCGAGCGCCTCGGGCCGGGCACCCTGACCCGGCTCGCCGACGTGCTGCACACCGGCCTGACCGAGATGCGCGGCACCACCGCGCCGCGGCTGGCGCTGGAATTGATGTGCGCGCGGATGCTGCTGCCGTCCGCCGCCGGCGGTGAGGGCGCCCTGGTCCAGCGGGTCGAGCGGTTGGAGCAGGCCGTCAGTGGTGGGGTCGCCGGGCTGTCGGCACATCCGGCGGTACACCCGGCGCCACGCCCCACGGCCGCAGCGGTCGGGTCGTTGTCCGGGACCGCGCCCGCTCTC
>JBDSLP010000147.1:0-8489 GCA_039916325.1 Nakamurella sp. | reverse complement strand
TGGACGGGCCGGTCGTCCTGGTCGGGCACTCCTACGGTGGCGCGGTCATCACGAACGTCGATGCGGGCGATGTGCAGGCGCTGGTCTTCGTTGCGGGATTCGCGCTGGATCCGGGGGAGAGCTGCGTCGACGCGTCGGCTCTGGCGCCCGGGTCGACGCTGGGGGACACGCTCGTGCAGGTGCCGCTGGCGGGCGGGGGCGTCGACACCTACATTGCGCAGGAGAAGTACCACGGCCAGTTCGCCGCCGATCTTCCGCCCGAGCAGTCGGCGATCATGGCGGCAACCCAGCGGCCGGTCACCCTGGAAGCGCTGTCCGAGCCTTCCGGTGATTCGCCACGGTGGCGATCGGTGCCGAGCTGGTTCCTCTTCGGCGAGCTCGACCTCAACATCCCCGCCGCGGCACACCGGATCATGGCCGAGCGCGCAGGATCGCGACGAAGCGTGGAGATCGCCGGCGCCTCCCACGTCGTGGGCATCTCGCATCCGGACGAGACGCTGCAGATCATCCGCGAGGCCGCCGGCGCCCAGTCCCTCGTGGAAGCCTGAGCGGACGCAGGAGAGGAGTTGAGCCGGCCCACCCGCAGGCCTCAGGTGGGCGCTGACCGGTGCAGGGGCAGCGCAGCGTGCAGCGTGGTGCCCTGTCCGGCCGGGCTCGTGACGGTGAAGGACCCTTCGGCTGCGTCGACGCGGTCCAGGAGGCCGGTGAGGCCGGTTCCCCGATCCGGGTCCGCACCGCCGATGCCGTCGTCGCGGACCTCGATCGCAAGCAACTCGGCCTGCAGCGTGACCTCGACGGTCGCGCGGGTGGCGCGGGCGTGTTTGACCACGTTGGTCAGGGCTTCGGCGACGACGAAGTACGCGGTGGTCTCGGTGTCGGCGGGCAAGCGCGGCACGATAATGCGGACGTCCACGGGAAGGGGGAGGTCGGCGACGAGCGATTCGACTCCGCTGCGCAGGCCACCGCGGGTGAGCGAGGCCGGGAGGATACCGCGCACGACGTCGCGCAGTTCGCGGCTGGCGTGTTCGGCGTTGCGCAGCGCTTCGTCGACGAGTGCAGCGGCGGTGCCTCCGGCGGCGATGGCGTCCCGGGCGAGCTTGAGCGCGATGATCGCGTGCACCAGGCGTTGCTGGGCGCCGTCGTGTACGTCGCGTTGCAAGCGGCGCCGGGTCTCGTCAGCGGTGGCGACCACGCGGGCCCGGGAGGCGGTGAGTTTGGCCTTGTTCTCGGCGTTCGCGATCGCGGCGGCCGCGAGCTCGGCGAACTGGGTCAGCCGGTCCTCAATCCCTACCGGGATCGGGGGTCCGGACGAGCTCGTGGTGAGGGTCCCCCAGATCCGACCTTCCAGGGTGATGGGGACCGCGACTCCCGCCACCACCCCGAGCGTGCGTGCCACCTCGGCGAGCGGCGTGCCCTCGAAGGTGTCCAGGCGGGCGGGTTCCCCGGTGCGGAAAACGTCGCCGATCCCCGTGCCGACGTCGAGCGGAACCCGAAGTCCCAGCGGTGCCGGGCTGTTTCGGACGGCAACAACGACGGCGACGTCCTGGGGGTGGGGGTCGTAGCGCAGCAACGCCGCGGCCAGGCCGCCGAGCAGGACGGACGCTTCGGTGGCGACGGCGCTGAACACCTCGTCGAGGGCCGCACCGCGGGCGACGAGTTCAGCGACCCGGCGGAGCGCGGCCTGCTCGTCGGCGAGGACCTGAAGTCGTCGTCGGGCCTGGGCGGCGGAGATGGCCGCGCCGACGAGGTCGGCGAAGTTCCGCAGATGCTCCTCGATGGTGCGCGGGAACGGCTGACGCCGGCCGACGACCACCAGGACGCCCCACAGGGTGTCCTGGATCAGGATCGGCACCGCGGCACTCGTGGCGTACCCGGACCCGGGGACGATCTGAGGCCACCGGCCGGACGCCCGCGCGAGGTTGTCCAGGCGGGCCGGCTGAGCCGTCCGCCACACCCGCTGGGTCGCACCGTCGCCGGTGCCGAGCTCGCGCGCACCGACGACGACGCCGTCGGGGGCGCCGTCCACAGCCACGATCTCGGCCGAGCCATCGGGTTCGTAACGCCACAGCGTGGTGTATTCGACCCCGGCCAGCCGCGACGCCTGCTCGGCCACGGCCGCCAGCACCTGGTCGGGCGGCGCCTCCCGTGCCGCGAGCTCGGCCACGTGACGTAGCGCGGTCTGCTGGTCGGCCAACGCGTGCAGCTCCGCCCTGGCCTGGCTGTTCGCCAGGGCGGCAGCGACGAGTTGGGCGAACTGTTCCAGTCGATGCTCGGCACCGGCCGGCAGCGGCCGGGTGTCCGAGGTCGCCGTGAGCATTCCCCACACCTGGCCGCCCACCGTGATCGGTGCGGAGACCACCGCCGCCAGACCGAACTCGGCCGCGAGCCGGGCGTCCCGTTCCAGGGTGTAGTCATCCACGCGAGCCACCCGGCCGCCGCGCCGGACCCGGTCGGGCAGCGTGCCGGGCTGGAAGGTGATCCGCGTGCCGACCGGTGCGGGTCCGTCCGGGGCCGCCTCGACGAGCAGCTCGTAGTCCCCCTCGAAACGGGTCAGGGTCGTCGGCTGACCGTCCAGCAGTGAGGACGCCTCAGTTGCGACTGCGCCGAACACGTCGTGCGGTGACACCGTCCGCGCGACCAGCTCGGCAACCCGGCGCAGGGCGGCCTGCTCGTCGGCCAGCCCTTGCAGCTCCGTGCGCACCTGCGCGTGGGCGATCGCGGTGGCGACGAGTTCGGCGAACAACCCGAGACGCGTCTCGGCGAGGGGCGGCAGCGGCTGCGCCGCCGACAGCACGGTGATCACGCCCCACACCCGGCCGTCGGTGATGATCGGTGCCCCGACGCCGCCGATCAGACCGAGACTCATCGCGGTGGTCGCGTTCCCGCCAGGCACACCGTCGTAGCTGTCGAGGCGGGCGGCGCGGGCGGAACGCCGCACGCGCGGCACGACGCCATCGCCGTCGGTGGACAGGCGCAAACCGATGTGAATGACGTGGCCTACCGCTCGGGAGCCGTGCATCGCGGTGATTACGGCCGTGCCGTCCGGCTCATAACGAAGCAGCGCCGTGAAGTGCCCGCCCAGGAGTCCGCAGGCCTCCCGCGCGACCGCATCGAACACCGCCGGCGGCGCCGCCCCGCCGGCCACGAGCCTGGCAACGCGACGAAGCGCTGACTGCTCGTCAGCGGTGGCGGGATCGACGCCACGGGCGCCGTGCATCATCGGTGGTGATCATGGTGGCGGAGGTAGGTCAGGACGGCCTGCACGCGGCGGTGCTCGGTGTCTGCCGGGGTGATGTCGAGCTTGCGGAAGATCGCAGTGACGTGCTTCTCGACGGCTGCTTGACTGATGAACAGCGTCTGCGCGATGCCCGAATTCGATTTGCCTTCGGCCATCGTGGCGAGCACCGCGTGCTCGCGGGAAGTCAGCGGGTACAGCGGGTCGCCGGGTGCGCGGCGGCCCAGCATCCGTCCGACCACTTCCGCGTCCAGTGCGCTGCCGCCCGCGGCAACCCGTGCAACGGCGTCAACGAAGCCGGCCACGTCGCCGACCCGTTCCTTGAGCAGATAGCCGACCCCTTCGGGACGGTCGCCGATCAGCTCGACGGCGTAGCTGGGCTCACAGAATTGCGACAGGATCAGCACACCGGTGTCCGGCAGGCGACGGCGCAGTTCGATGGCGGCGACCAGGCCGTCGTCGGCGCGACGAGGTGGCATCTGCACGTCCACGATCGCCACGTCGGGCCGGTGGGCGAGCGTGCGACGGAGTAGCTCGTCGGCGTTTCCCGCCTGCGCGACGACGTCGATCCCGGAGTCGGTGAGGATCCTGGCGATGCCCTCCCGCAGCAGCACATCGTCCTCACCGAGCGTCACCCGCAGACCGGGTGGAGCGTCCGTGGCGGCCGCCGATGCCGGGCGGTTCACCCTTCCTCGATGAGCAGCCGCAGCGCGGGGCCGGTCAGATCATCCTTGGGCAGAAAGCCGCTTGCGCCGGAACGGCGGGCGGCGCCCGCGTTGACCTGATCAGCGTCGGAGGAGGTCAGGATGACCCGCATCGGCCACGACATCGCCCGAAGCTGCTCGGTCAGGAAGAATCCATCACCGTCGGGCAGGCCGATGTCGACCAGCGCGGTGTCCGGCCGCAGCTCACCGGCGCGCGTCAGGGCCTCGGCGACACTGCCGGCCTCCCCGACCACGCGGTGACCCCAGCCCGTCAGGATCCGCGTGGCCAGATCGCGGAAGCCTGGATCGTCGTCGACGATCAACACCGAGCGGAACACCGGGTCATGCTCTCAGAGTGACACCCGACGGCGGGTAGGGCTAGCCGGAAAATTGTGTCCGGCGAGTGGCCTGGCGCCGGGCCCCCGCGCGGTGAAATCTCGACGAGGTCAGCCATCGCCCCCAGGGAGGCCTTCATGGGCACCATCACTGTCGGTCACGAGAACTCGACCGTGATCGAGCTGTACTACGAGGACCACGGAAGTGGACCGGCCGTGGTCC
Source organism: Nakamurella sp. (assembly GCA_039916325.1). Classification (GTDB taxonomy): domain Bacteria; phylum Actinomycetota; class Actinomycetes; order Mycobacteriales; family Nakamurellaceae; genus Nakamurella. Next base: position 3,992 of record JBDSLP010000147.1, on the reverse strand, counting down.
TGCTGCACGGCTGGCCGTTGGACAGCCGATCCTGGGAGCCGCAGATGCTCCCGTTGCTGGCGGCCGGGTATCGCGTCATCGTCTACGACCGGCGCGGCTTCGGCCGCTCCAGCCGCCCCAGCACCGGTTACGACTTCGACACCCTGGCCGACGACCTCGACCAGGTCCTGACCCAGCTCGACCTGCACGCAGCGACCGTGGTCGGGTTCTCCCTCGGCACCGGGGAACTCGTCCGCTACGTCGGCGCGCACGGCACCGACCGGCTCAAGGCCTGCGTCATCATCGAGAGCCTCGCACCCTCGTTCGCCAAGTCCGCCGACAATCCCAGCGGGGTCGACGCCGCCGGTGTCGCCGCCGTGCAGCAGGCCATCCTCGATGATCGCTTCGCCTGGCTCACCGGTCTGCTCGGCGACTTCCTCAATCTCGACGAATACCTCGGCAAACGGGTCAGCGAGGAAACCGTGCGCAGCGCCTGGAACGCCGGCGCCGAGGCGTCGCCGTACGCGACCTGGGCCTGCCCGGCCGGCTGGCTGGACGACTTCAGCGCCGACATCAAGCGCATCGACGTTCCCACCCTCATCCTGCACGGCACCGCCGACCGCATCCTGCCCATCGACGGCCAGGGCCGGCGGCTGCACGCCGCCCTGCCCGACGCCCACTACGTCGAGATCGAGGGCGGCCCCCACGTCATGTGCGTCACCCACGCCGGAGAGGTCAACCGCGAGCTGCTCGCGTTCCTCGGTCAGAACCCCTGACCCGCCGCCCGCCGACCAGCCACCACCAGGAGACGAGCGCCGCCATGCCCGAACCGACCTGGATTGCGCTCGAACCCACCGCCCGGGGGCGTCCCTGCGCCGCTCTCGGCACCGACGAGGTGTGAGCTGATGTTCGAGGACTTCGCCGAGCACACCCTCGCGACGACGCGTGGCCCGATCTTCGCCCGGGTCGGCGGCAGCGGACCCCCGCTGTTGCTGCTGCACGGATACCCCCAGACCCACCTCATGTGGCACGCCGCCGCACCGCTGCTGGCCGCCCACTTCACCGTCGTCGCCGCCGACCTCCCGGGCTACGGCGGCTCGTTCCGGCCGACGCCCACGTCCGATCACGCCGCGCACTCCAAGCGTGCCTTCGCGGCCGACCTGGTCCAGGCGATGGCCCTGCTGGGCCACGAGAGGTTTGTGGTGGCCGGCCACGACCGCGGCGGCCGGGTTGCCTACCGGATGGCCCTCGACCACCCCGAGCGGGTCAGCGGCGTCGCGGTGATCGACGTCGTCCCAACCGGCGAGGTGTGGTCGCGAGCCGATGCCCGGATGGCCCTGGGGTACTGGCACTGGGCGTTCCTGGCCCAACCCGCACCCCTACCGGAACGTCTCATCGGTGCCGACCCGGACGCATTCTTCGACGTCCACGTACGTGGGCTCGGACTCGGCGGCGCACCCGGGCGTTACCCGGCCGCAGTGATGGCGACCTACCGTGCCCTCCTGGATGATCCGGGCACCGTACAGGCCATTTGCGAGGACTACCGCGCCGGCGCAACCGTCGACCGCGAGCACGACGACGCCGACCTCGGCCGGCGGCGCGTCGAGTGCCCGCTCCTCGCCCTCTGGAGCGCCCGCGGCGCCCTGCCCCGCTTCTACGGCGACGTGCTCGACGTCTGGCGTCCTTGGGCGAACCAGGTCAGCGGCGGAGGACTGGACACCAGTCACTTCGTCGTCGAGGACGATCCGGAACACACCGCGCAGGAGCTCATCACTCACTTCGCACCGAGTGCGCCTGCGTTGGACCACTCATGACCCACTTCGATCCGGAGGTTCCACCATGTCATCCGACGCCGCCACCGCCGCCAGGGCCGCCGACGACCTCGCATCGAACCTGAAACGTACGGAGATCCAGCACACCGGCTCGTCGATCCCGGGACGCGACATCGTGCAGGTCCGCACCGAGATCCCGGTCGGCGTGTCGTCGGGCTGGCACATCCACCCCGGGGAGGAAGTCGGCTACATCCTCGACGGCACCGTACAGATGGAGATCGAGGACCAGCCCACCCTCACCTTGCGGGCCGGCGACGGTTTTCTGATCCCGCCCCGCATCCCGCACAATGCGACCGATCTCGGACCGGGCACAGGTCAGATGCTCTCCACCTACATCGTCGAGGTAGGCCAGCCGATAGCGACCCTGACCACCTGATCGACGCAACGATGAGCAGCAGCTGCGGCCGGCTCGCCGTCACCGACGTAGTCCAGCGCCAGCAGCGGTACGGCAGCCGTCGGTTCTACGCCCGCCACCAGGCCCGGACCGAGATCACCGGCGACCGTGACGTTCTCGCCGACGAGGTTCGTGCCTACCTCGCCGACCGCGACGGCTTCTGCAGTGCCGCGCGTCCCGGCCGACATGTTCCGGTTCACGCAGGGCGACCGGTCCGAGCTGTACTCGGCGATCCTGCAGACCTTCGCCGAGGCGAACGAGCGGCTGGAGACTGCGCTCGTGCTCGACGACATCCAGCCGCGGGTCGGCGTCGCCGGGTGGATGGCCGGTCTGGCCGAGGACGACATCGGCAGAGCGGATCGTGCCCCAACATGCTGTCTTCTCCGTCAAGGTAGCCCACTATTCGGTACGAAATGCGAACTACCCGAGCGGACGTCAGCTTGGTGACTCGAAATGCACACTGCTGATGTTGATGACTGTAGGACGCGTTCAGCACCGTGACCCGATCCCGACGGCCCCGCCGCCGAATGCCTGACACTGAACGCATGAAATATATCGAGGTCGAAGGTCTGGGTCAGGTCAGCCGGGTCGGACTGGGCACGTGGCAGTTCGGTTCGCGCGAATGGGGCTACGGGGACGACTACGCCGCCGGCCCGGCCCACGACATCGTCCGGCGCGCTCTCGAGCTCGGGGTCACGCTGTTCGACACCGCGGAGATCTACGCCTCGGGCCGGAGCGAGCAGATCCTCGGCGCGGCGCTGGGCGACCAGCGGGAAGCCGCTGTGGTGGCCAGCAAGCTGTTCCCCGTCGCGCCGTTCCCGCCGCTCATCCGCAAGCGTGAAGCGGCGTCGGCCGCGCGGCTGGGTCTGAGCCGCATCCCGCTCTACCAGGTCCACCAGCCGAACCCGCTGGTACCCGATTCGGTCATCATGCGGGGTATGCGCAGCCTGCTGGACGACGACCGGATCGGCGCCGTCGGCGTCTCCAACTACTCGCTGAGGCGGTGGCGCGCCGCCGACGCCGCGCTGGGACGGCCGGTGGTCAGCAACCAGGTGCGGTTCTCCCTCGCCCGGTCGAAGCCGCTCGCCGACCTGGTGCCGTTCGCCGAGCAGCACCACCGCATCGTCATCGCCTACAGCCCGCTGGCGCAGGGCCTGCTCGGCGGGAAGTACGGCGTCGACAACCGCCCCGGTGGCGTTCGCGCCACCAACTCCCTGTTCGGTCGGGAGAACCTCGAGCGGGTACAGCCGCTGCTGGACTCGCTGCGCCGGATCGCCCGCGAGCACGACGCGAAACCGGCACAGGTGGCCCTGGCCTGGCTGTTGAGTCTGCCGCAGGTGGTCGTCATTCCGGGCGCGTCCAGCGTCGAGCAGCTCGAGTTCAACGTGGCTGCTGCAGATCTCGAGATCGACGCGGCGTCGCTGGCCGAGCTCACCGCTCAGGCCGATGCTTTCGTGCCGGTGTCGCCGGTGCGCACGCTCATCGACGCGGCGGCCGACAAGGTGAGGCACTGATCGCCCGCAGCTGATAGGCCGGAAGCCAAGCGCGGGGAGGCTGCGGGTCATCGCGGTGGCATCGCGGTGGTCAGTTCGACCGCGCTGCGGAGCGCGCGCGCGCCGGGTCTCCCTCGTGGTACCGCCGACGCGCGCTTGTCCATCAACCCCAGGCTCTCCAATTCGGGTACGCGCTCGGTCCAGGTCACCTGCAGCCCCACCAGGATGCGTGCCATGGAACGCAGCTCGTCACCGCGGGCGTCGTACTGGTCACGGCCGGGAACGTCGTCCAGC
>JBDSLP010000146.1:0-25097 GCA_039916325.1 Nakamurella sp. | reverse complement strand
GATCTTGCCGTTGCCGCGGACGGGGCCGTCGAGGCGCTGCAGGTTGCAGTTGATGACGAAGTTCAGGTTGTCCAGACCGTCGATCGCGGCGATGTGGATCAGCCCGCGCGACTCGACCTCGTCGAGTTCGCCGTCACCGAGGAACGCCCAGACGTTCTGATCGGAGGTGTCCTTGATGCCGCGGTGCTGCAGGTAGCGGTTCACCCGGGCCTGCTGGATGGCGTTCATCGGCCCGAGGCCCATCGACACCGTCGGATGCTCCCAGAAGTCCGGCATCAACCTCGGATGCGGGTACGACGGAATGCCGTTGGGCTGCGAGACCTCCTGGCGGAAACCGTCCAGTTGGCTCGCCGAGACCCGGCCCTCGAGGAAGCCGCGGGCGTACATGCCAGGGGAGGCGTGCCCCTGGTAGAAGATGTGGTCGCCGCCGCCCGGATGGTCCTTGCCGCGGAAGAACCAGTTGTGCCCGACTTCGTACAGGCTGGCCGAGCTGGCGTAGGTGGAGATGTGGCCACCGACACCGATGCCGGGACGCTGGGCGCGGTGCACCATGACCGCGGCGTTCCAGCGGATCCAGGCGCGGTAACGACGCTCCAGCTCCTCGTCGCCGGGGAAGAACGGCTCGTTCTCGGTGGCGATCGTGTTGATGTAATCGGTGGTGGTGAGCGCGGGCAGACCGACGTGGCGCTCCCGCGCGCGCGCCAGCATCCGCAGCATCACGTAGCGGGCGCGCTGTTGCCCGCCGGCGTCGACCATCGCGTCGAACGAGTCGAGCCATTCCGACGTCTCGCCGGGATCGGTGTCCGGGATCTGGGCGGCGATGCCGTCCCGGATCACGCGGTGCCGGGCGGGGGTCAGGTCCTCATAGGGTGACGCAGCCAACGGAACTCCTCGTCACGTGCCGGGTCGCCCTGGTGGGGCGGCCTCTTCGAAGCGGCCGACCGGTTGTTGCCCGCCTTCGTGACAGGCGATCGTCCGTCGTCCATCCTCTCCCATGCCCGCGGTTCCTGCGCCCCTCGCCTCGACCGTCGACCGGAGCGACGGCCTCGGCACCCGGTCGGAGCCTGCCTCCGTGAGGGCCGGAAGGCCGTTCCGACGAAATTGTCGGAGCTGATTGCCCCTTCAGGGTCAGGCGTGGGGCCGAAGTTCGGGGTGGCGATTCCAGATTCCCGGCTGGACCAATAGGCTGCCCAGGACGAAGGTGCGGGGACCACCGGCACCACCATGGTCGGCACGTCCGACCGACGAGGAGGACTGATATTCGTGGGCGACGTTGCAGAGCAGGCGGCAGCAGCCGCGGCTCGGCTCGGTCTGACCGCCGACAGTGTGGTGGCCGAGTTCGGATACGACGACGACGTCGACTTCGATCTGCGTGATGCGATCGAAGAACTGACGAACAACGAACTGCTCGACGAGGACACCGACGAGGTGCTCGACGCCGTGCTGCTCTGGTGGCGCGACGGTGACGGTGATCTGACCGACGCCCTGGTGGACGCGGTCACGCCGCTGGCCAGCACCGGGTCGATCTGGGTGCTGACGCCCAAGACGGCCCACGCGAAGTTCGTCGAGCCGTCCGACGTTGCCGAGGCGGCCCAGATCGCCGGGCTGTCGTCCACCAGCAGCTTCGCCGCCGGTCCGCAGTGGACGGTCACCCGGCTGGTCCGTCCGAAGTCCGAGACCCGACTGCGGCGCTGACCGTTGGCGGAGTCGACAGTGCTGCGGGTCGGTGACCCGGCTCCGCATTTCCGGCTACCGTCGGCGGCCGGTCCGTTGGTCGCGCTCGCCGACCACCGCGGGCGGCGGCCGGTCCTGCTGGTGTTCTATCCGTTCGCGTTCTCGCCGATCTGTACCTCCGAGCTGGACTCCATGCGCGACCACGCTTTCGAGCGGGTCCAGCTGATCGCGGTGTCCTGCGATCCGAAGTACGCCCTGAAGGTGTTCGCCCGCGAGCGCGGCTACCGGTTCCCGCTGCTGTCGGACTTCTGGCCGCACGGCGAGGTCGCTCGCGCCTTCGGGGTCTTCGACGAGCCGCACGGGATGCCGGTGCGGGGGACCTTTCTGATCGACGCCGCGGGCATCATCCGGTTCACCGAGGTCAACGACGTCGGCGACCCCCGCGACCAGGCCGGTTGGCGGGCGGCGATCGCGGGGCTCGGGGCCGTCACCGGCTGAGCGGTAGCTCGGTGCGGGCCCTGATTTGGCCGTCCGACGGCGATCGGTGGACACTATGACCGGCCCCGTCCAGACGCGGCCTGGGGCGTGTAGCTCAGCGGAAGAGCATCTCGTTTACACCGAGACGGTCGGGGGTTCGATCCCCTCCGCGCCCACTGACCGATCTCCGGTCCCGTATCCGTCCCGTGAACCCGCATCCTGGCGGGATCCTGGTCGCGGGAAGGGACGCGGCGTTTGGCGTTTTCTTGAGGATCAAGGGGTTCCGACGATGGAGTTGCTGCTGCGGGACGTCCGGTTGGCAACGGAGATCGCCGGTACCCGGGTGACCTATCCAGCGAGCGAGACCTCCTCGAGGGGCCGGTGTGTCGGGATCGGCGTGATGGCCGACGGTTCGGGTGCGGCGGTGCTGCTGGACTCCACCGCAGCCCATCCGCGGTCGCCGACCTGGCCGGACCAGCCGGCCGACCGGGGGGTGCTACGCGCTCCCGACGGCCGGGAACACCCACTCTCCGACGTCCGCCAGGGGGTTGTCGTCGACGGTGAGCTGGTACTGGACACCACCGCCGCCCGGGCCGGCGGTGTGGAGGTGGTGGTCCACCTGATCCCGCCGGCCGATATCGAGATCGGCGACGAAGTCGAGGTTCTGGTGGACGTCGACTTCCGGCGGGCGTTGTCCCTCGCGCACTCGGCGTGCCACCTCGCATCGTTCGCGCTGAACGCGGCCGTCGCTCAGCTGTGGAACAAACCGGTCCAGCGGATGGACGCGCTGGGTCATCCGGCGTTCGACCCGCTCGCGATCCAGTCGTCGACGATGTCGCCGTACCGGGCCGTGGACGCCTACCGGCTCGGGAAGTCGCTGCGGAAGAAGGGGTTCGACGTCGCGCGGCTCGACGTCGATCTGCCTGCGGTCACCCGGCAGCTGCGGAGCCGGCTGAGCCGGTGGGTGGCCGCGGACAGCGCGCTGTCCCTCGACGCCGGTGACGGGACGTTGTCCGCCCGCCGCTCGTGGAGCTGCCGACTCGACGGAATCGACGTGGTCATGGCGTGTGGCGGTACCCATCCGACGTCCGCGGGAGAGCTGGCCGGGATCGACTCGACGCTCGAGCTGTCCTCGGAGCGCGACGAGCTCACGATGACGACCACGGTGCCCAGGAGGTGAAACACCGCTGATCGGCCGGGTCGTCGAGCTCAGCTCAGCCGAGCGGGGTGGTGCCGGGAGGCGCCGGCTCGACCCCGGGGACCAGCGGGACGTCGGGGACCGGATCCGACGACGGGGCCGGGGAGGGGGTGGGAATGGCGCCGGGGTCGGGGGTCGGCGACGGGTCCGGTGTGGGTACGGGGCTCGCGGGGCCGGGAGTGCTGGGGATGGTCATGGTGCGAGAGTGCCACCGCAACCCGGTGGCCGCCACCACGGGTCACCGATCGCGGCCGGACGGCATCAGCAGCGCCGCCACCACGGCCACCGCGCACAGAGCGCCGCAGATCCCGAAGATCTCCCGGTACTGGGTGACCAAGGCATCGGTAAGGAGTCTTTCGTACTCAGCGAACTGGGCCTGGAACTCCGCTTCGCTCCGACCGAACGGCAATGGCGGGTTCAGCGTGGCGGTGAGCTCGCGGAAGCGGTGCAGACCCCAGGCCGTCAACGCGGCGACGCCGATCAACATGCCGGCGGTCCGGGCAACCACGACGGCGGCCGAGGCGACCCCGTGCTCGACGTCCGGGACGACCGCGAGGACGGCCGCCGCCAACGGTGCGATGACCAGTCCGAGTCCGAGACCGGCGACGACGAGATCGATCGGTAGCTGGGGGAGACCCCAGACCCGGGTTGTCCCGATGTCGGCCTCCCAGCGGGACATCAGCAGGTAGCCGATCGCGGCGACGACCAGGCCGATCTCGGTCACCCACCGATCGCTCCAGCGCCGGGCGCACCATCCTCCGATGACCGCGCCGACCGGCAGGGCCCCGAGGAACGGTACGAGCAGCACCGCAGCGGCGCCGGAGTCCCGCCCGAGCACGGTCTGCGCGAAGAGCTCGACGTCGACGAGCGTCACCAACAACACCGCGCCGGTCAGCAGGCTGACGCCCAGGACGGCGAAGAACGGCCGGCTGCGGACCTTGGCGAGGTCGAGCAGTCGGGTCGTCGTCCGCCGCTCCCACAGCACGAACAGGCCGATCACCAGGGCTGCCGCGCCGATCAGCGGCCAGCCCCAGGTCGGCAGCGCGGACCGCTCCGGGTCGGGGTTGTACAGCGCCACCACGAGCACGGCCAGCGCCACCGCCAACAGGCCGCCGCCGACGAGATCCAGCCGCCGGCCGGGGTTCCCGCCGCCCGGCGGCAACGCGCGGTGCACGACGAGCATCGCGATCGCGGTGAGCGGGAGGTTGATCCAGAAGATCCACCGCCACCCCTGCGGCTCCAGGTTGCTGGTCACCGACCACGCTCCCAGCGCCGTGGCCACCCCGACCCCGTAGAGGGTGCCGAGTACGCTGCCGGATTCCTGGGCCGCACCGACGGTGCCCAGGGCCGAGGACCGTCGGCGGGGCTCCCACAGGTCCCCGACCAGTGCCATCGTCACCGGCAGCAGCGCACCGCCGGCGGCACCCTGCAGGATCCGACCGCCGACGAGCAGCGGCAGCGTCCCCGCCAGCGCAGTCACCACCGACCCGACGGCGAAGGCGGACAGGCAGTACTGCAGGACCCGTCGGCGTCCGAGCCGGTCGGACAGCTGTCCGAGCAACGGCATGGCAGCGACGTAGCCGAGCAGATAGCCGGTGACGATCGGGGTGGCCCGTTCCAGCCGGTTCACCGGGATCTGCAGGTCACCGACGATGTCGATCAGCACTCCGACCACCACGTAGGCGTCCAGTGCCGCCAGCAGCACTGCGGCACCGGCCGCGCTCAGCGCGGCACCGCGCCGGACGGGGCTGAGCGTGGGTGCCGTCACGAACCGGTGGGTGCGGTGATCGCGAGTTCCTTGTCGAAGTCGCTCAACGACAGTTCCACGGTGGCGGGCTGCCCGTCCGAGCCGGTGGTGGCGAACGAGATCGAGGAGGTCCTGGACGACTGCGCATCCACCACGAACGTGCCCGCGACGTCGGTGCTGATGCCGGGGGTCAGGCTGGCGGCAACCGCCTTGGGGACGGTCCCACCGACGGTCCACGTCCCGTCCCCGGAGGTCACCGCAGACAGTCCGGTGGTGCTGGCCAACACGTTGGCGACACCGCGGTCCGGGTCGAGGATGGCGGTCGGGTCGTACACCTGCCCGGCGAGGGCGGCCGGAACCCGGCTGAAGCCGCCGGTACCCGCCTTCAGGTAGAGCTCCTTGTCCACGACCACGAACTCGACCTCGACCAGTTGGCCGAACTGCCGCACTGTCGCGGTGCCCTGCGCCGAACCGCTGCTGGTCAGGTCACCCGCACCGGTCTGGACCAGCAGATCGGGGAGCGTCCCGGTGACCTTCAGGGTGAAATGCGCGGTCCGGACCGCTTTCATCGCGGTGGTCGACCGAGTGATGAGCTCCGTGGCCGTCGGGGCGGGCGTGCTGGTGGTCGACGGTGTCGCGTCTGTCGTCGAGGAACAGCTGATCAGGGTCAGCGCGAGCGCCACCGTCAGCAGGGCACCGCGTATGGGTTTCACCAGCGTGACCGTTCTGTCGTCGTGCCGGTCGTCGACCGGCGGTAGGCGGACAATACCTCGCCGCCGATTCGCTCCTGGTGTCCCGATCGGTCGCCCGGTCGGAGGCTAATCAGGATCGGCCGACCCGCTCGACGAGGGTAGGGCTGAACGCCGGTAGGTCGTCGGTGTTGCGAGACGTGATCAGGGTGCCGCCGGCATCGACCACCGCCTACCACGGGGTCGTGAGCTCAGCTCCTCGATGCCGTGCTGCGAGGTGAGGAACGCGATCGTTCTGCCGGTCAGCGACCGCATGGGAACTCGATCGGGGAGGAATGGCCCGGCAATGCGTCGGGTCCGTTCGCCGTGGTGCCCGATCGGAGGTCGCTGGGAAACGTGAGCGACCCGGTCAGCCGGTGGTCGTCGTCGCAGTGTCGCCGTCGGTCGGCGGGCTGTAGTCGAGCGGGATGGCGTCCGGACCGGGCGCCTCGGCGACGAACGGCGGCGGGTCGGCGACGTCGAAGGCGGGGTTGGTGCAGGTGGCGTTCGGCTCCGGAGTGAGGAACGGGTTGCGCAGCATGGCCAGCAGGAATTGCTGGAATCGCGGATCGGCCCCCGACTCGAGCGGCAGCTGATGCCCCCAGGCCTGCAGCGACAGCGGCGTGTCCAATTCGGGGTAGGGCGACATCACCAGGTAGCCGACCTGCGGGACCAGAGCCGTGAGATCGACCAGGTCTGCGCTGCTCAAAGTGTCGGGGTTGTAGGCGATCCACACCGCGCCGTGTTCCAGCGCGTGCACCATCATCTCGGCACGGACGGGCTGGTCGTAGACGACCCCGTCGCAGGCGGCCCAGGTCGGGTCGTGCGGTCCGCCCACCGGCGGGTAGCGGTCGTAGGCCACCCGGTCCGGTGCGGCGAAGTGGTACCGCTGGGCGTACAGCGAGGGTGCGCCGATGTAGACACCCTCGATGTCCACGGTCGGATCCGGGTTGGTCTCGGACGGCAACCAGCGGCCGTGGGACCCCGGTGCCCCCGCGGCACCGTCCGGCGCGACGGTTCCGTCCCCGGTGGTCGGGCCGACGGTCGAGCTGTACTGGACGTCACCCGGGTCGGTGACGCCGGACGACGTGTTGCTGGGACCACCACCGGCGGTCGTGGCGCTCCCGTCGATCGCGGCCGTGCAGGAGGTTGTGAGGGCGATGACCGCCCACGCGAGGGCGAGCCGTCGGGCGGCCTGGAAACCCCTCGGGACAGCCGATCCCGGATCGTGTCTCACGTTCGCCTCAACTCCCCTCACCGGTGGCAGGACGCCGGTTGGTGATCCCCAGGGCCGCGACCACCCCGGACAGGATCAACAGACCGGCCGTCCAGGCGACGAGTCGGTGGAATCCGTCCAGGTCCAGCGCGCCGCCCGCGATCACCCCGGCGAAGGCGATCGCGACGAGGCCCGCCACCCGGCTGACGGCGTTGTTCACCGCGGACCCGATGCCCGCGTGCGCTTCGGCGATGTCCCCGAGAACGGCGGAGGTGAGGGGGGCGACGGTCATCGCCAGGCCGACGCCGAACAGCGCGACGCCGGGCATCAGCTGCGTCCACAGCTGCAGCGGTATCTCGGCGCGGAGCATTAGCAGGTAGCCGACGCCGGCCAGGATCGGGCCGGCGGCCATGAACAGCCGCGGGCCGTGACGGCCGGCGAGCCCGCCGAACACCGACGACAACAGCAGCATGACCACGGTGACCGGGATGAGCACGACTCCGGAGGCGGTCGCGGAGAACCCGGCGACCTGCTGCAGGAACAACGTGATCGCGAACGAACCGAGCGACAGTGCGCCGTAGATGCCGACGGTGGCGAGGTTGCCCACCCAGAAGTTGCGGACTCCGAACAGCTCCAGCGGCAGCATCGGATGCCGACTGCGTCGCTCCACCTGCAGGAACGCAAGGAACGCCGCCACCCCCACGACCAGCGGCCCGTAGACCACGGGGGAGCTCCAGCCGAAGCGGCCCTGCTCGATGAGCGCGAAGACCGGACCCGCCAGCCCGACCACGCCCAACGCCGCGCCCGTCCAGTCGATCGGGGCACGGCGGGTGGCCGGAGCAGTCCGACCGGCCCGGTCCAGACGGTCCAGTCGGCCCAGTAGTACGACGGTGACCGCGATGGGAGCCACGTTGATCCCGAACACCCACCGCCAGGAGAACGCGTCGACGAAGACCCCGCCGAGCACCGGACCGATGATCGCCGCGATCCCGGACCAGGCCGTCCACCGCCCGATCGCCAGGCTCTGGGCCGGTCCGCTGAACGTCGCGATGATCATCGCCAGCGAGCTGGGGACCAGCAGGGCGCCGGCCGCACCCTGCAGCCCGCGCGCGACGATGAGGAAGAAGCCGGTGGGCGCGACCGCGCACAGGACGGAGGCGACGCCGAAACCGAGCAGGCCGATCCGCAGGACCCGGACCCGGCCGAACTGGTCGGACAGCGAACCCGCGAGCAGGATCAGCGAGCCCAGGGTGATCAGGTAGGCGTCGAGCACCCACTGCTGGACGGTCAGGCCGCCGCCCAGGTCGGCCACGATCGCCGGCAGGGCGACGTTGACCACGGTCCCGTCGAGGAAGGCCACAAAGCTGGAGAGCACCGCCACGATCAGCACCCGACGCTGCAGGCTCGACATCACCGGCGATCCGGACCCCGATCGGACCCCGGTCGGTCCGTCCGCGGACGGCCCGCCGGCCTGGGCGGTCACCGGTCACCTAACGTTTCGGAACATGGACAGCTGGTGCGTCGGTGCAGCCCCCCGGGGGGTGGCGAGCGGCGGACCCGCCGGAGACGTCGGCCGTCGGCGATGGCACTCACAGCGGCTCGCCGAAAGCACCGGCTTCGACGATCCCGCCGACGTGGTGCGGTGGATGGGAGCGGTACAGGCTCAGGACTACGGCCAGTCGTTGTGGGCTCTCGCCGCCCGCCTCCGGGAACCCTCGATCGCCGCGGTCGAGGCCGCGGTCGAGGCGGGGACGATCCTGCGCACCTGGCCGATGCGCGGCACCATCCACTGGGTGCCCGCAGCGGACGCGCATTGGATGGTGGCGTTGTCCCAGGATCGGATGCTGTCTGCCCATCGCGCCCGGCAGCGACAACTCGGTATCACCGACGACACCGTCGACCGGGCTCGCGACCTTCTCGTCGGGGCGTTGCGGGGCGGTCGACGACTGGCCCGGCCCGACGTCATGGCGACCTGGACCGATGGCGGCGTCGTCGTCGACGGGCAGCGGGGCTATCACCTGCTCTGGGTGCTGGCACACGAGCGGCTGATCGCGATCGGGCCGATGGCCGGCCGGCAGCAGACGTTCGTGCTGCTGGACGAGTTCGTCCCGGCCGGGGATCGGGCGGCCTACGACGACCCCGGGTCGGAGCTCGCCCGGCGCTACCTGCGCAGTCACGCCCCCTGCACGCCGAAGGACTTCGCCTGGTGGGCGGGGATCACCTTGGCCGAGGCGCGGCGTCGGTTCGAGGTGGCCGGCGCGGTTCCGGCGACGACGAACAGGCGCGATCTGTGGGCGCCGTTGCCGCTCACCCCCGGGACCGGGCCGACGACGTTGCCGACCGGTGTGGGTCTGATCGCCGGGTTCGACGAATTTCTGCTCGGCTACCAGCAGCGCGGCGACGTGCTGCCCACGGAGGTCGCCTCGCGGATCGTCCCGGGGAACAACGGGATCTTCCTGCCGGGTGTTGTCGAGGACGGGATCGTGGTCGGGACCTGGCGGCGGGTGGTGACCCGCGATCGCGTTGACGTCACCGTGGTGCCGTTCGGGCCGACCGCCCCGTCGCAAGACGCGCTGACCCGGGCCGCTGGGCGCTATGCGAAAGCTGTCGGGCGGGCGGTGGTCGCGGTCACGGTCGAGCGCTGACCCGGTCATCCGATCCCCCCGCTGTCTGTCGCCCGCTGCCCCGGGGGGCCACTGCGGTCGACAATAGAGAAGGGGTACGACACATCGCTCCTGGGGTCTCGAACCCCGGAGACGACGAACACCCCCGGGCTTGGGCCCGAGGGTGTCGCGTGGCGCCATGAGAGCGGAAATCGGTGTGCCCCCGGCAGGATTCGAACCTGCGCCACCGCCTCCGGAGGGCGGTGCTCTATCCCCTGAGCTACGGGGGCGCGATGAAAGACTACCCGACAGTTCTGGTCCCCGACGCCACCTCGGGGTGCGTCCGGCCCACGCCGGCCGCCGCTCAGGACGTCGGCGCCACGTCCATTCCGGTCATGCCCGCCGAGCTCCCGGGCGCGGTCCCGGTCGTGCTGTCGGACGCCACCACACCGGACGTGATCAGCGGGTGCCCGCCGTAGGTGCCCTGTAGCAGCTGCGTCATCGAGGCGATCTCGGCGACCTGTCCCTGGGCCATCTTCAGCGCCATGTTCTTCACGACCGGGTTGGTCGCGTACGTGGCGGCGTAGTCCATCATCGGCACGCCGCCTTCGTGGTGGCGGATCATCAGCTGCAGGAAATAGGCGTCGGAGGCGTCACCGCGGAGCGTCTTGAGCCGATCGACCTCCGCGTTGGTGGCCATCCCGGGCATGACCGCGCCGGCGGCGACGGACGCGGCGTCCATCGTGGTCATCATCGCCATCGGACCGCTGGTGTTCATGTCGGTCGAGGTCATCCACGACATCGGCGTCGACATGTTGTTCAGTGAGTAGCCCCAGAGCTGGAGAAAGCCGCCCATCTGGCCGATCTGCGAGGTCTGCTGGTACTCGATGTCGTAGCCGACTCCCGCCACCTCGGCGCGGCCGCCGTTGAGCTGCACGAGATGGGCCAACAGCACACCCTGTTCGTGGTGCACACCCATGTCGCGCAGGAAACCCACGTCGACGGAGTCGACGGCGGGCTTGTCCACCGATCCCGCCGATCCCGCCGACGATGCCGGACTGCCACCCAGAGCCAACCCGATGGTGCCGCCGATCAGCAGCAGTATCACGGCGGCCAACGCCATCACGATCGCCGTCCCGTTGCGGCCCCAGCGTTGGAATACCGAGGAGGTCGGCGGTCCCGACACCGGGGGAGACGGCTGCGGTGGACCACCGGTCGGGGCTGCCGGGCTCATCCGGTGGTCGTGACTGAGGTACCGGCGGCCGGGTCGGTCGTCGCGGCGCTGGGATCCGAGCCGGTGGGGTCGGTCGGGACCGCCTCGGCCGAGGTGGTCGCGGTCTCCGTGCCCGACCCACTCGGGCCGGTCTGCGGCACGGTCTCGGCCTGCATCTCGGCGGAGTCCTGGGTGACGACCGCCCCGCTCTGGCCGCCGGTGCCGGCCATCTGCACCGCGTCGGCCCCCGGGGAGCTGCTGTCGAACGCCGGCGGGTTGGCCGTGTCGAAGGTCGGCTGCGCGCAGGTGCCGTTGACCTCCGGGGTCAGGAAGGGGTTGCGCTGCAGTGCGGTGATGAACTGCTGGATGCGCTCGTCCGACGCCGAGTCCACCTTCAGCTGGTGGGCCCAGGCCTGCAGCGAGATCTTCGCGTCAAGGCCGGGGTACGGGCTCAGGGTGATGTACTGCTTGCCCGCAACCAGGGCCTTCAGGGTGTCCAGCTCGCCCCCGATGGAGTCCGGGTTGTAGGTGATCCAGATGGCGCCGTGCTCGAGGGTGTGCACCATGTTCTCGTTGCGGACGGGAACGTCGTAGACGATTCCGTTGCAGGCCGCCCACTCCGCGTCGTGCGGGCCGCCGACCGGAGGGAAGCGGTCGTAGGCGACCCGGGTCGGCGGGCTGACGTGCAGCCCCACCTTGTAGGTGTCGGTAGCGCCGGCGTAGACGTCGGCAATGCCGGCCGACGGGTCCTGGTTCTGCGAGGTCGGTACGAACGCCTGCTGGGCCGAGGTCGCCTGGTCCTTGACCGACTTGGCACTGAACACCACGAAGAAGATCGTCGCGGCGAGCGCCACGATGACGGTGACCGCAGCGATGGTCAGCCACGGCAGGCCGTCCCGCTGGTTGATCACCGGCAGCTCGCGGCGTGTCTTCTTCGCATTCCTACCACTGGCCATCATGGAAAACGGGACCTCGTTCTGCTGGTGATCGGTGAATGGCGGCAGGTCAGAGGACTCGGCGCGCCGGGCAACGGCCACCCATCCTACGAGCTGACCGGTGTCGACACGGTCACCTTGCCCGGTGGATCCCATGTGAGCGCGGAGGCCGGCAGGCATCGCCACCCGGACGCCCGCCGCCCCCCGAATCCCGGACGCGGACTGTGACGAGCGCGACCCGGTACGCGGGGGATGCCTCGGCTGATGGGGAAGAAATCGCCCGGATGGTGTGTTGTAGATACCAGCCGACCCTGGATGCGCTGGTGGAGACACCGACAGACGCCGTTGCGAACCAACGGGGCAGTTGAGCATGGGCGATGCGGGAGGTTCGATTCCACCCGTCGGCACTCTTTCATCTCCGGTCCCGGCCCGTTCTCCGGCCCGACCGGGCCATTCCGCCCGCCACCGAAGCACCGTGATTCGGTCGGCGGTCAACGGCCCGGCCAGACCTTCCTAAGATGGTGGCGTGAATCCCGCACAACTCTCGGCCGCGATCCAGGCTGCGCTGGTGGTGGCGGTCGCCGACCTGTCGGACGACGTCCTCGACCCGGCGTTGATCCCGGACGTCGTGGTGGAGCGCCCACGCAACCGCGAGCACGGCGACTACGCGACCTCCGTTGCGCTCAAGCTCGCCGCGTCGCTGGCCCGCAAGCCCCGCGACATCGCCCAGGCCATCGCCGACCGGCTGACCGGCACCGACGGCATCGCCGCAGTCGCCGTCGCCGGCCCGGGTTTCCTCAACATCACCCTGGACACCGCCGCCGCCGGTGCCGTCGTCGGGCAGATCCTCGCTGCCGGTGACCGGTACGGCCGGGGCACGGCCCTGACCGGCCGGAACATCAACCTCGAGTTCGTCTCGGCGAACCCGACCGGACCGGTGCACATCGGCGGTGCACGCTGGGCCGCCGTCGGCGACGCACTCGGCCGGGTGCTCGCCGCCCAGGGCGCCGACGTGGTCCGGGAGTACTACTTCAACGACGCGGGTGCGCAGATCGACCGCTTCGCCGAATCACTGCTGGCCGCCGCCCGCGGCCGGGCGACGCCCGAGAACGGCTACGGTGGCGCATACATCGCCGAGATCGCGGGGAAGGTGTCCCGGACCAGGCCCGACATCACCGACCTCGACGACGACGCCGCAGCGAAGGTCTTCGCACGGGCCGGCGTCGACCTGATGTTCGCCGAGATCAAGGCGACGTTGCACGCCTTTCGCACCGACTTCGACGTCTACTTCCACGAGGACTCGCTGCACACCTCGGGGGCGGTGACCGTCGCGGTCGAACGGCTGCAGAAGAGCGGCCACCTGTTCGAGAAGGACGGCGCCTGGTGGCTGCGCAGCACCGAGTACGGCGACGACAAGGACCGGGTCGTCATCAAGAGCGACGGCAACCCGGCCTACATCGCCGGTGACCTCGCCTACTTCCTGGACAAACGATCCCGCGGCTTCGACTTGTGCATCTACATGCTCGGCGCCGACCATCACGGTTACATCGCCCGGTTGAAGGCGGCGGCAGCGGCGTTCGACGACGACCCGGACACCGTCGAGGTGATGATCGGTCAGATGGTCAACCTGGTCGCCGGTGGGCAGCCGGTTCGGATGAGCAAGCGCGCCGGCACCGTCATCACGCTGGACGACCTGATCGACGCGCTAGGCGTCGACGCCTCCCGGTACGCGTTGATCCGCTACTCGGTCGACACCACCATGGATCTCGACCTGGACCTGTGGACCCGGCAGACCAGCGACAACCCGGTGTTCTACGTGCAGTACGCGCACGCCCGGATGTCCTCGCTGGCCCGGCACGCCGCCGATCTCGGCATCACCGTCGGCGGCGGGTATGACCCGGCCCTGCTGGACACCCCGCAGGAGTCCAACCTGATCGCCCAACTGGCCGCGTTCCCGGCCGTGCTGGCGTCCGCGGCGGAGCTGCGGGAGCCGCACCGGGTGGCCCGCCACCTCGAGGAGGTCGCAGCGGCCTACCACAAGTTCTACGACGCGGTCCGGGTGCTCCCGATGGGCGACGAAGATCCCGACGCGTCCACCCAGGCCCGGCTCCAGCTGTGTGCGGCCACCCGGCAGGTGCTGGCCAACGGCCTGGCCATCCTGGGCATCTCGGCTCCGGAGCGGATGTGAGAGCGCATCCCGCGGGGCCCCGCCACGCCGACGTCGTCCAGGAGCGGCACACGTCGGGCCCGCCGCGTGACCTGAACTTTCTGGACCCGAAGGTGTGGCCGCGCAACGCCTCTCGCGGCTCTGACGGCCAGATTGTGCTCGCGGGAGCGGATGTCCGCGACCTCGCGGCCGATTTCGCCACTCCGGTGATGGTGCTGGACGAGCGCGACTTCCGTTCGCGCTGCCACGATTTCGCCGATGCCTTCGGCTCGGCGGCGGCTGTGCACTACGCTTCGAAGGCGTTCCTGTGCGGGGAGATCGCCCGCTGGCTCGACGCCGAGGGTCTGGGTCTGGATGTCTGCTCCGAGGGGGAGCTCGCGGTCGCGCTGCGGGCCGGGTTCCCGCCCGGCCGGATCGCCTTCCACGGCTCCAACAAGTCCGAGCGGGAGCTGCGCAGCGCCGTCGCCGCCGGAATCGGGGCGATCGTCGTCGACTCCTACCACGAGATCGCCCGGCTGGCCGAGATCGCCCAGGGGATCGGCACCGGCGACGAGGTCCAATCGATGCGAGGATCGGCGTCCGGTAACGGTTCTCACCCCGACGTGACCCGCGACGCCATCCCGGTGATGGTCCGGGTGACCGTCGGCGTCGAGGCCCACACGCACGAGTTCATCGCCACCGCCCACGAGGACCAGAAGTTCGGCTTCTCGTTGACCGGCGGGGATGCGGCGGAGGCGATCCGCCGGATCGCCGCCTGCACGGGCCTGCGGCTGATCGGTCTGCACTCCCACATCGGTTCGCAGATCTTCGATCCGGCCGGGTTCGAGGTCGCCGCCCACCGGGTCGTCCGGCTGCTCGCCGACACGATCACCACCCACCCGGAGCTGGCCGACACCTTGACCACGCTGGACCTGGGTGGCGGATTGGGTATCGCCTACACCTCCGCCGACGACCCGACACCGCCCGACGTGATGGCGAAGGCGTTGCGCGACATCGTGTCCCGCGAGGCGCAACTGGCCGGCCTCGCCATCCCGCGGATCGCCGTCGAGCCGGGACGGGCCATCGCGGGGCCGGGGACGGTCACCGTCTACGAGGTCGGCACCATCAAGGACGTCGTCCTCGACGGCGGTGTGGTCCGCCGCTACGTCTCGGTGGACGGTGGAATGAGCGACAACATCCGGACCGCACTGTACGACGCCGAGTACACCGTGACGCTGGCGTCGCGGTCGTCGGACGCTCCGCCGATGTCCTGTCGGGTCGTCGGGAAGCACTGCGAGAGCGGTGACATCGTCGTGCGGGACTGCTTCCTGCCCGAGGACCTCGCCGTCGGCGACCTGATCGCGGTCGCCGCGACGGGCGCCTACTGCTACGTGATGAGCAGCAACTACAACCGGGTACCACGGCCGGCGGTGATCGCCGTCCTCGACGGCGCTGCCCGGACGGTGCTGCGGCGCGAGACCGATGACGATCTGATGCGACTGGAGAACTGGTGAGCAATCCGACCGACCACCCGCCGGTGCGGCCCGAGAATCCGGGCGAGAAGCCCAGACAGCCCTCACTCGTGGCGGGGATGGTGCTGCTGGTGCTGGCCGGCGTGCTGATCGTCGTCGTCCTGGTGCAGCCGGAGATGGCGCCGTGGCTCAAGACCACCATCGCGGTGGTGGCGATCCTGGTTGTCATCGCCCTGATCGCCTTCTCGGTGGTCCTGGTGCGGTCGACCAAACAGGCGGGCCGCGGTCGATGACCGAGCCCGCGAAGTTGCGCAGCAGCGTCCGGGTCGCCCTGCTCGGATGCGGCGTGGTCGGCTCCCAGGTCGTCCGACTGTTGACCGAGAACGCCGCCGAGCTCACCGCCCGGGTCGGGGCGCCGCTGGAACTGGTCGGGGTCGCCGTCCGCAGTCCCGGCAAGCACCCGGACCTGCCCGCCGGGCTGGCCACCGCCGACGCCGCGGCGCTGGTCGCCCGCGAGGACGTCGACGTCGTCATCGAGGTCATGGGTGGGATCGAACCGGCCCGCGAGCTGCTGCTCGCCGCTCTGCGTCGGGGGGCCGGTGCGGTCACCGCCAACAAGGCGCTGCTGGCCGCGCACGGGCCACAGCTCTACGCCGCGGCCGACGCCGGGGGAGCGGGTCTGTACTTCGAGGCCGCCGTGGCCGGCGCCATCCCGCTGATCCGACCGATCCGCGAATCGCTGGCCGGCGACCGTATCTCGCGGGTGATGGGCATTGTCAACGGGACGACCAACTACATCCTGTCAGCCATGGACAGCACCGGCAGCACCTACGAGGCCGCGCTCGCCGAAGCGACCCAGCGGGGATACGCCGAGGCCGATCCGACCGCCGACGTGGAGGGCTTCGACGCCGCCGCCAAGGCCGCCATCATCGCGTCGCTGTCGTTCCACACCCGCGTTGCCGCCGACGCCGTGTACCGCGAGGGCATCGCCTCGGTGTCGGCCACCGAGATCGCTGCGGCCCGCGAGATCGGTTGCACGGTCAAGCTGCTCGCCATCTGTGAGCGCATCCAGACGCCCAGCGGCGAGGCCATCTCGGCTCGGGTGCATCCGGTGATGCTGCCCCGGACGCACCCGTTGGCCTCGGTCGACGGTGCCTACAACGCGGTCTACGTCGAAGCCGAAGCGGCAGGGCAACTGATGTTCTACGGACCCGGCGCGGGCGGCGCCCCCACCGCCTCGGCGGTGCTCGGCGACCTGGTCACGGTCGCGCGCAACACCCTGGTCGGCGGCCGTGGGCCCTCGGAGTCGATTTACGCGGACCTGCCCATCCAGCCGTTGGGCGAGGTCATCAGCCAGTACCACATCTCGCTGGACGTGCAGGATCGGGCCGGCGTCCTCGCCCAGGTGGCGCAGTGCTTCGCCGACCTGGGAATATCGATCTCCACCGTGCGTCAGGCGGGTGCGGGCAACGACGCGACGCTGGTCATCGTCACGCACTGCGGCCCGGAGGCGGCGCTGACCGAGACCGTCCGTCGGCTCAGTGGGATGGATTCCGTCCGGAAGGTGAACTCGGTGATGCGGGTCATCTCCGAGTAGTCCGGGTCCGCGCGGGGGGCCCGGTCGGGCCTCGCCCGGCGGCACAGGCAGTGGCAGCGCAGTGACACGGAGAAAGTGGTGGACTCGACATGACTGGCCTCACCGAACGATCGCCGGGCACCCACACCGGGTGGCCCGGACTGATCCGCGCGTACGCCGACCGGGTCGCCGTACCGCCCGGTGCGCAGATCATCACCCTGCTCGAGGGCGGCACGCCGTTGCTGCCCGCCCCGGCGCTCAGCGCGCGCACCGGGTGTGAGGTCTTCCTGAAGATCGAGGGCGCCAACCCGACCGGCTCGTTCAAGGACCGCGGGATGACGGTGGCCGTCACCCATGCCGTCGCGGCCGGCGCCAAAGCCGTCATCTGCGCCTCTACCGGTAACACCTCGGCCGCTGCATCGGCATACGCCGCCCGGGCCGGCATCACCAGCGCGGTGCTCATCCCGACCGGGAAGATCGCCGCCGGTAAGCTGGCGCAGGCCGTGGCCTACGGTGCGAAGATCCTGCAGATCCAGGGCAACTTCGACGACTGCCTGGGACTGGCCCGCAAGGTCGTCGTCGACCACCCGGAGATCGGGCTGGTCAACTCGGTCAATCCGGCCCGCATCGAGGGCCAGAAGACGGCCAGCTTCGAGATCTGCGATGTCCTGGGTCGCGCCCCGGACATCCACATCCTGCCGGTGGGCAACGCGGGCAACATCACCGCGTACTGGAAGGGTTACGTCGAGTACCACGCCGACGGTCTGATCGAGGCGCTGCCGCGGATGTTCGGTTTCCAGGCGGCCGGCGCCGCCCCGTTGGTGCACGGCCATCCGGTCGCCCACCCGGAGACCGTCGCCACCGCCATCCGGATCGGCGCGCCGGCCTCGTGGGACGGTGCCATCGGTGCGCGGGACCACTCCCACGGCCTCATCGACGCCGTCACCGACGAGCAGATCCTCGAGGCCTACCGGCTGATCGCGAGCACCGAGGGCGTCTTCGTGGAGCCCGGCTCGGCCGCGTCCATCGCAGGTCTGTTGATGACCGCTGCCGACGGCCGCCTGCCGAAGGGGTCCACCGTCGTGTGCACCGTCACCGGACACGGCCTCAAGGACCCCGACATCGCGCTGTCGACGATGGAGATGCCGACCGTCATCCCGGTCGACGCCGGTGCCGTCGCCGGTGCGCTGGACCTCGCATGACCGTCGCTGTGAGCGGGCCGGGCGTGGGTCACGGGCCCGAGGTCTCGGTCCGGGTCCCGGCCACCGCGGCCAACATCGGCCCCGGGTACGACAGTTTCGGCATCGCAATGGGTCGCTACGACGACCTGCGGGCCCGGCTGACCGATGGACCGGTCCGGGTCACCGTGACCGGCGTAGCCGCCGCCGACGTCCCGAGGGACGCCTCGCACCTGGTGGTGAGGTCGGCGGCCCGGGTGTTCGCCGAACTCGGTGAGCCGGCCCACGCCATCGATCTGATCTGCGAGAACCGGATCCCGCACGGCAGCGGGCAGGGCTCGTCGGCCTCGGCCACGGTGGCCGGAATGCTGCTCGCCCGGGAGCTCGTCCCGGCCGGGGCGCAGCTCGGGCTGGACGACATCCTGCGGCTCGCGACAGAGATGGAGGGACATCCGGACAACGTCGGGCCGACCATCTACGGGGGGTTGACCGTGTCCTGGGTACGTGACAACGGCTCGGTGGGATGTATTCGTCGCGAGGTGCACCCGCAGATCCGGCTGGTGGTCTTCACCGCAGGGTCGCACTCGTCGACGCACACCACCCGGGCGATGCTGCCCAAGCTGGTGCCGCACGCCGACGCGGCCGCCAACTCGGCGGCCACTGCGGTGCTGCTGCACGCCATGACCGACGATCCCGGGTACCTGATGGACGGCACCATCGACCGGCTGCATCAGAGTTACCGGGCGTCGGCGATGCCGGAATCGGCGCAGCTGGTGGCCGAGCTCCGGTCTGCCGGCATCCCGGCGGTGATCTCCGGCGCGGGTGCCTCGGTCCTGGCCATCGTCGACCGGCCGCTGGACGTCCACGCCTGGCAGCCGGTCGGATTCGTCGCCGACGAGCTCAGCGTGGACCAGGCCGGCGCGCAGGTGTCGGTCGAGGTGCCGTCCGGAGGATCGGAGAACCGGTCGTAGGACCGGCCGGGCGCACCAGTGGGACCGGGCCGCGACCGGTGTCTGCGTGGATGCACGCGACGACGTCGGCAGGGACACACCGGGACCGGTGTTGTCACTCCGCACCGAACACGATTACAGTGGGGATCGATCGACGGCGACGGGTGGGCGCTGAACAGGCGCGGTGTCATCCAGGCGCGGTGCCAATCAGGCGCGGTGCCAATCAGGCGCGGTGCAAAATGGTGATGCCACCAACCGCTTCTCCACTGTCATTCTTCGCAGCCAGTCGATCGCACACCCGGTGAATCCATCTTCCACCGCCTGTGCAACACATCCGCTTCTCTCGTCCACGGTCGAGCGGGTACCTGCCCAGCACAATTTCTGGACCTCTATCCCTTGATTTCTCTCGCGTCGGCTGCAAGCCGTTCCGCGGTGCCCCGATCGGGCACCGGACCGCTGCCACTCACAGCATCGGGTGCGACCCATCACTCCTCCCACGTCAGGTTTGGACGTGGACTGGCAGCCGCCGGAGATACCGACCGCGGCGCACAACCCGCCGGCAACTGTTGCCGGTGAACAGGAAGGATCTTCGTGAGCGAGTCCACGGAGCTGCTCGATTCCCCGCGTTCCGAGATCCCGGGACGGGCCAAGGGCCTGTCGGGCATGGTGTTGCCCGAGCTCAAGGCCATGGCGAGTCAGCTCGGCATCAAAGGCACCTCGGCCATGCGCAAGGGCGATCTCGTCGCAGCCATCTCCGCTCGCCAGAGCGGTGCAAGCCGCGGTGCGAGCACCGGTACCGGTGACGCCGGCACCACCGCGACCAGCGGGCCGACCGGCGCCGACGAGGCCCCCGCCCGCCCGCCGCGGACCCGCCGCACCGCGAGCCGACCGGCCGGAAGCCCCGAGAGCGCACCCGCCGACGTGACGACCCCCGACGTGTCACCCAGCGGCCCGGGTGCGACCAGTGATCAGGCTTCGGCCGGCGGCGATGCGGCGAAGAGCCAGGATGCCCCGCGGCGTGACCGTGCCGCCCAGGGTCCCGACACCCCCGCCACGGGATCGGCCGCCAGCAACGGCGCGCACGAGACCGGCACGCAGGACTCCTCGACGTCCTCCGACGCTGCGGCACCGGTCCGCACCGGCCGTGATGCCGTCGAGTCCGCGGGCGACCAGACGGCTCCGCGCCAGGTCGGCGACCAGAGCAACACCCGACGCTCCCCCCAGGTCGGCGACGACGGCGGCGGCGACACGACAGAGCGCTCCGGCGGCGACGCGTCGCCGAACGGGTCCGACGAGTACCCGACCCGCGACCGCAGCCGCCGCAACCGCCGCAACCGTCGCGATCGCGACCGCACCGGTGACGGCACCGCCGAGAACACCGACGGCGGCGATCGGCCGGCCCAGCCGCGCACCCAGGGCAACCAGGGCGGCGCGCAGAACGGCCAGAGCGGTCAGGGCAACCAGAACCGCGACTCCCAGGGAAGTCAGAACCGGGACAACCAGGGTTCGCAGGGTGGCCAGAACCGCACTCAGAACCGCGACCAGAACCAGAACCGCGACCAGAACCGCGATCTGGACGATGACTTCGATGCCGACGGCAACCGCCGGGGCCGTCGCTACCGAGACCGCAACCGTCGTGGCCGGGAGCGGTTCACCGAGACCCCGGGGGATACCGAGGTCCGCGACGACGACGTCCTGCTGCCGGTCGCCGGCATCCTGGACGTGTTGGATTCCTACGCCTTCGTCCGCACCTCCGGGTACCTGACCGGCTCCAACGACGTCTACGTCTCGCTGTCGCAGGTACGCAAGCACCACCTGCGCCGCGGTGACGCGGTCACCGGTGCGGTGCGCGCGCCGCGCGAGAACGAGGCTGCCCGACAGAAGTTCAACGCCCTGGTGCGGTTGGACTCGGTCAACGGGCTCGATCCCGAGCAGGCGAAGAACCGCCCCGAGTTCACCAAGCTGACGCCGCTCTACCCGAACGAGCGGCTCCGCCTGGAGACCGAGGCGCATATCCTCACCACCCGCGTCATCGACCTCGTGATGCCGGTCGGCAAGGGGCAGCGCGCGCTGATCGTGTCGCCGCCGAAAGCCGGTAAGACCTCCGTGCTGCAGGCGATCGCCAACGCGATCAGTACCAACAACCCGGAATGCCACCTGATGGTCGTCCTCGTCGACGAGCGTCCGGAGGAGGTCACCGACATGCAGCGCTCGGTCAAGGGCGAAGTCATCGCTTCGACCTTCGACCGGCCGCCGGCCGATCACACCCAGGTCGCCGAACTCGCCATCGAGCGGGCCAAGCGTCTGGTCGAGATGGGCAGGGACGTCGTCGTGCTGCTGGACTCGATCACCCGGTTGGGCCGGGCCTACAACCTGGCCGCCCCGGCGTCCGGACGCATCCTGTCCGGCGGGGTGGACTCGACCGCGCTGTTCCCGCCGAAGCGGTTCCTCGGTGCGGCTCGCAACATCGAGAACGGCGGCTCGCTGACCATCTTCGCCTCGGCGCTGGTCGAGACCGGTTCCGCCGGTGACACGGTCATCTTCGAGGAGTTCAAGGGCACCGGTAACGCCGAGCTGAAGCTCGATCGCCGGATCGCCGACAAGCGCGTCTTCCCGGCCATCGACATCGATCAGTCCTCCACCCGCAAGGAGGACCTGCTCATGTCGCCCGACGAGCACGCCGTCGTCATCAAGCTGCGACGCGTACTGGGCGCGCTGGATTCGCAGGCCGCGCTGGACCTGGTGCTGGGCCGGCTGCGCAAGACCCGCAGCAACGTCGAGTTCCTGATGCAGGTCGCCGCGACCACCCCGAACGCCGACCGCGACCGGGACTGACCCGCGATGTCGGATGCGCCCGACCACTCCCGGCGCGCGTCGGGGGAGTCACCGCTGGACGTGCTCGGTGGGGCAAGGACGGTGCTGCTGATCACGTTCCGCAAGGACGGCACCCCGGTGCCGACCCCGGTCTGGGTGGTAAGGACCGGTGACGAGCTGCAGGTCTGGACCAGTCCGGACAGCGGGAAGTACAAGCGGATCCGGCGTACCCCGGCGGTGACCGTGGCCCCGTGCTCGACCCGGGGGACACCCAGGGGCGAACCGGTCACCGCGACGGCCCGGCTGCTGGATGCGGTCGAACTGCAGGCGGTCCAGTCCGGCATCCGTCGGAAGTACGGCCTGATCGGACGCCTGGCCGTCCTGACGAGTGACGTGGGCGCCCGGTTCAGAGGCGCGCAGCAGGGCGGCCTCGGCATCGTCCTGGACTGAGGACGGGCGCGCGCCATCGGCGTGTCCCCGCCGCACCTGGACGACAACATGGCGGCCTCAGCCCAGCGAGACCACGGCGGCCCCGACCACCGTGGCGACGGTCCCACACCGGGCCCTGCCGCTGAGCCGCTCGCCGATCCACCATCGGGCCAGCAAGGCGGTCACGACCGGGTCCGACGACCCGATCATCGCGGCCGCCGGCAGGGATGTGCGGGTGCTGGCGAGCGCGAAGAAGAGATTTCCCACCGCGTCCAGTCCACCGGCCACGATCCCGGCCACCACCCACGGCAACGCGCCGATCCACCGTCCCGACCGGCTCCCGGTGGGGCCGCCGAGGGCCGCCCCCGGTCGGATCGCCGCGCCGCGCCGGCGCCGCACCAGCCAGACCGCCAGGACCAGCGGGGCGGTGGTGGCTTTGACCAGCGTGCCCGCCGCCAGCTCGTCGAGTTGTGCTGCCTGGGCCAGCGCGACCAGCGCGACCCCGAATCCGACGCCGGCCGCAACGGCCGCCGCCACCGTCCTGCCCGTCGCAGCCCCGCGGTCCGCAGCCAGCAGGGCCAGTCCCGCGGTCGCCAGACCCAGCCCGCAGAGCTGCCAGCTGGTCGGATCCACCCCCGTCAACAGGCCGAACAGCACCGGGACGAGCACCCCGAGACCGGCGACCGGCGCGGCGATCCCCATCGGTCCGGACGACATCGCGCAGTACAGGGCGGTGAACCCGACCAGCTCGGCAGCCCCGGCCACCACCGCCCACGGCGCCGCCTGCCGCCACAGGCCGGGATCCGGCGGATCCCCGTTCGCCCAGAGCACGACAGTGACCAGCAGCAGCACCGAGAGCCCCGACACCTGGGTCACGACCAGCAGCGGGGTCACCCCGATGCGTCGGCAGGTGTGGCCGCCGAGGAATCCCGAGAGGCCCCACGTCAACGCCGCCGCCAGGGCCATGCTCCACCCCGTCATCGCATCCCTTGTCCCTGTCGCCGGACGGGCAGGCAGCCCGTGCAGAGAGAGGGCGTCGAACGGTGTGCTGATACGTCGTCCCCGGACGATCGACGAACTCGCGGCCGTGGGAATAGTGCTCGTCCGGTGCGCGTTTGGACTACCGGTGGGCCGATCTGGCACACTGAGCGACTGTCATCCGGTTCCGGTTCACGATCCCGCAGGCCTAGCCCCGCACTCACGCCCCGAGGGCGTGACGGATCGACCCGGCGACCACGTCGAGAAATGGAAATTGCCATGAAGGCTGGGATCCACCCCACCTACCACGAGACCCACGTCAGCTGCGGCTGTGGGAACTCGTTCACCACCCGATCCACCAAGTCCGACGGCACCATCGCCGTCGAGGTCTGCTCCAACTGCCACCCGTTCTACACCGGCAAGCAGAAGATCCTGGACACCGGCGGACGCGTCGCCCGCTTCGAGGCGCGCTACGGCAAGCGCACCCGATGACTCGGTTGTCCTGACACCGATCACCACATCGCCCGTCGGCCCGTCAGGGTCCGGCGGGCGCTGTTGTTTTCCGACCAGTCGTCCCGACAGTTCTCCCACCACCTGCTGAGAGGCGCCACGCATGACCAGCCCGACCACACCGGCCGCCGCGCTCGTCCGCGAGTACGCCGCGCTGGAGGAGCGGCTGGCCGACCCGGCGATCCATCAGGATCAGGGGCTGGCCCGTAAACTCGGCCGCCGCTACGCCGAGCTCGGTCCGATCGTGGCCACCGCGAAGGCGCTGGACGCGGCCCGCGACGACCTGGCCACCGCGCTGGAGTTCGCTGCCGAGGACGAGTCGCTCGCCGCCGAGGCCGAGCAACTCGGACCCCAGGTGCTGGCGCTGGAGAACCGGCTGATCGAGCTGCTGGCGCCGCGTGACGTCGACGACGCGAAGGACGTCATCGTCGAGGTCAAGGCCGGTGAGGGCGGAGACGAGTCCGCGCTGTTCGCCGGCGACCTGCTGCGGATGTACCTGCGCTACGCCGAGCGGCGCGGCTGGAAGACCGAGGTCCTCTCGGCCAGTGACTCCGATCTGGGCGGCTACAAGGACGTCACCGTCGCGGTGAAGTCCAAGGGCACCCCCGCACCGGCCGACGGGGTCTGGGCCCGGCTCAAGTGGGAGGGCGGCGTGCACCGGGTGCAGCGGGTCCCGGTCACCGAGTCGCAGGGTCGCATCCACACCTCGGCCGCGGGCGTGTTCGTCTCGCCGGAGGTCGAGGACGTCGACGAGGTCACCATCGACGCGAACGACCTGCGGATCGACGTCTTCCGGTCGTCAGGCCCCGGTGGTCAGTCGGTCAACACCACCGACTCCGCGGTGCGCATCACCCACCTCCCGACCGGCATCGTGGTGTCCTGTCAGAACGAGAAGTCCCAGCTGCAGAACAAGGAGCAGGCGATGCGCATCCTGCGGTCCCGGATCTTGATCGCCGCTCGTGAGGCCGCCGACGCGGTGGCTGCGGACGCCCGTCGCTCGCAGGTCCGCACCGTCGACCGGTCCGAGCGGGTCCGGACCTATAACTATCCGGAGAACCGGATCGCCGACCATCGGGTGGGCTACAAGGCCTACAACCTGGACGCCGTCCTCGGCGGCGACCTGGACAGCGTGCTCGACGCGCTGGAGACCGCCGATCGCAACGAGCGTCTGGCGGGATCGCACTGATGAGCCGCGAATCGCTGCGGGTGGCCATCATGGACGCCACCAAGAAGCTCACCGAGGCCGGTGTCGG
>JBDSLP010000145.1:0-4238 GCA_039916325.1 Nakamurella sp. | reverse complement strand
CCGACGAAGCCGGTCAGCCGGCCGGGGCCGACGGTGAACGACACCTCGTCCACCACCGTCCGGTCGCCGAATCGGCGGCTGATCGATCGGAGTTCCAGCATGTGGTGGGTCCCTCTCGCTCGGGCGTCCTGATACGTCGTGAACGACGTTAGGGTGCTGTCCTGGTGGGCACATCAGCCGTGTTGGCGAGATCAGGGGTCCGTCGTGGGGTGGGCGGGATGGGGTGGCTGCGTCCGTCGGAGGGATGACCTCGGGCGGGTTGCGCGACGGTGGGGTGCGACGGTGGGGCGCCTGGCGGCCCGGTCTCGGACAGATGTGGACAACTCGGATCAGTATCGTACAGATGTTCCAAGCTGGATTCATGACCGCGATGGCTGGGTGTAGCCGGCTCCGCCACGACCTAGCCCACCAGCGGCGATCATGACGATGGCACGCCGCCACTTCCGGGGCCGATCACCAACCGCCTGCACCACGAACGCGTCAGTCGTCGAGTTCACCCGCCCGGCCGCACCACACCGTTCTCATAAGCGAACACCACGGCCTGGGTGCGGTCGCGCAGGCCCAGCTTCATCAGGACCCGGGAGACGTGCGTCTTCACAGTGGCCTCCCCGAGGAACAGCTGCCCGGCGATCTCTGCGTTCGACGCGCCGCGGGCCAGTCGGACCAGGACCTCGTGCTCCCGTTCGGTCAGGTCCGCCAACCTGGCCTCGGCGTTCCCACCCGGGCTGATCCCCGGTGCCGGGGCTGGGGTGGCGACGAACTGCTCGATGACCCGCCTGGTGATCTCCGGCGCCAGCAGGGCATCTCCGCGACCGACGACGTGGATCGCCTCGATGAGGTCCTCGGGGCTGGCGTTCTTCAGCAGGAAGCCGCTGGCCCCCGCCCGCAGCGCCGCGAAAAGGTAGTCGTCCCGGTCGAAGGTGGTCAGGATGATCACCGCAGGACCCCAAAGGGATCCGTTCTCGGCAGTCGCGTGACTCCCGCGATCGTCCTGCCCGTCTCGACCGTCCCGCACGTCTCGACCGTCCCGGTCAGCCCGGTCGGCCCGGATCTGCCGGGTCGCCTCGAGCCCGTCCATCCCGGGCATCTGCACGTCCATCAGCATGACGTCCGGGCGGAGCTCGCGCGCGAGGGCGACTGCAGTAGCACCGTCGGCGGCCTGACCGACCACGGTGATGTCGTCCTCCGCGTCGAGGATGATCCGGAACCCGGCGCGGACCAGCTCGTGGTCGTCGACGACGACAACCCTCAGCACGTCGCTCATCTCAGACCCGTCCTCGATCGGTTGCCGGCTCACCCGCGCCTCGGACGGTCGCTGCGGGTAGGTTCGCACGGACCCGGAAGCCGCCGGCCTCCCGCGGTCCGACCACGAGCTCGCCACCGTGGACCGCGACCCGCTCACGCATACCCACCAGACCGTAGCCCGTGCTCGCACCACTCCTGGGCGTCCAGGACCCCGCCGAGGATCCGTCGTCGGTGATCTCGACCTCCACCGACGTCTCGCGGTAGCGCAACCGGACGTCGACCCTGGACGCCGGCGCGTGCTTGAGCACATTGGTCAGCGCCTCCTGGACGATCCGGAACAGTGACAGCGACACCCCGACCGGAATCGGCCGCGGATCGCCGAACACCCCGTATCCGACCTTCAGCCCGGCCTTCTCGGATTGGGCCACCAGCGCCGGGATCTGGTCGACACCCGGTGCGCCGTGGAGGGTGTCGACGGCTGGACCGAGCGCGGCCGCGTCCGGGGGCATCGGTGCGTCGTCGAGGTGCCCTTCCTCTCGGAGCACCCCGAGCAGCTCGCGGAGCTCGGTGATAGCAACCCGCGCGGTGTTCTCCACCGCCGTCAGCGCGTCGGTGGCCAGGTCCGGGCTCTTACCCAGAACCCGCCGGGCGGCGCTGGCCTGCACCCCCATCACCGACACGTGGTGGGCGACGACATCGTGCAGCTCCCGGGCGATATGCAGCCGCTCCCGGGTCACGGCCCGCGCCGCAGTGTCCCGTTCGGCGGCCGCCAGGGCGGCCGCCTGCTCGACGAGCTGACTCTCCCGCCGGGCCGAGGTCCAGGCCACCGTGCCGAAAAAGGCGCTGGACGCGAAGTAGACGATGTTGATCAGCAGGCTCGACAAGACAGTCGCCGCGTAGGGCGTGAGCGGTCCGGGCCGGGCATCGGTGTTGTCGGGAAGCACGTCGGCACCGGCCATCGCGAAACTGATCACGATCGAGGCGAACATCCCGGCCACCACGATGACCCGGGCCCAGAACGCGGCAACCCGGCGCTGCGACCAGGCGCCCACGGAATACAGCGACCAGAACAGCGCGACCGAGGCCACCAGGTTGTCCGGATAGCCGAACCACTGCGACACCAGGAACGCGGTCGCCACCAGCAACATGGAGGTGATCGGATAGCGCCGCCGCCAGACCAACGGCAGCCCCAGCACGACGATCCACAGTACGTACCACCACCAGGCCGGCGGCACCCGGCCGTATGCGCCGGCAAGACTCGTAGCCACCACCGCACTACCGGGCGCAATGACGAAGAACACTCCGACGAGGCGGATGTCGGTTCGCCGCTGCGCCGCCGTCGGCGTCGGCCGTATCCAGCCGGGAGCAACGATCCGTCGCCACCAGCGGCGCACGCCGTCGCCTGTGCTCACGGGATCAGCAACAGCTTGCCGGTGGTGCGACGGGCGGCCAGATCTTCGTGGGCCCGGGCCGCGTCGGTCAACGGGTAGCGGGCCCCGATCCGAAGCGTGAGCTCCCCGGCGGCGATCCGACCGAGCACGTCAGCCGACCGCATCATCAACTCATCGCGGGTCAGTACGTGGTCGGCAAGCTTCGGCCGGGTCAGGAACAGCGATTTGGCGGCCAGCCGCCGCGGGTCGACCGGTTCTGGCTGGCCACTCGAGGCTCCGAACAGCACCATCGAGCCGCGGATCCGCAGCGCGTTCATCGACCGGTCGAAGGTGTCCCTGCCGACGCCGTCGTACACCACGTGGACGCCGTTGCCACTGGTCAGGGTCCTGGCCACCTCGTCGAATCCCTCGTAGGCGATGACGTCGTCGGCGCCGGCGTCGGCCGCCAGCTGACGCTTGTCCGGCGTCGACGCCGTGGCGATGACCCGGGCCCCGAGTCGCTTGGCCAGTTGGATGAGCAGCTGCCCGACACCGCCGGCCCCGGCGTGGACCAGGACGTCGTCGCCGGGCGCGATCCGGTACGAGCAGGTGGTGAGGTACTGAACGGTGAGGCCCTGCAGCGGGAACGCGGCAGCGTCGGTGTCGCTGACCCCGTCCGGCACCGGGATCAGGCTCGCGGCCGGCCCGACGACCTGCTCGGCGTAAGAACCAGGCAGGTCCGCCCAGGCCACCCGGTCGCCGACGGCCACCCCGGAGGCGCCCGCCCCGAGCTCCAGGACAGTGCCGGCGCCTTCCAGCCCGGCGGTGAACGGGAGCTTGCGCGGGTAGCTGCCGTCCCGGTGGTAGATGTCGATGAAGTTCACTCCGGCGGCGGCGACCCCGACCCGGGCCTGGCCGGGGCCGACCGGGGCCGGCTCGAGCTCGATCGGTCGGAGCACGTCCGGTCCACCGGTCTGCCCGACGCGGATGGCCCGGTACGTCGTGGTCTCGGTCATGGGTGGCGCCCTTCGCGGTCGGGGTCGTTGTTGTCGGTGTCGCTCGTGTCGGGGACGCTCGTGCCCGTGACGGTCGCGTTCTTCTCGGGAACACTCACCTCGGGCGTACGCACCTCGGGGACGGCCTGGCCCCGGATCAGCCGGCGCAGCCGAGGGACCCGTTCGGCCAGCGCACGCTCGGCGCCCCGGGCCGTCGGCTGGTAGTAGTCGCGCCCGACGAGTTCGTCCGGCGGGTACTGCTGGGTGGCGACGGCATCCGGCAGGTCGTGCGGGAAGACGTACCGCTGCGCGTTGCCGAGCTTCTTCGCCCCCGGGTAGTGCCCGTCACGCAGCGGTGGCGGCACCGATCCGCTCCTGCCCGCCTGCACGTCGGCCAGCGCGGCCCCCAGCGCCGCGGTCACCGCTCCCGATTTGGCCGCGGTGGCGATGTGGATGGTGGCCTGGGCCAACGCGAGCTTCGCTTCCGGCATGCCGACCATCTGCACCACCTGAGCGGCCGCGACCGCGGTCTGCAGCGCGGTCGGATCGGCCATCCCGACGTCCTCGCTGGCGTGGATCATCAGCCGACGCGCGATGAACCGGGGATCCTCCCCCGCCTCGATCATCC
>JBDSLP010000144.1:0-5785 GCA_039916325.1 Nakamurella sp. | reverse complement strand
CACCGAGTTCGCGCAAGTGGTCGAGGACCAGCTCGACCTTCTCCGGCGGCTCCGTGAGCAGCGACTCGACATCGGCGTCGCCACCGCCGAGATCGCGCGGGCCATCAACGACGGCGAGATCGTGCCCTGGTACCAACCGGTCGTGGACCTGGACAGCGGGGCGATCGTCGGGTTCGAGGCTCTCGCCCGCTGGGATCACCCGATCCGCGGACTGGACGATCCACGCCGGTTCATCCCGGTCGCCGAGGACAGCGACCTCATCGTCGACCTCGATCTCGCCGTGATCCGGCAGGCGCTCGCCGAATTCGCGAGATGGCTGCAGACGCACCCCGATCTGCGGCTCAGCGTCAACCTGTCCGCCCGCCACCTGCACTCTCCCGACAGTGCAGGACTACTGATGGACAGTGTGACCGAGGCCGGTGTCAGGCCGGAGTCGATCACCCTGGAGCTGACCGAGACCATCGCGATCGACGTCCGGGACGGCAGCATCCCCCGGATGGTGGCGCAGTTGCGCCAGGCCGGTTTCCAGGTGTGGCTGGACGATTTCGGCACCGGGTGGTCCTCGCTGGAGCAACTGCTCTGGTTGTCGGTGGACGGGATCAAGATCGACCGGGCCGTCGCGGTCGCCCTCGGCACCCCGGTCGGCGACGCCCTCACGTCCGCGGTCACCGGGCTCGCCGTGGCGCTGGGCCTGCGGACCACCATCGAGGGCATCGAGACTGCGGCTCAGGCCGACCGGGCCCGGGAACGCGGATGCGACTACGGCCAGGGCTACCTCTGGTCCCGCCCCGTATCCGGTGCCGACGCCGCGGATCTACTGGGTGCCGTGGCGGTGGCCGTCGACGCCTGACCGGACAAGTGGACGCCCGGAAGGAGTCCACCTGGCGGCGCAGACTGGGCGACAGGCGCCCGCGCGGGGCGCACCGATCCAGCTCGGGAGCCATTTCATGACCACTTCGGTGTCTACAGAGTCCAGTTCGGGTTCCGGTCCGGTCACCGGCTCGGCTCGTGTCAAGCGCGGGATGGCCGAGATGCTCAAGGGCGGCGTCATCATGGACGTCGTCAACGCCGAGCAGGCCAAGATCGCCGAAGATGCCGGTGCTGTCGCGGTGATGGCCTTGGAGCGGGTCCCGGCCGACATCCGCGCCCAGGGCGGGGTGTCCCGGATGAGCGACCCGGACATGATCGACCGCATCATCGCCACCGTCTCCATCCCGGTGATGGCCAAGGCGCGCATCGGGCACTTCGTCGAGGCGCAGGTGCTGCAGTCACTCGGCGTGGACTACATCGACGAGTCCGAGGTACTGACCCCGGCTGACTACGCGCACCACATCGACAAGTGGTCCTTCACCGCGCCGTTCGTCTGCGGCGCGACCAGCCTGGGTGAGGCGCTCCGGCGGATCACCGAGGGCGCGGCGATGATCCGCTCCAAGGGCGAGGCCGGCACCGGTGACGTGTCGAACGCGACGACCCACATGCGGACGATCCGGGACGAAATCCGCCGGTTGAGCTCATTGCCGAAGGACGAGCTCTACCTCGCCGCGAAGGAGCTGCAGGCGCCGTACGACCTGGTCGCCGAGATCGCCGAGACGGGAAAGCTGCCGGTCGTGCTGTTCACCGCCGGCGGCATCGCCACCCCCGCGGACGCGGCGATGATGATGCAGCTCGGCGCCGAGGGCGTCTTCGTCGGGTCGGGCATCTTCAAGTCCGGCAACCCGGCCCAGCGGGCCGCCGCCGTCGTCCAGGCGACCACGTTCTACGACGACCCCGACGTCATCGCCAAGGTCTCCCGTGGCCTCGGCGAGGCCATGGTCGGCATCAACGTCGCCGACATCCCCGTGCCGCACCGGCTGGCCGAGCGCGGCTGGTAGGGCCACTTGCCGCCCGCCGAAACCGGACCCCCGGACCCACCGGTACGCCGGTGGTCGGATCAGGTCATCCAGCGTTGCGGCAACACCGGCCGCGCGGCGGCGGCCCGGGCGTCGATCGAGGCCAGCCGCTGCACCGCGGCTCGCAGTGCGTCCGGTGACGCGGTGAACGGAAGCCGGAGGAAAGACTCCATCGTGCCGTCGGGTCCGAACCGTGGGCCGGGCACGATGGCCACCCCGACCGATGGCGCCAACGCGGCGAGGTCGGTGGCGTAGGGCCCGGGGAGCTCGACCCACAGCGAGGCGCCACCGGTCGGGCGGGTCGGTCGCCAGTGCGGCAGCTCGGTGTCCAGCGCTTCGAGCAGGGTGGCGCACCCCGCCTGCAGCCGGGCCCGCTGGACGGCCAGCGCCGGTTGCTCGTCGGCGAGCAGCCGCTCGGCGACCAGCTGGTCGAGCACCGAGCCGGCCATGTCCTGCAGTGAGCGGACCGCGGCCAGCCGGCCCACCACGCTGCGGCCGGCGCGCAGCCAGCCGATCCGCAAGCCCCCCCAGAACGACTTGCTCATCGACCCGATGGTGACCACCCGGCGCGCCTTGTCGAAGGCGGCCAGATGCGGCGGCATACCGGTATCCGGGTCGAAGGCGACGTCGCGCAGGGTCTCGTCGACCACCAACACGGTCGCCGTCCGCGACGCGGCGGTGACCAGGTCGGAGCGGGTGGCCGCGTCCATCACCGCGCCTGTCGGGTTGTGGAAGTCGGGGATCAGGTAGGCCAGCCGCGGGGTGGACTGGACCATCGCCGCGGTCATCAGGTCCAGGTCCCAGGGTTGCCGGGCCGACGCCCGCACCCCGACCGGCACCGGGATCCGTCGGCTGGACCGGGCCGCCTCCAGCGCCAGCGGATAGGTGGGGCAGTCGAACAGCACCCGGTCGCCGGCGCCGGACAGCTCGGCCAACACGATGGTCCAGGCGTGCTGACCGCCGTTGGTGACGAGGATCTCCTCTGCGGTGGTGGGCAGGCCGCTCTCGGTGTAGCGGCGGGCGATGCTCTCCCGCAGCGACCGGATGCCCAGCGGCTCGTAGCCGTCCTCCCGGAAGTAGGCGGACAGGTCGGCGGCCGCCGCCTCGACCGCGGCCTGGATCTGCTCGGCGGGTGCCGGCAGCGACGCCGTGGTCAGGTTGATCAGGGCGTCGTCGGCGCTCGCGCCCCAGGAGAGTGGGGACAGCGCGGCCGGGGCGGAGCCCGGCGCCGGCCGCAGTACGCTGCCCGAGCCGCGCCGGCTCACCAGCCAACCCTCGTCCCTGAGCAGCGCATACGCCGCCGCGACGGTCGTCCGGGACAGATGGAGCGCCTCGGCCAGCGCGCGTTCGCTGGGCAGCCGGGTCTGGGCCGACAGCCGTCCGTCCAGCAGCGCATCGCGGACCCGGCGGGCCAGCTCGCGGTAGGTGACCCCGGTCCGGCCCTCGGCGTCGGCGCGCTGGCTGCGGGGCATCCCGATCTTCACGTGCCGGGCCAGCGTCGCTGCCGACACCCGGACGACGGGGGCGGCGGGAGAGCGGTCCGGCGATGGAGCGAGAGTGGTCACCAGGCCACTCTCCGCGAACTGGACCCGTTGGTCAACGGATTCGCCAGGCCACTCAGGTCGACCAGGCCACTTGTGGCCAGGTGGCACTGGGCGGTCCCGCCGCCGCGGGTCATGCTGATCTCATGCGCCACCGCACCTGCGAATCCGACCCGCCCGCCGGCCGCCGGCTGCAGTCCCGTATCCGGACCGCCCCCGGGCGCGCGGTCCGCGCCGTCGTGCTGCCGATCCCCGCCGACCGCCGGCCCCGCCGGTTCACCCAGCTCTTCGTGGGGCTGGTGCTCTACGGCTTCTCGATGGCCGTGATGGTGCGGGCCGGGATGGGTCTGGACCCGTGGGACGTGCTGCACCAGGGACTGGCCGACCGGCTCCCGGTCAGCTTCGGCCTCACCATCGTGGGGGTGTCCCTGCTGGTCCTACTGCTGTGGATCCCGATCCGGCAGCGGCCGGGCTTCGGCACGCTGGCCAACGCCGTCGTCATCGGGCTGGTCACCGACGCCTGCCTCGCCGTCCTGCCGGCGGCGCCGAACATGACGGTCGGCATCATCGCGATGGCGCTGTCGGTCCCGCTGAACGCGCTGGCCGGTGCGACCTACCTCGGGGCGGGGATGGGACCCGGCCCGCGGGACGGCCTGATGACCGGCCTGGTCGCCCGTGGGGTCGGACCGGTGTTCGTGGTCCGCACGGGGCTCGAGGGCACCGTGCTGATCGTGGGCTGGCTGCTCGGCGGTCCGGTCGGCATCGGCACGGTGGCCTACGCGCTGGGCATCGGCCCGCTGCTGCAGCCGCTGCTCCCCCGACTCGCCGTCGACCGGCCCGGCGACCGTCCCGGAACACCCCACACCTCGGCGCCGACCGGAACCACGGTCCCGCAGGGTCTGACCACCCCGGTATGAGCGCCGTGCTGACCATCGGGGTCCTCGCGCTGCAGGGCGACGTCCGCGAGCATGTGCACGCCGTCGAACGGCTCGGGCACCACGGCGTCACGGTCCGGCGGGCATCGGAACTCGACGCGATCGACGGCCTGATCATCCCGGGCGGGGAATCGACCACCATCAGCCGGTTGCTCGACGTCTTCGCGCTGCGGGACCCACTGGTGGAGCGGCTGCACGCCGGACTGCCGGCCTACGGCTCGTGCGCCGGGATGATCATGCTGGCGACCACCATCCTCGACGGCCGGTCGGACCAACGTCCGCTCGGCGCCATCGACATCACCGTCCGCCGCAACGCCTTCGGGCGACAGGTCGACTCGTTCGAGGGGGAGGTCGCGGTGGCCGGCATCGACGGCCCGGTCCCTGGCGTCTTCATCCGGGCGCCGTGGGTGGAGTCCATCGGTCCCGGGGTCGAGGTGCTCGCCGCCGCGGCCGGCCATCCGGTCGCGGTCCGCCAGGGCCCGGTGCTGGCCACCTCGTTCCATCCGGAGATCAGCGGTGACCTGCGGGTGCACGCGCTGTTCCTGGCCATGGTCGCG
Source organism: Nakamurella sp. (assembly GCA_039916325.1). Classification (GTDB taxonomy): domain Bacteria; phylum Actinomycetota; class Actinomycetes; order Mycobacteriales; family Nakamurellaceae; genus Nakamurella. Next base: position 863 of record JBDSLP010000144.1, on the reverse strand, counting down.
GCGGCAGGTCAGACCCGGGCCGGCTGAGGCGACGTAGACTCACCCGTCGAACCTGTGGCGGTCGCGGTTGTGTGCCCGCCCGCCGGCGGGGCACATCGAGCGCGATACGAGCGAGAGGCACGGCAGGCAATGAGCGGCCATTCCAAGTGGGCTACCACCAAGCACCAGAAGGCCCACAAAGACGCCAAGCGCAGCAAGCTGTTCGCGGGGCTGATCAAGAACATCGAAGTGGCCGCCCGGATGGGCGGCGGCGACCTCAGCGGCAACCCGACCCTGTACGACGCCGTGCAGAAGGCGAAGAAGTCGTCGGTGCCCAACGAGAACATCGACCGGGCGGTCAAGCGCGGGTCCGGGGCCGAGAGCGGCGGTCTGGAATACACCTCGATCATGTACGAGGGCTATGGCCCCAGCGGCGTCGCGATGATGATCGAGTGCCTCACCGACAACAAGAACCGGGCCGCGTCGGAGGTTCGGGTCGCGGTCACCCGCAACGGCGGCACGCTGGCCGATCCCGGCTCGGTGTCCTACCTGTTCAAGCGGATGGGCGTCGTCGTCGTGCCCAAGGGTGAGCTCAGCGAGGACGACCTGCTGATGGCCGTCCTCGACGCCGGCGCCGAGGAGGTCACCGATCAGGGACAGACCTTCGAGGTGCTGTCCGATCCCACTGATCTGATGCCCGTCCGGACCGCCCTGATCGACGCCGGGATCGAGTACGACTCGGCCGACCCGACGTTCGTGCCGTCGCTGAACGTGCCGGTGGACCTGGACGCGGCCCGCAAGTTCCTCAAGCTGATCGACGCGATCGAGGACCTGGACGACGTGCAGAACGTCTATACCAACGTCGAGATCCCCGACGACATCGG
>JBDSLP010000143.1:0-9485 GCA_039916325.1 Nakamurella sp. | reverse complement strand
CAGACCCGCCTGGGCACCGAGACGTTCGCCGTGGACGGTTCGCACGCGGGCACCGGCGGCGGCAACCACATCACCCTGGGCGGGGTCACCCCGGCCGAGTCGCCGCTGCTGCGCCGCCCCGATCTGCTGGTCTCGATGCTGACCCACTGGCAGCACCACCCGTCGCTGTCCTACCTGTTCGCCGGGCGCTTCATCGGCCCGACCTCGCAGGCGCCGCGGGTCGACGAGGGCCGCGCCGATTCGTTGTACGAGCTGGAGATCGCGTTCAACGAGATCCACCGGTTGAGCCGGGAAGCGGCGGAACGTGACACCGACCCCGACACCGGGACCGGGAGCGCCAACGGGGCCGATCCCGACATGCCCGACACCAGCGAGACCGCCGGGGCCGCGTCGCCCTGGGTGGTGGACCGGGCGCTGCGGCACCTGCTCACCGACGTCACCGGCAACACCCACCGGTCGGAGTTCTGCATCGACAAGCTGTACAGTCCGGACTCGGCCCGGGGCCGGCTCGGCCTGCTGGAGCTGCGCGGTTTCGAGATGCCGCCGCATCCGCAGATGGCCCTGGTCCAGGCGCTGCTGGTACGCGCCCTGGTGGCCCGGTTCTGGGCGACCCCGCTGCGCGCCCCGCTCGTCCGACACGGCCTGGACCTGCACGGACGGTTCCTGCTGCCGCACTACGTGGCCACCGACATCGCCTCGGTGGCGGCCGACCTGCGGGCCCACGGCTTCGACTTCCGGACCAGCTGGCTGGATCCGTTCCTGGAGTTCCGCTTCCCGCGGCTGGGCAGCGCGACTGTCGCCGGCGTCCACCTGGAGTTGCGCAGCGCGATCGAGCCGTGGCACGTCCTGGGCGAGGAGGCCACCGCCGGCGGCACCGCCCGGTACGTCGACTCGTCGATCGAGCGGTTGCAGGTGCTGCTGGACGGGCTCGACCCGGCCCGCCACCTGCTGACCGTCAACGGCGTCCCGGTGCCGTTGGCCCCGACCGGTGCCGCCGGCCGGCACGTCGCCGGCATCCGGTACCGGGCGTGGCAGCCGTGGAGCGCGCTGCACCCGACCATCCCCGTGCAGTCGCCGCTGGTCTTCGACCTGATCGACGTCGACGCCGGGGTCAGCCTGGGCGGCTGTACCTACCACGTGGTGCACCCCGGGGGCCGGTCGTACGACGCGCCGCCGGTGAACGCGATGGAGGCGGAGTCACGGCGCACGAACCGTTTCTCCACGACCGGGTTCAGTGCGGGGGCGGTCGACGTGCCGCGGCTGCGGGAGTACGCCTCGCGCATCGCCGCCGACCAGTGGGTGCCGCAGGTCCTGGACCTGCGTCGCGCCCAGGCGTTGATGACCTGAGATCCGGCCCGTCCATCGTGATCGACCTTCCCGCCGTGGCGGCGCTGCCGACAAGTCCGGTGCCACCGGCGCCCCGAGCGGCGCCGCGCCGGGACGACGCCGGTCAAGGGTCGATCGTGGCCGGCTACACCGCGGCCCGATCGGTCTCCGACGGTGTCCGGGCGGACCGGTTCGATGAGCTGGTCGACGGAGCGGGCCGCGTCCGCGGGGGGTGGGCCGAGCTGGCAGCCGGGCTCGACGCGCTGGGCGCCGCGGGCCTCGCGCGGTGGCGGCGGCAGGTCGAACGGCTGCTCGACGACGACGGCGTCACCTACACGCCCATCGGCGGTGCTCGCACCCGGGACCGCGCGACCGCACCGGCGCAGCGTGTCCCGGTGGACACGGCGGCCGCCGACCCGGTGGACACAGTCACCGCCGACCCGGTGGACCCGGCGGCCGCGGCGGCTGCGAACCCGGCGGCTGCCTTCGCCACGGACCCGACCGACGTCACGCCGGACCCGCAGGCCCGGCAGCGCTGGCAGCTGGACCCGGTCCCGCTGGTGGTGGCGGCGTCGGAGTGGACGGGGCTGCAGTCCGCGCTCCGGCAGCGGGCCACCCTGCTGGATCTGGTCCTGACCGACCTGTACGGGCCGCGGACGCTGGTCCAACGCGGCCTCATCCCGCCGGAGCTGATCTTCGCGAGTCGGGCCTACCTGCGGCGCGCGCACGGACTGACCATTCCCGGCCCGCACCAGCTGTTCTTCCACGGCACCGACGTCGTCCGCGGCCCGGACGGCTCGTTCGTGGCGATGGGGGACCGTACCGAGGCCCCGTCCGGCGCCGGTTACGCGATGGCCGATCGACGGGTCGTCGCCCGGGTCGCCCCCGACGTGTTCCGGCGGGCCGCCCCGGAAAGCCTGTCGCCGTTCTTCCGGAGCTTCCTGCCGGCCCTGCAGTCGGTCGCACCGCGGTCCGCCGAGGACCCGCGGATGGTCGTCCTGAGTCCCGGCCCCCACTCCGAGACTGCTTTCGACCAGGCTTTTCTGGCCGGGCTGCTGGGCCTGCCGCTCGTCGAGGGCGCCGACCTGACCGTCCGTGAGGGTCGAGTCTGGATGCGGTCACCGGGTCGCTACGAGCCGGTCGACGTCATCCTGCGTCGGGTCGATGCGGACTACGCCGATCCGCTGGAGCTGCGGCCCGCGTCGCGACTCGGGGTGGTCGGCCTCCTGCAGGCCTGTCGCCGTGGCACCGTGACGGTGGTCAACACCCTGGGCAGCGGCATCCTGGAGAACCCGGGTCTGTTGCCGTACCTGCCCGGGCTGGCCAAGAGGCTGCTCGGCCAGGCCCTGGAACTGCCGTCGGTGCCGACGTTCTGGTGCGGTGCGGGTACCGGGCTGTCGCACGTACTGGCCCACTTCGACGACATGGTCATGCGGCCGACCGACGGGACCGGCCACAGCGTCATCGTCGGGCGGCTGGACGCCGCGGCCGCCGCCACGCTGCGGGACCGGGTCCGGGATCAGCCGGGACGCTGGGTGGGGCAGCCGTTCGTACCGTTCTCGGTCGCCCCGGTGGCCACGGCGGACGGGCTGGAATCCCGTCAGGTCGGAATGCGGCTGTTCGCCGTCGCCCAGTCCACCGGCTACCTGGTGATGCCCGGAGGTCTCGGCCGAGTGCTGCCGCTGGACCAGCAGACGCTGCGGTCCTCGTCGGTCGCCGAGGCCAAGGACGTCTGGATCCGCTCCGACAGCACCGCACCCACCGCCGCCCGGGATTCCACCCCCTGGTCGCCGGAGGCGCCGCGGCCGGCCGGCCGGTCGGGCGCGGTGTCGTCGCCGCGGGCGTTGGAGGACATGTTCTGGTTCGGCCGCTACACCGAGCGCGCGGAGGACTTCGCCCGGCTACTGATCGCCACCTGGGACCGGCTCGACGGGTTCCGGCAGCGGGGGACCGCCCAGGAGTCGGAACTGACCCCGGTGCTGCTGTCCACCCTGACGCACTCCAGTGCGACCTATCCGGGGTTCGTCGCCGGCCGGGCCGAGGTGATGCCGGAGATGCGTTCGCTGGTGCTGGACGGGCGTCGGCCGGGGACGGTCGCCCAGTCCCTGGACGGGTTGACCGAGGCGGCCAGCGGGGTCCGTGACCAACTCTCCGGCGACACCTGGCTCGTGCTGGCCGGTGTGGAGCGCTCCCTGGCGGACCTTCGTCGGGACCCGGACGATCAGGGCACCACCCTGCAGAACACCTGCACCGCAATCCTTTCCGGCATACTCGCGCTGTCCGGCCTGGCGGCGGAGAACATGATCCGCGACGCCGGCTGGTACGTGATGGACATCGGCCGCCGGCTCGAGCGGAGCCTCCAACTGGTGACCGTGCTGCGCTGGGCGCTGGCCCGGGTCAACCCGCCAGCGGTGGAGGCCCAGCTCATCGAGTCGGTGCTGCAGTTCGCCGACTCGATCCTGACCTATCGACGGCGCTACCGGGGTCACACCCAGGTCGGTACGGTGCTGGAACTGCTGCTGCTCGACGCCGGCAACCCGCGCTCGCTGGCCTTCCAGCTGCCGGCGTTGGGTGCGGACCTGCGGGCCCTGCCGGACGCGTCGGGTACCGCGCGGCCGGACCGACTCCTGGCTGACCTGGTGGCCAGGCTCCGGCGCAGCGACATCGGCGCCCTGGAGGCACCCGACGAGCACGGGAACCGGGCCGAGCTGGTCGAGTTCCTGGCGGACACCCGATCGGCGCTGACCGAGCTGGCCGGGGCGATCGCCGCGCAACGGTTCGGGGCACCGGCCCCGATGCAGCAACTCGACCGGCCGATCAGCCTGGACGACGTCCGGTGGCCGATGTGACCGGGCCGTCGACGGTGTCCCGCCGGTACGCCATCGAGCACCGGACCACCTACACCTACTCCGACGACGTCAGCGCGAGCTACGGCCGGGGTTACCTACGGCCTCGGGACCTGTCCTCGCAGCGGTGCCTGACGCACCAGGTCCGGACCACACCACCGGCGGCGGACTCCTCGGTCGGGCTGGACGTCTACGGCAACCACGAATTCTTCTTCCACGTGACCGCGGCGCACCGGCACCTGGAGGTGATCAGCCAGTCGCTGGTCGAGGTGAGCCGACCGGTGACCGACCGCGCGGTCCTCGCGCAGCCCTGGGAGCAGGTACGTCCCCGAACCGCCGGCGCGGGCGACGCCGTGGACTTCGTGATCGGCTCGCCGCGGGTCGAGCTGTCCGCCGCGGTGCTCGCCTACGCGCAGGCTTCGTTCCCGCCCGGTCGCGAGATAGGAGATGCCGTCATGGATCTCACGCACCGCATCTACGCCGACTTCACCTACCGGGCCGGCTCGACCACGGTGACCACGATGGTGGCCGACGTGCTGGTCGCCCGGCAGGGTGTCTGCCAGGACTTCGCCCACCTCGCGGTGGCCTGCCTGCGCTCGGTCGGATTGGCCGGCCGCTACGTCTCCGGATACCTCGCCACCGATCCGCCCCCCGGCCGGGAACGGATGATCGGGGTCGATGCGACCCATGCCTGGGCGGCGCTCTGGTTGCCCGGCGGCAGTTGGCTCGCCTTCGACCCGACGAACGACCAGCTCGTCGACGAGCGGTACGCCACCGTGGCCTGGGGCCGTGACTACGGGGACGTCCCACCCCTGAAGGGTGTGATCTTCACCGATTCGACCACTTCGGCCATGCAGGTTTCGGTCGACGTCGCACCGGTGGGTATAAGGGACCCTGGCGACGTGGGGGGCCGGCCGCTGTTCGGCGGTTGATCCCGGCGATCGCCGCCTCGCTGTCCGGCATCGGCCGGCGCAGCCCGAAGAGTTGAAGAGGACCGGACGACCATGCGCGACTTCGCCTGCCCGAACTGTGGCCAGCAGTTGGCCTTCGAGAATTCGCTCTGCCTCGGCTGCGGGTCCAACGTCGGCTTCGATCCCGCCCGGAAGGAATTCGTCCTGGTCGGCACCGATCAGAAGGTCCTCGGGGTCGGCCTGGCGCGGACGATGTGCGCCAACCTGCACCGATCCGCGTGCAATTGGACCGTCGCGGACAGCGACGGCACCACTCTGTGTCTGTCCGACCGTCTCACGCGGACGTTGCCGCCGACGGACGACGCGGCCGCCATGGCCAACTACGCCGAGGCCGAGCAGGCCAAGCGCCGGCTGATGGTGGAGCTGCTGGAGCTCGGACTTCCGATCGTCGGCCGTGACGAGGATCCGGAGACAGGTCTGGCGTTCGACCTGAAGTCCAGCCGCGACGAACAGGTCCTGACCGGTCACGACAACGGCCTGATCACGCTGAACCTCGCCGAGGGTGACGACGTGCACCGCGAGCAGCTGCGCATCTCGATGGGCGAGCCGTACCGCACCGTTCTCGGCCACTTCCGTCACGAGATCGGCCACTACTTCTTCGTCACGTTGATCGGCACCGGCCCGTTGCGGGCCCACTTCGAGAGTCTGTTCGGCGATCCGGACTCTTCCTACCAGGATGCACTGGACCGGCACTACGCCGACGGGGCGCCGACGGGCTGGGAGCGGGACTACGTGTCCTCCTACGCCACGATGCACCCGGCGGAGGACTGGGCCGAGTCGTTCGCCCATTACTTGCACATCCGCGACACCGTTGACACCGCAGCTGCTTTCGGCTTCGCCCCGGCGGGTGTGGCGCTGGACCGCAACCTGCCCGGGGAGGCCGGCTTCGACCGGCTGATCCAGCTCTGGCTGCCGCTGTCGTGGTCGCTCAACATGATCAACCGCTCGATGGGTCACCAGGATCTGTATCCCTTCGTGCTGCCGCCGCACGTGCTGACCAAGATGAAACTGGTGCACCGGGCCGTCGAGAGCGTCGGCGTTCCTGTTCCGAGCTGACCCGGCCTTCCCGGGCGCCGTCGGCCGGCCCGGCCTACGGTGAGCGGCATGTCAACGATCGCCTGGGTGGGTCTGGGACACATGGGTGGGCCGATGACGGCCCAGCTCGTCGCGGGGGGGCACGAGGTCCGCGGGTTCGACCTGAGCGCGGCGGCGGTTTCGGCTGCCGTCGCCGGTGGGGTGATCGCGGTGCCGGGGATTCCCGAAGCCCTGGCGGGCGCCGACGTGCTGATCACCATGCTGCAACGGGGATCCCAGGTCCGGTCGGTGCTGGACGTGGCCCTGCCGCTGCTCTCGCCGGGCACGCTGGTGCTGGACTGCTCGACCGTGGCCATCGACGACGCCCGCGACCTGCACGCGCTGGTCGCCGGGGCCGGGTTCGGTTTCCTGGACGCGCCGGTGTCCGGTGGCGTACCCGGGGCGACGGCCGGGACGTTGACGTTCATGGTCGGCGGGGCTGCGGCCGACCTCGACCGGGCCCGGCCGGTGCTCGAGCCGATGGCCGGCCGGATCTTCCACATCGGACCCGGCGGCTCCGGTCAGGCCGCGAAGATCGTGAACAACCTGATGCTCGGGATCACCCTGGCCGCGACCTGCGAGGGCGCGGTGCTGGCCGATCGGCTCGGCCTGGACGCCCGGGTCGTGCACCAGTTGGCGAGCGTGTCATCCGGTGACTCCTGGGCGTTGCGGACCTGGTACCCGATGCCCGGAGTGGTCGAGACCGCCGCGGTGAACCGGGATTTCGAGGGAGGCTTCGCCGTCGACCTGATGGCCAAGGATCTGGGACTTGCGCTGGCCGCCGGGGCGACCACCGACACCGCGCTGCCGTTCACCGCCGCGGTGGCGGACGGTCTGGCCCGGCTGCAGGCCGCAGGCCTCGGAGATCGGGACAGCTCGGTGTTCGTGAAACTGGTTGACGGCTCGGTTGACCGCTCGGTCGACGGCCCGGCGCAGTGATGAACCCGCCGCCGAGTCAGGGCTGCGGGCAGTGATGGATCCCTGCTGAGGCCAGGCGCGCATCAGTCGGCGGTGGCCTCGGCCAGCGCGGTGGCGTCTTCGGCGTTCCGCGGTGCAGCGTCGTGGGCCGACGCCCGATCGGCTGGAGCGAGCAGTCGGGCCCCACCCAGCGCGACACCGGCGGCGATGACGAAGCCGGCCGCGCCGAACCAGAAGGCGGCGGCGGGAGCGACGTGTTCGGCGAGCTTGGTCGCGATGAACGGGGCGATCGCTCCGCCCATGAACCGGACAAAGCTGTAGCCCGCCGACGCGATGGGTCGGTCGACCGGCGAGATGACCATCACGGCCTGGGTGACCAGGGTGTTCGCCGACCCGGAGAACAGTCCGGAGACGACCACGCAGGCGGCCAGGGTGGCGGGGGATCCCACGCCGAGCGCCATCACCACCAGCAGGGCGGTGAGTGCGGTCATGATGACGGCGAGGCCGCGGTGGGTACCCAGCCGGCGCTGGGCGATCGGAGCGAGCCACACCGAGGAGACCGCGACGAGCACGCCCCAGCCGAAGAACACCCAGCCCAGCTCCAGCGCGCTCATCTTCATCGGGTACGGCGCGTAGGCCAACAGGGTGAAGAAGCCGACGTTGTAGAAGAACGCGATGATGGCGATGGTCATCAGGCCCGGGTGCCGTAACGCCTTGAACGGCTCCGACAGGCCGTATTTACGGGCCGGCGGCGCCACGTCCCCGAGCAGCACGACGGTGGCGACGAAGGCCAGCGACATCAGCACCGCGACGCCGAAGAACGGTCCGCGCCAACTGATGTCGCCGAGCAGGCCGCCGACCAGGGGACCGGTGGCGATGCCGATGCCCAGAGCGGACTCGTACAGGATGATGGCTCCGCCGATGCCGCCGCTGGCCGCACCGACGATGACCGCGAGGGCGGTGCCGACGAAGAGTGCGTTGCCCAGTCCCCAGCCGGCCCGGAAGCCGACGATGGCGCTGATGGTGTCCGACGAACCGGCCAGTGCGCTGAACAGCACGACCATCGCGAGGCCCGCCAGCAGCGTGCGCTTGGGGCCGAGGCGGCTCGACACCCAGCCGCTGAACACCATCGCGAACGCCATGATGAACAGGTACGAGGTGAACAGCAGCGAGATCTGCGACGGGGTGGCGCCGAGGTCCTCCCGCAGGGTCGGCAGGATCGGGTCGACGAGGCCGATGCCCATGAAAGCGATGACGCAGGCGAACGCCACCGCCCAGACCGATTTCGGCTGGTGCAGCAGGCTCGGGGTGGAGGCGGATTGAATCGGTTTCACACCCAACAATTTAGCATTGCTAAGTATCTCGGTGGCGTCTCGTCGCCGAGGCGGTCGTCAACTGTGAGCGGTCAGACACCCGCGGGTACCGTGGCAACGCCCCGACCCGGGGAGCGGGACCCGACCGACAGGAGTACCGATGACCGATCCCGGCCTCTTCGGTGACGCTCCCGCCGCGGATGCACCCGCCGGCGCCCGCACTGCCGCTGTCACCCCGCCGCGCACAGACCCGAACGCACCGTTGGCGGCCCGGATGCGACCACGGGCCCTGGACGAGGTCATCGGACAGCAACACCTGCTCGGCGCCGGTGCCCCCCTACGCCGGCTGGTGCACGGCGGGGCCCCGTCCTCGATGCTGCTCTACGGCCCGCCCGGCACCGGCAAGACCACGCTGGCCACCCTGGTCGCGGGCGCCACCGGCCGCCGCTTCGCCCAACTCTCGGCGATCGCCGCCGGGGTCAAGGAGGTGCGAGCGGTCATCGACGCCGCCCGGCACACCCTGCGGAGCACCGGTGAGCAGACCGTGCTGTTCATCGACGAGGTGCACCGATTCAACAAGGCGCAGCAGGACTCGCTGCTCGGCGCGGTCGAGGACCGCACCGTCATTCTCATCGGTGCCACCACCGAGAACCCGTTCTTCTCGGTCGTCTCGCCGTTGCTGTCCCGCTCGCTCATCCTGCAACTGCAACCCCTCACCGACGACGACATCGCCGAGGTGCTGGTCCGCGCGGTCGCCGACGACCGGGGACTCGCCGGCCGGGTCACCCTGTCGACGGATGCGCAGGCCCATCTCGTCGCGCTGTCCGGCGGTGACGCGCGGCGGTCGCTGACTGCGTTGGAGGCGGCCGCTGACTCCGTGCTCGACGAGCATCCGCGGGCCACCCGGGCGGCCCCGGCGTCGGTCGACCTGGCGGCGGTCGAGCGGGCGGTCAACCGGGCGGCGGTCCGCTACGACAAGTCCGGCGACCAGCACTACGACATCACCAGCGCGTTCATCAAGTCGATGCGCGGCTCAG
>JBDSLP010000142.1:0-13057 GCA_039916325.1 Nakamurella sp. | reverse complement strand
GCCCCGTCGACCAGGCAATTTGGTCTCCCCGCGGCGCTGAGGCATACTTGTCAGGTTGCCTGTTGACAGGTCGACGCTGTGTGCTGTCAGCCCCGGGGTGGTTCCGTGCGTATCGCGGATTCCGTCGAGGGTTACATCAGACGGCGTCGCCCGATCAGCAGTCGGCGCTGGAACACCGGTACCGCCGCGCTCTTCACGAGCGCATCCGGGTCCGACGTGCGAGGAGTCACCGTTCATCCGGTGGGCTCGGTCCCGATCAGGGCTGAGCCGTGTGCGCTCTGCGCGACACGCCCGACCGCGTGGACCGGAGGACCTGGAAATCTGCACAGTGGCGGCGGGTGCGTGATGCCCGCGGCGAGTCGGCCTGCGGGCCAGCACGACTCACAGCAATTCGGCGCGCTCATGCGCGCCGCACAGACCAGAGCAGCTCGATGAGAAGGACGGCAAGCGTGGCGGGACAGAAGATCCGCATCAGGCTCAAGGCCTATGACCACGAGGCGATCGACGCGTCCGCGCGGAAGATCGTCGAGACAGTGACCCGCACCGGCGCCCGAGTCGTCGGTCCGGTGCCACTGCCGACGGAGAAGAACGTGTACTGCGTCATCCGCTCGCCGCACAAGTACAAGGACTCGCGCGAGCACTTCGAGATGCGCACCCACAAGCGCCTGATCGACATCCTCGACCCGACTCCGAAGACCGTTGACGCCCTCATGCGCATCGATCTGCCGGCGTCCGTCGACGTCAACATCCAGTAGGGATCTCACGACCCCTCGAGCGCCCATGCGCCGATGGTGGCGTTGGACGCACACGTAAGAGTTCGAGGAGAAAAGGTTTCAATCAATGGCTAACTCGATCAAGGGGATGCTGGGCCACAAGCTCGGGATGACCCAGGTCTTCGACGCGAACAACCGGGTCGTCCCGGTCTCCGTCGTCGCCGCCGGCCCGGTGCTGGTCACCGCGGTCCGCACGGTGGAGAAGGACGGTTACACCGCCGTCCAGTTCGCTTTCGGCGCCATCGACCCGCGCAAGGTCAACAAGCCCGAGACCGGGCACTTCAGCAAGGCGGGTGTGACGCCGCGTCGTCACGTCGTCGAGCTGCGCACCGAGGACGTGTCCGGCTATGAAGTCGGTCAGGAACTCACTGCGGCCCAGGTCTTCGAGGCCGGCACCGAGGTCGACGTCACCGGCACCAGCAAGGGCAAGGGCACCGCGGGCGTCATGAAGCGCCACGGGTTCAAGGGCCTCGGCTCCGGTCACGGCGTCCACCGCAAGCACCGGTCGCCGGGTTCCATCGGCGGCTGCTCCACCCCCGGTCGCGTGTTCAAGGGCATGCGGATGGCCGGTCGGATGGGCAACTCCAAGGTCACGACGCAGAACCTCACCGTTCATGCCGTCGACGCCGACAAGAACCTGCTGCTGATCAAGGGTGCGGTTCCCGGACCCAAGGGCGGGCTCCTGCTCGTTCGCTCCGCAGTCAAGGCCGGAAAGGGCGCCTGATGACCACCGTCAACATCACCTCGCCGGCAGGCGAGTCCACCGGCACCGTCGAGCTCCCGGACAGCATCTTCGATGCCAACGCCAGCATCCCGCTGATGCATCAGGTCGTCACCGCGCAGCTCAACGCCGGCCGCCAGGGCACCCACTCCACCAAGACTCGTGGCGAGGTGTCCGGTGGTGGCCGCAAGCCGTACCGGCAGAAGGGAACCGGCCGCGCCCGCCAGGGTTCGACCCGTTCACCGCAGTTCGTCGGCGGTGGCGTCTCCCACGGCCCGCAGCCGCGTGACTACAGCCAAAAGGTCCCGAAGAAGATGAAGGCCGCCGCCCTGCGCGGTGCCCTCTCCGACCGGGCCCGCAACGGCAACGTCCACGTGTTGTCGTCGCTGGTGGAGGGTTCCACCCCGTCCACGAAGACCGCGAAGTCGGCCCTGGCCGCCGTCGCGTCCTCGAAGAACGTGCTGATCGTGTTGTCGCGCACCGACGAGGCCGGCTGGCTGAGCCTGCGCAACCTCCCGGAGACGCACCTGCTGTTCGCCGATCAGCTCAACACCTACGACGTGCTGATCTCCGACGACGTGGTCTTCACCAAGGCCGCGCTGGACGAGTTCCTCAGCTTTCAGCGCGTCTCGGTCATCACCTCTGCCGAACTGACCGAGCTGACCGACGACTCGGTCGGCGACAACGAGATCAGCCTGGCCAAGACCACCGAGAAGGAGGAGGAGAAGTGAGCATCGCCGATCCTCGCGACATCATCCTGAAGCCGGTCGTGTCGGAGAAGAGCTACAGCCTTCTCGAGACCGGTCGGTACACCTTCGAGGTGCACCCGGACTCGAACAAGACGCAGATCAAGATCGCCATCGAGCAGATCTTCGCCGTCAAGGTCGTCTCCGTGAACACGCTGAACCGCACCGGCAAGCGCAAGCGCACCCGGGCCGGCTTCGGCAGCCGCAAGTCGACCAAGCGCGCGATCGTCACGCTGTCCCCGGACAGCAAGCCGATCGAAATCTTCACGGGCGCCTGAGCCGGAATAGGGAAGACGAACCAACATGGGCATTCGTAAATACAAGCCGACGACCCCGGGTCGCCGCGGAAGCTCGGTGGCTGATTTCACCGAGATCACCCGCTCGACCCCGGAGAAGTCACTCATAGCGCCGCTGCACAGCAAGGGTGGCCGCAACGTCCACGGTCGGGTCACCGCCCGGCACCAGGGTGGCGGTCACAAGCGCGCCTACCGGTTGATCGATTTCCGTCGGGCGGACAAGGACGGCGTGCCGGCCAAGGTTGCGCACATCGAGTACGACCCGAACCGCACCGCGCGCATCGCGCTGCTGCACTTCGCGGACGGGGAGAAGCGCTACATCATCGCCCCCGAGAAGCTCGTCCAGGGCGCGCAGGTCGAGACCGGGGCCGGCGCTGACATCAAGCCCGGTAACAATCTCCCGCTGCGCAACATCCCGGTCGGCACCGTTGTGCACGCGATCGAGCTCCGTCCCGGTGGCGGTGCCAAGATGGCCCGCTCGGCCGGTTCGAAGGTCCAGCTGGTGGCAAAGGACGGTCCCTACGCGCAGCTTCGGTTGCCGTCGGGTGAGGTCCGCAACGTCGACATCCGCTGCCGCGCCACCATCGGCGAGGTCGGCAACGCCGAGCAGAGCAACATCAACTGGGGCAAGGCCGGCCGGATGCGGTGGAAGGGCAAGCGCCCCTCCGTCCGTGGTGTGGCCATGAACCCGGTCGACCACCCGCACGGTGGTGGTGAGGGCAAGACGTCCGGTGGCCGTCACCCGGTCAACCCGGCTGGTAAGCCCGAGGGTCGTACCCGCCGGCCCAACAAGGCCAGTGATGCCTTGATCGTCCGCCGCCGGCGCAAGTCCGGTAAGAAGCGCTAACACCCGAGTAGGAGGAAAACCACGATGGCACGCAGCCTCAAGAAGGGCCCGTTCGTCGACGACCACCTGCTCAAGAAGGTGGACGTCGCCAACGACAAGAACTCCAAGGCAGTGATCAAGACCTGGTCACGCCGCTCCACGATCATCCCGGACATGCTGGGACACACGATCGCGGTGCACGACGGCCGTAAGCACGTCCCGGTCTTCGTCACCGAGTCGATGGTCGGTCACAAGCTGGGCGAATTCGCTCCGACACGGACCTTCAAGGGTCACATCAAGGAAGACCGTCGCGCCCGCCGCGGCTGAGCGTCACGTATCCGTTGCCAGACATCAATTTCAAGTCAGCCAAAAGGAATTAGCCCATGAATGCCAAGGCCACTGAGGGAGCTCAGCTCCCGGGTGCCCGGGCGCAGGCGCGGTACGTGCGCATGACGCCGATGAAGGTGCGACGCGTCGTCGACCTCGTCCGCGGCCGCTCGGTCGAGGACGCACTGACGATCCTCAAGTTCGCGCCGCAGGCCGCGGCGGAGCCGGTGTCGAAGGTCATCGCCTCGGCCGCCGCCAATGCGGAGAACAATGCCGGTCTCGACCGGAGCACGTTGGTCATCGCGACGGCGACCGTCGACGAGGGTCCGACCGCCAAGCGTTTCCAGCCGCGGGCCCAGGGCCGTGCGTTCCGGATCCGCAAGCGCTCCAGCCACATCACCATCGAAGTTGTCTCGGTGACCTCACCGGTCGCCGGCGGGGCCAACCGGGCCCGGCGGGCCCAGGGCACCGCGCAGAACCAGAAGGGCAGGACCTCCTAGTGGGTCAGAAGATCAACCCGCATGGGTTCCGCCTCGGTATCACCACCGACTGGACCTCACGCTGGTACGCCGACAAGGCTTATGCGGAGTACGTGGCCGAAGATGTCGCCATCCGCAAGCTCATGTCCAAGGGCATGGATCGCGCCGGCATCTCGAAGGTCGAGATCGAGCGCACCCGTGACCGGGTCCGGGTGGACATCCACACGGCCCGCCCCGGAATCGTCATCGGTCGTCGCGGCGCCGAGGCTGACCGGATCCGCACCCAGCTGGAGAAGTTGACCGGCAAGCAGGTGCAGCTCAACATTCTCGAGGTCCGAAACCCCGAGTCCGATGCGCAGCTCGTCGCCCAGGGTGTGGCCGAGCAGTTGTCCAACCGGGTCAGCTTCCGCCGCGCGATGCGCAAGTCGATGCAGAGCGCGCTGCGCTCCAGCACCGTCAAGGGCATCCGGGTGAAGTGCTCCGGTCGTCTGGGTGGGGCCGAGATGTCCCGCTCGGAGTTCTACCGCGAAGGACGGGTGCCCCTGCACACGCTGCGCGCGAACATCGACTACGGCTTCTTCGAAGCCAAGACCACCTTCGGCCGCATCGGCGTCAAGGTCTGGATCTACAAGGGCGATCTGCTCGGCACCCTCGGCGAGCAGAAGGCAGAGGCCGCTGCGGCCGCTTCCCGGGCCGCCGGCGGACCGGCTCGTGGTGCCGATCGGGCCGAGCGTCCGCGCGGACGTCGTTCGGGTGCTTCCGGCACCACGCCGACCTCCACCGATGCCGGTCGCGCCGCCGTGGAGTCCGAGACCCCGTCAGAATCTGTGGACGCAGCGGCTCCGGCCGAGGCTCCCGCCGTCACCGCACCGACCCAGGAGGCCTGAGTCATGCTCATCCCCCGCAAGGTCAAGCACCGCAAGCAGCACCGTCCGCACCGGACGGGCATGGCGACCGGTGGCACCGAGGTCACCTTCGGCAGCTACGGCATCCAGGCTCTGGAGCCGGCCTACGTGACGAACCGGCAGATCGAGTCCGCCCGTATCGCCATCAACCGGCACATCAAGCGTGGCGGCAAGGTCTGGATCAACATCTTCCCGGACCGCCCGCTGACCAAGAAGCCCGCGGAGGTCCGCATGGGATCCGGTAAGGGCTCGCCCGAGTGGTGGGTGGCCAACGTGAAGCCCGGTCGGGTGATGTTCGAAATGACGTACCCGAATGAAGAAGTAGCTCGCGAGGCGCTGCGCCGCGCGATCCACAAATTGCCGATGAAGTGCCGAATCGTGACGCGTGAGGGTGGTGAATCCTGATGGCCGGAGCCAACGAGATGCGTGAGCTGAATGCTGATGAGTTGTTGATCAAGCTCCGCGAGTCGAAGGAGGAGCTGTTCAACCTGCGGTTCCAGATGGCCACCGGCCAGATGGACAACAACCGCCGGCTGCGGACGGTCAAGCACGATATCGCGCGGATCTACACCGTGATGCGCGAACGTGAACTCGGCCTGTCGGTCGTACCGGACGGAAAGGGCGTGACCGCATGAGCGAGTCGCAGGAAGTAGCAGCCGAGACTGTAGAGACGGCCGTGAAGCGCAACGACCGCAAGGTCCGCGAGGGCCTCGTCGTCTCGGACAAGATGGACAAGACGATCGTGGTGGCGCTGGAGGACCGGGTCAAGCACCCGCGTTACTCCAAGGTCATCCGCCGGACCTCCAAGGTCAAGGCGCACGACGAGAACGGGATCGCCGGCATCGGCGACCGTGTCCTGCTGATGGAGACCCGACCGCTGTCGGCGACCAAGCGCTGGCGTCTCGTGGAGATCCTCGAGAAGGCCAAGTAGGTCAAATGTTGTAGTGGCAGGCCCCGCTCCGGGTTCGGAGCGGGGCCTGTTCCCGTCCGTGGCGACGATCAGGTGCACAGGCGACCATTTCTCCGCGATGCGACCAACGTGGTGGTCGCCTTGACGAGAGTTGGTCGCCTTCATCCGGATCAGCCGTCATCGGTCGGCGTGGAGTGGGGACACAGCCTCAGCCCCAGCACACCAGCTCCCACCGCACGGCCTCGGGCCTGGCCGATGCCCGACGGAATCCGGCCGCACCCAGCGCAGTCTCCAGGTCCGCCGTCGTAGTCAGCTTCCGGTGCAGCGACGCGTCCGCGATGACCACGGCGGCCTCGAAATCCAGACTGCGGGAACAATCGAGCACGGTCTGCGTGACTTCCGTGGTGGGCGACCCGTCGACCACGACCACCCGAGTGTCACCCGTGGGTCTGGTGTGGGTGTGCAGAGGACCGCGACTGGACCCACCGTGTTGCTGGTTCCGGGTGACATGCACACGCGTCGGCGGCACCCCGAGGATCGGCAACCCGTGGAGCACCGCTGCGGATGCGTGGCTGACGACGGCTCCCGGGGCCAGCTTGGGCAGGGTGGTGGCCACCAACAATCGGTGTGAGCCTCCGCGCTGAGGCGTCGTCACCCGGCGGCGTCCAGACAGGCGCCGAGGCGAACAAGACCCAGCCCGGCTAGCTGCTGACCGACGCCCGTCGCGGAAGCTTCCAGTTCGGCCGCGGGAAGTGGCAGGTGTAGCCCCACGGCATCCGCTCCAGGTAGTCCTGGTGCTCCGGCTCGGCCTCCCAGAAGTCCTCGGCCGGTAAGACCTCGGTGACGACCTTGCCCGGCCACAGCTTCGACGCATCGACGTCGGCGATGGTATCCGTCGCGGTCGCGAGCTGGTCGTCGTCGAGGTAGAAGATCGCCGACCGGTAGGCGGCACCGACGTCATTGCCCTGCCGGTGGCGCGTGCTCGGGTCGTGGATCTGGAAGAAGAACTCGAGCAGGTCCCGATAGCTGGTCTGCGCCGGATCGAACTCGATCTCGATGGCCTCGGCGTGGTTGCCGTGATTGCGGTAGGTGGCGTTCGGCATGTGTCCGCCGGTGTACCCGACCCGGGTGGAGACCACTCCGGGCTGCTTGCGGATCAGATCCTGCATGCCCCAGAAGCACCCGCCGGCCAGTACGGCTCGCTGCGTCGTCATCGTCCATCTCCTTCGTTCTCGGCGCGGTCGGAGGACCGGCAGGTGGTTCAACGAACGGAGGGGGGAGAAGATTCCGGGTGGGCGGGGTCATCGCATCCTCTCACCAGCCCAGATTTGGTTTTCCAGGGAGCCGTCGGTACTCTGGACCCTTGGGTGTGGGTGCGTAAGCATTCAGCCCGCGCATCTCTGTCCGCAGAGAAGCAGATGGCTTGGCAGGGTCGGAAATTCTGCCAGGACGTCGTCAGTTCCCGATCTGTGCCTTCCTGATCCTGCCGGCAAGCCGGGGGATTCGGCGTCACGCCGACGGACAAGAGCGAAAAGTCGAGTGGTTGCTCGAACTTCCTCTTGTCTTTTCGTGTGTCATGCGTCCGTTCGCGGCGCGGGTGGCCGGTCGAGGTTCAGGGCGAAACCAGAGACTTCCCGCGGTACGCCGTGGGAGAGACGAGAAGGTTGGGCTGCTGTGATTCAGCAAGAGTCCAGGCTCCGGGTGGCTGACAACACCGGCGCCAAGGAGATTCTGTGCATTCGCGTGCTGGGCGGCTCGGGGCGTCGTTACGCCGGCATCGGCGACATCATCGTCGCCACGGTGAAGGACGCCATCCCCGGCGCTGGAGTGAAGAAGGGCGATGTCGTCAAGGCGGTCATCGTCCGCACCGTCAAGGAGAAGCGTCGTCAGGACGGCTCCTACATCAAGTTCGACGAAAACGCAGCCGTGCTGATCAAGCCCGACGGCGACCCCCGTGGCACTCGCATCTTCGGGCCGGTCGGCCGCGAGCTCCGCGACAAGAAGTACATGAAGATCATCTCGCTGGCACCGGAGGTGCTCTGACCATGGCTATGAAGATCAAGAAGGGCGACACCGTTCTGGTGATCGCAGGCAAGGACAAGGGCGCCAAGGGCAAGGTCATCCAGGCCTACCCGGACACCCAGCGCGTCCTGGTCGAGGGTGTCAACCGGATCAAGAAGCACACGAAGGTGTCCAGCACCGAGCGTGGGGCCAAGTCCGGCGGCATCGTCACCCAGGAAGCCGCGATCCACATCTCCAACGTGATGGTCGTCGACAGTGACGGCAAGCCGACCCGCGTCGGCAAGCGGGGCACGGACGGCGACGAGACCCGTCGCATCCGCTTCTCGCGCAAGACTGGGAAGGAGCTGTAATGACCACCGCTATCAACAGTGTCCCGACCAACGAGTTCGCTCGCCCGGTTCCGCGGCTGAAGCAGCGCTACAACGACGAGATCCGGTCGAGCCTGAACGAGCAGTTCAGCTACTCGAACTCGATGCTGATCCCCGGCGTCGTCAAGATCGTCGTCAACATGGGTGTCGGCGAAGCCGCCCGCGACTCGAAGCTCATCGAGGGGGCGGTCCGCGACCTCGCCGCGATCACCGGCCAGAAGCCGCTGGTCCGCAAGGCCCGCACCTCCATCGCACAGTTCAAGCTGCGTGAAGGCATGCCGATCGGTGCGAAGGTCACCCTGCGCGGCGACCGCATGTGGGAGTTCCTGGACCGCCTGCTGACCATCGCACTGCCCCGTATCCGTGACTTCCGCGGTCTGTCGCCGAAGCAGTTCGACGGCAACGGCAACTACACCTTCGGTCTCACCGAGCAGTCGATGTTCCACGAGATCGACATTGATCGGATCGACCGGCCGCGCGGTATGGACATCACCCTGGTGACGACAGCCGCCACCGACGACGAAGGCCGCGCGCTGCTCAAGCAGCTCGGCTTCCCTTTCAAGGAGATCTGACATGGCCAAGACGTCACTGATCAACAAGGCCAAGAAGAAGCCGAAGTTCAAGGTGCGGGGTTACACCCGTTGCAACCGGTGCGGTCGCCCGCACGCGGTGTACCAGAAGTTCGGTCTGTGCCGCATCTGCCTGCGCGAGATGGCCCACCGGGGCGAGCTTCCCGGCATCACCAAGTCGAGCTGGTAGTCGGTCCGATCCGCACCCGGCAGCGAGATGTTCCCGCGCTCCGGGTTCGGCTCGAGCCGTTTCCCGCTTCAACCCCGCATCCGGTCTCCCCGTGTGCATCGGAGTCCGGGCACCCCGCCCGGGCGCACTTCGCTTCAGGCCTGACCCGGAATCCCCGGCAGGGAACCGAGGCGAGAGAGGTAGTACATCTGTTATGTCAATGACTGATCCCATCGCGGACATGCTCACGCGCATCCGCAACGCCAACTCGGCGTACCACGATGAGGTGACGATGCCCTTCTCGAAGTTGAAGGGGCACATCGCCGACATCCTGGTCAAGCAGGGTTACATCGGCTCCTGGGTCACCGAGGATGCCGCGGTCGGCAAGACCCTCAAGATCACGCTGAAGTACGGCCCGAGCCGTGAGCGTTCGCTCGCCGGCATCAAGCGGGTCTCCAAGCCGGGTCTGCGCATCTACACCCGCTCGACCGAGCTGCCCAAGGTCCTCGGCGGCCTGGGCATCGCCATCATCTCGACCTCGGACGGCCTGTTGACCGACCGCGAGGCCCACAAGAAGAAGGTAGGCGGGGAAGTCCTCGCCTACGTCTGGTAGGGGAGCGACTCATGTCTCGTATCGGAAGACTGCCGATCCCCGTTCCCGCGGGTGTCGAGGTGGACATCAACGGTTCGTCCGTCGCGGTCAAGGGCCCCAAGGGTGCCCTGAGCCACGTGGTCGTCGAACCGATCTCGGTGACGAAGGAGTCCGACGGCACGCTGTCGGTCACCCGTCCCGACGACGAGCGCGATTCGCGGGCCCGCCACGGCCTGACCCGCACACTCGTCAACAACATGGTCGTCGGGGTCACCACCGGCTACATCAAGCCGATGGAGATCGTCGGCGTCGGCTACCGCGTCGCCGCGGAGGGCAAGAACCTCGTGTTCGCGCTCGGCTACTCGCACCCGGTGCCGGTCACAGCGCCGGAGGGCATCACGTTCGTCGTGGAGAGCCCGACCAGGTTCCGGGTCGAGGGAATCGACAAGCAGCTGGTCGGTGAGGTCGCCGCGAACATCCGCAAGTTGCGCCGTCCCGACCCGTACAAGGGCAAGGGTGTGCGGTACGCCGGCGAGGTCGTCCGGCGCAAGGTCGGGAAGACGGGTAAGTAGCGATGGCAATCAAAACAGGCAACACCGAGATCGGCGTCCGCGCCGGCAAGAACATCTCGCAGAAGCGGGCCACGGCCCGGGCCACTCGCCACTTCCGTCTGCGCAAAAAGGTCGTCGGCGACGCCGCGCGGCCGCGCCTCGTGGTCACGCGTTCGGCGCGTCACATCGTCGCCCAGATCGTGGACGACGCTCAGGGTCACACCCTCGCGTCGGCGTCGACCCTGGAGGCCGATGTCCGCGAGCTGACCGCCGACAAGACCGCCAAGGCCAAGAAGGTCGGTGAGCTCGTGGCCGACCGCGCCAAGGCAGCCGGTGTCACCACCGTCGTCTTCGACCGCGGTGGCGACAAGTACCACGGCCGGATCGCTGCTCTGGCTGACGCCGCTCGCGGCGCCGGACTGGAGTTCTGACATGAACGCAGCGTTGACGGAAACAGCAATGACTGAGAGGGACATCTAATGCCGGGACCCGCACGGCGTGATAACAACACCGCCGGCGCCGGCGCCGGTGGAGGTCGCGACGGCGACCGCCGGGACCGTCGTGACGGAGGCCGTCGCGACGGTCGCCGGGACGCACCGGTAGAGAAGAACCCGCTGCTCGAGCGCATCGTGGCGACCAACCGCGTCGCCAAGGTGGTCAAGGGTGGACGTCGGTTCAGCTTCACCGCCCTGGTCGTCGTCGGTGACGGCAACGGCTCGGTCGGCGTCGGCTACGGCAAAGCCAAGGAGATCCCCGCGGCCATCGCCAAGGGCGTCGAGGAGGCCAAGAAGAGCATGTTCAAGGTGCCGCGCATCGGCGACACCATCCCGCACCCCATCCAGGGTGAAGCCGCGGCCGGCGTCGTCCTGCTGCGTCCCGCGTCCCCCGGTACCGGCGTCATCGCCGGTGGTCCGGTGCGCGCCGTCCTGGAATGCGCCGGGATCCACGACATCCTCAGCAAGTCGCTGGGTTCGGACAACCCGATCAACATCGTGCACGCCACGATCGCGGGTCTGAAGGGTCTGGTCCGACCGGAGGAGGTCGCAGCCCGCCGCGGTCTCCCCATCGAGGACGTCGCCCCGCACAAGATGCTGCTCGCGCAGGCGAACGCCCTGGCCTCCCGAGCGGGGGTGTGACCATGGCTTTCAAGGTCACGCAGAAGCGTTCGATCATCGGGGTCAAGCCGAACCAGCGCGAAACCGTCCGTTCGCTGGGCCTCAAGCGGATCAATCACACCGTGGTGGTGCCGGACAACGCCGTCAACCGCGGCTACGTCCACACCGTCCGGCACTTGGTCGAGGTCGAAGAAGTAGCCGACAGCACTGAAGTGGGTGGTACCGAATGACGATCAAGATCCATCACCTCCGCCCCGCACCGGGCGCCAAGACGGCCAAGACCCGTCTCGGGCGCGGTGAGGGCTCCAAGGGCAAGACCGCGGGCCGCGGCACCAAGGGAACCGGCGCACGGAAGAACGTTCCGGCCGGTTTCGAGGGTGGGCAGGTCCCGATCCACATGCGGCTCCCGAAGCTCAAGGGCTTCAAGAACCCGTTCGGCACCACCTATCAGGTGGTCAACGTCGGCCAGATCGCGACGTTGTTCCCGACCGGCGGCACTGTCTCGGTCGAGGATCTGGTCAGCAAGGGCGCTGTCCGCAGCGGCCTGCTGGTCAAGGTGCTCGGTGACGGTGACATCGGCGGGGTGACCCTGCAGGTGAGCGCGCACGCGTTCTCCGGTTCGGCCAAGGAGAAGCTGGCTTCGACCGGCGGCAGCGCCACGGCGCTGTAGTTCTCCCCGGCATCTCGTCCCGTGCCCTCCGGTCCACCGACCGGGGGGCATGTGGCGTCTCGGGAGCCGGATCGCCGGCAGGGGACGCTTCCTTCGGGGGTCTCCGACGGTGCCATTCGTCGAGTAGGCGAACGAGCGCCCCGGGTGGGTTAGAGTTTGGGGTCGGGCACCGAGGTTGTAGCTGCGTGTGGTGTTCCGACCACGCAGTGCATCACGTCATCACCTATCGACGCGCGGTCCGCTGCGCGACAAGGTCATCACCGCACGGTTGTCCTCGGCGGTGGCACAGCCAGGAGGATCATTGCTCACCGCGTTCGTGTCGGCGCTGAAGACGCCCGACCTGCGTAAGAAGATCCTCTTCACGCTGGGGATGATCGCGATCTACCGGCTGGGGGCGGCGATCCCCTCGCCGGGCGTCTCCTACGCGGTCGTCGACCAGTGCATCAAGGAGTCCTCCGGGGGCACCGCAGACGTCTACACGCTGCTCAATCTGTTCTCCGGCGGAGCGCTGTTGCGGCTGAGCGTGTTCGCGCTGGGCATCATGCCTTACATCACCGCCAGCATCATCGTGCAGCTGCTGACCGTGGTGATCCCGCGCTTCGAGCAGCTGAAGAAGCAGGGTCAGGCCGGTCAGGCCAAGATGACCCAGTACACCCGGTACCTGACCATCGGCCTGGGTCTGCTGCAGTCGGCCGCGTTCCTCGCGCTGGCGATGAACGGCACGATGTTCGCGGGCTGCTCCGTGGGTGACCAGATCATCCCCGACCAGTCCCCGTTGGCCCTGCTGGTCCTGGTGCTGACCATGACCGCGGGCACGGCCGTCATCATGTGGATGGGCGAGCTCATCACCGATCGCGGGATCGGCAACGGCATGTCGCTGCTGATCTTCTCCTCGATCGCGGCGCGCATCCCCAACGAGGGCACCACGATCCTCAACAACTCCAACGGTCTCATCCTGGCGATCTTCATCCTGATCGCGTTGTTGGTCATCGCGGCGGTGGTCTTCGTCGAGCAGGGC
>JBDSLP010000141.1:0-25248 GCA_039916325.1 Nakamurella sp. | reverse complement strand
GAGCGCGAAGAACAAGTCCTCGTCACCGTAGCCACTGGCAGGACCAACGCCGAGATCGCCAGCGAACTTCACATCAGCCTCAGCACCGTGAAGTTTCATCTGTCCAGCCTCATGACCAAGATTGGCGCACGAAACCGAGTGGAGATCGCCATTTGGGCATACGCAACCCGGCGAGTGCGGCCATGACACGACGCGGGACCTGCCACCCCTCGAGTGTCAGGTCGAGACTGGGCAAATGGCGCCGGCAAGTACACCGCGACGCGCGTCATGGTCGGCCTCACCGTCCCGACCTCCGGCAGCGCGACCGTCAACGGAGTGGCGGTTGAGCAATAGTCAAGACCTGTGGACGACGATTTTCAGGCGACCATGGTGGCCGGCCGCGCTGATCGAAAGTGAGTCACAGGTACTGGCCGGGGCCGTGCGTCTCGGCGGGAGCGCCGCCGCCCTGGCCGGGCGGCAGGCTGCGGCGCATCTGCTCGATCTGCATCTTGGCCGCCATCTGCTGGGCCATCAGGGCGGTCTGCAGGCCATGGAAGACCCCTTCCAGCCAGCCGACAAGCTGGGCCTGGGCTATCCGCAGTTCGGCGTCCGACGGGGTGGTGTCGTCGCTGAACGGGAGGGCCAGCCGGCCCAGTTCGTCGGCCAGGTCCGGGGTGAGCCCGGACTTGAGCTCGAGTAGGGACGCGGCGTGGGTGCGCTTCAGCCGCTCGCGGCTGGCCTCATCCAGCGGCGCGGCGCGGACCTCCTCGAGCAACTGCTTGATCATGGTGCCGATCCGCATCACCTTGGCCGGCTCTCCGATGGCATCCGCCGGGTTCGGCGACGCCTCACCGTCGCCGCCACCGAAATGGTGCACGTTGCCGGTCACGGTCGCGTCGCCGCTGTCCGGCTGCCCGTCCGGGCCGATCACCACGATGCGCTGTCCCTGCGGTTCGGTCACGTCTACCTGTCTCTCTCGTCAGCGATGCCGGTCCAGTCTCCCTGAAGCGCGCACCCGTCACGGGACGGTCAGCAGCACCTTGCCGCCGGGGGCGGCGCCGGAATCCAACGCCTCGTGCGCGGCGGCCGCCCGGGTGACCGGCATCCGGGCGCCGATGACCGGTCGGATCGCCCCCGAGGCGACCAACGGCCACACCGAGCGCTCGACCTCGGCGACGATGTCGGCCTTCGAACCGGGTCCGGTCACCGGCCGGGACCGCAGGGTGGTGCCGAGCACGGTGGCGCGCTTGGCCAGCAGCGCCCCGATGTCCAGCTCCGCCCTGGTACCGCCCTGCATCCCGATGATCGTCAGCCGCCCGCCGGTTGCCAGCGCGGACACGTTGCGCTGCAGGTACTTCCCGCCCATCACATCCAGGATGATGTCTGCCCCGCGGCCATCGGTCAGCTGCCGGACGGACTCGACGAAGTCCTCGTCGTGATAGTCGATCGCGAGCTCCGCACCCAGGTCGAGGCAGCGCTGCCGGCCGGCTGCGGACCCCGCGGTGACCGCGACGCGCAACCCGAGGGCGACCCCGAGTTGGATGGCGAAGGTGCCGATCCCGCCGGTGCCGCCGTGGACCAGCAGCGTCTCACCGCGGTGGGCTCGGCCCGCCATCACGACCGTGGACCACACGGTGCAGGCCGCCTCGGGTAGCGCGGCCGCGTCGACCAGGTCGACGCCGTCCGGGACGGACAACACTTGCACCTCGGGCACCGCGACCTGTTCCGCGTAGCCGCCACCGGCCAGCAGCGCGCAGACCTCGGCGCCGATCTGCCACCGCCTGACGTCGGCCCCGACGGCCTCGATCACCCCGCTGCACTCCATGCCGAGGATCTCGCTGGCCCCGGGCGGTGGCGGGTAGTGTCCCTTGCGCTGCAGCAGGTCCGCGCGGTTGATGCCGGCGGCGGCGACCCGGATGACGACCTCGTCCGGGCGGGGCGAGGGGTCGGGGGCCGCGCCCCAGGTCAGCTGGGTCCCGTCGATGACGATGGCATGCATGGGGTCAGTCAACCATCGGAGCACCCACGGTGGCGGTCAGCTCCCAGCCACCCGGAACGTCAGCCCCGGCAGCGGCGTGCTGTCCGTGCACCGTCCGTCGGCGTCGACGGAGATGTCGACCGCCTGGCCGGCGATCCGCAGCCCGCTGACCCGCAGGCGCCCCAGCCCCGGAGCCGGGGCCATGTCGACGACCCCGGCGGGAACGTCCGGCCGCAGGCCCAGGAACCCCTGGACCACCATCACCGCGGCGGCGGCCGACCAGGCCTGCGGTCGGCAGGAGGCCGGGTATGGGACCGGCGCTCCCACGTCGGTGGCGGCGAACCCGCCGTACAGCTCGGGGAAGCGGTTGTCGAAGGCGGCGCCGGCGGCCAGCAACCCGTCGGTCAGGACGGCGGCGGCGTCGGTCAGCCCCGCAGAGACCAGGCCGTGTACGGCGATGGCGGTGTCGTGCGGCCAGACCGAACCGCAGTGATAGCTCAGAGGTGAGTACCCGCCGGTGCGGTCGCTCATCGTCCGCAGGCCGAAGCCGCTGCTCATACTCGGATGGACCAAGCGGGCGGCGACCTCGGCCGCCTCGTCGGGGGACAGGATGCCGGTGGCCAGCAGGTGGCCCATGTTGGAGGCCGGAGCGTCGACGGCGACCTTCACGCCGTCCAGGGCCAGCGCCGGGTAGCGGCCGAGATCATCTGTCCGCCAAAAGCTCTCACGGAACCGGATGGCCATCGCTGCGGCCCACGCGCGCCAGCCGGCCCCGCCGGGACGGTCGAAGGCGTCGAGGAGATCCGCAGCCTTGACGGCCGCCTCGTATGCGTAGCCCTGCACCTCGGCCAGCGCGATCGGGCCCTCGGCGATCCGGCCGTCGGCGAAGCGCACCGCGTCGCCCGAGTCCTTCCAGCCCTGGTTCGCCAGGCCGTGGCCACTGCGGTCCACGTATTCGAGGAAGCCGTCGCCGTCGGAGTCCCCGTACGCGTCGAGCCACTCCAGTGCCCGTTCCAGGGCGGGCAGCAGACCTTCGACGTCCGCGGCGGGGAGCCCCCACCGCCAGGCGTCGGCCAGCAGGCAGATCCACAGCGGGGTCGCATCGATGGTCCCGTAGTACAGCGCGGGCAGCACAGTGTCGCCGTGCGCGAAGACCGACCGCCGCACCTCGTGCGGGATCTTTCCCGGCTCCTCCGCGGTCGCCGGGTCCACGCTGGTGCCCTGCAGAGCGGCCAGCGTCTGCAGCGTGCCCAGGGCCAGGTCGGTGCCCAACGGCAGCAGCATCCTGGCCGCCCACAACGAGTCCCGACCGAACAGAGTGAGGTACCAGGGCGAGCCGGCGGCGAGGAACGTCCACTCCGGATGGTCGGCGGTCGCCATCTGAAGGGACTGCAGATCAGCCACCGAGCGGGCCACCAGCGGGGCCAACCGTCGGTCGTCGGCGGCGACGGTCGGCGTCTGGACGACCAGGCGACACGCGGCGACCACGGCGGCGTCGGGGTCGGCGACGGTGAGCTCCCAGCCGACCTCGGCGGAGGAGCGCGGCGGGATCTCGAGCGGCCAGCCCAGCACGACCTCGTCGGCGTCGACGGTGAGGTCGGCACCGGGGGAGGTGATCGAGGCCCGGGCGCCGTCACCGACCAGGGCCAGTGGACCACCGGGGGCGGCCGGACCCACGAACGCCACCGCGGTGGGTCGGGCGCCCATTTTGACGGTCTCGATCGGCGCCAGGTCCGATGCCAGCCGGAGCTGCAGTCGGGTGTTCACCGTGGAGTCGGACTGGTTGACCAGCGCCAGCCGCTCCGAGCAGCCGGTGCGCGTCACCACCCGACGTCGGCGGACCCACACGGTCGGGTCGGCCCCGGGGTTTCCGAGATGCCTTATCAGCGACAGGAACTCGGCGGCGTCGGCGCCGAGCGTCGCCGTCGACACCGGCTCCGGCGCGGCGTCGTCGACCTGCAGCTCGCACCGCGACAGCCAGCGGAGGTCGGCGGCGAACACCCCCTGGGCGCCGGCCGGGCGGATGTCGCCACCGGCGTCGGACAACGTCACGACCGGGGCGGCGACACAGCTCACGAGGTCGTGCAGGAGCGGCTGGAGCGACACCGTTGCGGCTGGGCTTTCCAGGGGTGCAGCCACGGTGGGGGGCGTCTCGAGCGACACGTGAAACCTCCGGTTCTCGGTGGACGATCAGATCGGACTGTCGGCTTTCGACCGGCCCGGTTGACGGGACGGGTGACTTGGCACGAACTGCAGGTATCAATTTGAACGTTCGAAGTGGTTCTGTCCAATTGGGTTGGAACGATCAAAGAGCCTACGTCCAGAGTTCGTCCGGGCATCATCGTCCGGCCCGAATCACGCTCTGCGCCGCAGATCTGAATTACCGCGTGCTGTTCCACACCGTCCGCGACGACGCCCAGCCCCCGCCATCACCGTGTCAACCGTGATGGCGAGGGCCCAGCCTTGCGTCCAAGGAATGGCGGTACTACCCCTTGACGGCCCCCGCCCCGGCTCCCTGCACAAAGAAGCGTTGGAAGAAGAAGAACACCAACGCCACCGGGATCGTCATCAGCAATGCAGCGGCCATTTTCACCGGGAACATGTTTCCGCTGCCCAGCGCCCCCGAGGTCAGCGAGGCCACGCCGCTGGTCAACGTGTTCAATGCCGGATCTTTGCGAGAGACGATGAAGTGGCTGAACTCGTTCCACGAGCCCTGGAACGACAGGATGGTCAAGGTGATGACCGCCGGCCGCGCCATGGGCAACACCACCGACCAGAACGTGCGCAGCGTGCTCGCGCCGTCGATCCGAGCCGCCTCCTCCACCTCCAACGGGATGGAGATGAAGAACTGACGCATGATGAAAATTCCGGCTGCGTCAGCGAGCAGCGGGATGATCATGCCTGCGTAGGTGTCGTAGATGCTCAGCTGAATCAGCACCAGGTACTTCGGGATCAGCAGGACGACGCCGGGCACGGCCATCACGGAGATGATCAGTAGGCCGACGGTCTTGCGTCCGGTGAAGTGCAAGCGCGCCAGGGCATATCCGGCGAGCGAGTCGATCAGTACCCGTCCCACCGTCACGCTGAGGGTGATGATCGTCGAGTTCATGAACCAGCGGGGGAAGTCGGCTTGGGCCAGCGACTGGAACGCCGCCGTGGTCCACATCTTGGGGATGGGGTTCAGCGGGGTGGCCGTTGCCTCAACATCGGACTTGAACGACGTCCCGATCTGGATCAGGAACGGGAACAGGTAGATCAGCGAGAAGAAGATCAGCGCCAGGTACACCAACCACGCGGTGTTGAACCGGCGCTTCTTCTCCGGCTCGGTCGAATGGACGTGCACATCCCGGCCGGACAGCGTCGTCGTCATATCTTGTCCTTCGGTGGGGTGGATTCGTGCAACGTCGCTGCGGTGGTGGTAGCACCGGCGGACCCGGTACTCGTTGCCGGCGTCTCGGCGAAGACCATGCGCTTGCGCTTCGGTACCTTCTTGTCCTCCCGCATGACGTAGCGCTGAATGCTGCTCATCACGATGATGATGGCGAACAGGATGAACGCGATCGCCGTACCCTGGCCCCACTTGCCGTCGATGAATGACGTCTGAAAGCTCAGGTACGCGGGAGTCAGCGTGGATTTGGCCGGACCGCCCTTACCCATCAGGTAGATCTGGTCGAAAACCTGCCAGGTTCCGATGAGTCCGAGGGTGATCACCAGGTACATGGTCGGTTTCAATGCCGGCAGCGTGACGTTGCGGAAACGCTGCCATGGCGTCGCGCCATCCACCATTGCGGCTTCGTCGACGTCGACGGGAACGTCCTGTAGCGCAGCCAGGAACATCAGCATGAACGTGCCACCGGTGGTCCACACGGCCAGCGCGATGATGGAGCACATCGCCACCGACGGGCCGGAGAACCACTGGAACCACGTCAGGTTCATGAACTTGCCCTCCGACATCCACGCCGGCGGGTTGTCCATGTCGACGATTCCCCAGGCGTTGAGCACGATGTGCAACACGCCGCGCGGGTCGGCGAACCAGTTCGGTCCGTTGATCCCGAGCCACGCCAGGATCCTGTTCACGGCGCCAGAAGCAGTGAAGAGGAAGAGGAAGACCAGCGAGATCGCCACCGACGACGTCACCGACGGGAAGTAGAATGCCGTCCGGAAGAAGCCCTTACCCTTCAGGCGACGCTTGTTCAGAATCACCGCGAGGGTCAGCGCAAGGATGGTTTGCAACGGCACCACCAGAATGACGTAATACATGTTGTTACGCAGCGACGTGGCCAGGTCCTTCTGGGCCAAACCACCATCGGCCAGCAGTGCTTGATAATTTTTGACCCCGATGAATTTGGCACCGAGCGGCGAGCCCTTCCCGGTCCAGTCGCTGAGCGAGACCCACACCGCACCAACGATGGGAATCACCAGGAACAGCACGAGGATGATGACGGCCGGAGCCATGAAGAGCCAGCCCGTCGTGTTCTGCGATCCGCGAATGGATCGTTCTTTGCGTTTACGCCCAGTGGATTTCGGCACTTCTGGGTCTATAGCGCCGTTGTCCCGACTCGCTTCGACTATTGACATTGCTTTTCACTCCCCTCGTGGTGTTCCTGGCGATTGCGACCGGAAGGTCAGCCGATTGCTGCGGACAGGTTTTCCTGCAGTGAATCCAAGATGGCCTTCGGGTCGCCGGTGGCCAGACCCTGGAGCTGCGCGTTGAAATCGGCCAACACGTCGGTGATACCGGGGAAGTTCACGACGCCGCGGGCGTAATCGACACCGTTGACGAACGCCTGGTTCTCCGGGAACTCCTTCAGGTACGCATCTTTCGCGGTCTCTACCGACGGGATGACGCCGAATGCCTTGGCGAAGGTGAGCTGCTGGTCACTACCGGTCAGGTACTCGACCAGAGCCTTGGCCTGCTCCGGGTACTTGCTGGTGGTCGAGATGCCCCAGCAGTTGGTGAACACCAGGGTGCCCTTGGTTCCGGTCGGGCCGGCGGGCAGCTCCGCGACGGTGTACTTGACGGTCGGGAAGTCCTTGGCCATCGCTCCGAGCAGCCAGTTGCCCTCGATCGTCATCGCGGCCAGCTGCTTACCGAATGCCTCGCCCGACCAGCCGGCGCTGAGCTGAGCCGGCGTCTGGAGTGTTCCGTCGGTCATCATCTTCTTGACGAAGGTCAGCGCTTCGACGTTCTTCGGGTCGTTCGCGGTTACCTTGCCTGAGTCGTCGGTCAGGTACGAACCGTTCTGCACGAGAAATGCGTCGATCCGGTCGCGCTCGGGGGCCAACGCCAGTCCGGCAACGCCGTCAGCGGTGAGCTTCTTGGCAACTGCAGCCAGATCGTCCCAGTTCTTGGGGATGTCGGCGTCGGTCAGGCCGGCCTTGGCCCACATCTCGTTGTTGATGAACAGCGCCAAGGTCGACATGTCCTTGGGTGCGCAGTAGAACTTGCCGTCATAGGTGAACGACTGCTTGAGCGCGGGGTAGAAGTCTCCCGCGTTGCTCAGTCCGTCGGCGTACTGGGCGATGTTGTCGGCCTTGGCGTAGTTGGCTACCTGGTCGGCGCCCACGTAGAACAGGTCGGGCGCGCTGCCAGACGAGAAGCCCTGTGCTAGTTGCTGTCCCAGGTCCTGTGCGGGAGCGACGGTGACCTTGTTGCCCGTGTCCTTGCCCCAGGCATCGGTCGCGGTGGTCAGTGCGTCGGTTTCCACCTGGCCGGAGCTGCCGATCAACACAGACAGGTCGGCGCCGCCAGCGGGGGCCGCGGGGCTCTGCGCGGCGGCCGAGCCATCGGCTGCGGGTGCGGTGCTGCTCGAGCTGTCGGCGGTCGAGTTCGAGCTACCGCACGCGGATACCAACAGCAAAGTGGCGGCGAGTGTGCCAGCCACAGCAGATTTCACCAAGCGGGTGCTTCTCATGACGCAGGCTCCTTAGATGCCGAGGGACACGGTCCTGGGTTCAGGGCCGTGGGGGGTGCAGGGTGGAGAAAACTAGGGGGAGTTGGCAGGCGGTGACAGATCGGGTGGGCGCGACGAGGCCCGGGAGATCAATTTCGGCGCCAGGAGGATCCGCTCCGGCGCGGCGGTGGAGCTGGTCGGCCGTTCGATTTGGTCGATGAGTAGTCGCGCGCAATGGCCGGCAACTGCCACCAGCGGCTGATCAACCGAGCTCAACCCGTTGCTGGCGGCCACGGTGGAGTTGTCGAAGCCGACGATCGCGATGCCCGTGGGGCGGCCTTCGGCGGCAAGTTCGGCAACGATGCCCAGCGCCATGACGTCAGAAACGCAGACCACCGCTGTCGGGGCCTCGGTGTCCAGCATTTCGCGGGCGCCGGTGCGTGCGGAGTCCAACGTGTTGTCACGTCGTACCGGTTCGCGGCAATCCAGACCGGCTTCGCGCATCGCGTCGCGCCAGCCCGCCTCCCGGTCCGTGCCGACATCGGAGTAGAGCGGCCAACCCAGAAACCCAATTCGCCGATGTCCCGCGGCGATCAGCGTCTCGGTCGCCGCCTTGGTGCCGGCCCTTCCGTCCACATCCACCCAGGAGTGACGGGCCGAGTCGTCCCAGGGGCGCCCGAACGTCACGCAGGGAACTCCTCTGGTCGCGAGGTGGTCACTCCGGACATCGCCCCGGTGCGTGCTGGTCAGGACGATGCCATCGATGTCCCAGCGGTCGACGAGTTCGTCGAAAGCGCCGATCTCTCCCTCGTCAGTCGGCGAGGTGTAGAGGATGATCCGGTAGTCGCGGAGCGCCGCCGCGTCGGTCAGCGCGTGCAGGAAGCGGTCGAAGACGGCGTCGCCGTCAACCCCGAAGATTCGCAGCCCGATCAACCGTGACTGGCCCGTGCGCAGGCGCTTGGCGGCAAGATTCGGTCGATACCCGAGTTGTTCGATGGCCTGCTGGACCCGCTCAGCCGTTTCTGGTTTCACCAGCTGGGGGGTGTTGATCACGTTGGACACGGTTTGGCGGGACACCCCAGCGAGTTTTGCTACCGAATCGAGGGTCGCCCTGGGGGGCGGAACAAGGGCTGCAGTGGTCGTCGCAGCGATGGCGTCGGTCACGGATCCTCCTTGACGAGTCTGCCCCCTTGGATCGATCCAATCTTGCGCTGCGTGGATTGGATCGATCCATTACGCTCGAAGTGTCTGCTGCGTCACACCGCATGTCAAGGAGTTCGCCCAAATTGCTCCAAAGTTTGCACGTTCCAACCAGCAGGACCGGGCCTGATCCCAACGCGAGAATCGAGTGCGTCGCCATAGGTCCAGCGGTACTTCCTCCCCGGTGCCGGTAGCGGTGCGGCCAAGGGATAACCGGTCGCCCCGGCTCCGACCGGCGGCCAGACTGTTTCGATGGACCACGATCGACTTCGAGACGTCTGGCCGCTCTTCGGACTGGAACTGCGCACTCCGCGGCTGTTGCTGACCCCGGTCGCCGACAGCCACCTGCCCGCGCTGCTGGACGCCGAGCTCGCGGGGATCCACGATCCGGCGGAACATCCCTTCGACTCCCCGTGGACCGCCGCCCCGCCCGCGGAGATGACTCTCGATTCGCTGAGGCACTTCTGGCGGTCACGGGCCGCGACCGGACCGGAGCGCTGGGAACTCCAGTTCGCGGTGATGCTGGACGGGGTGCCGGTCGGCGTCCAGGACGTCCGGGCCGACCACTTCGCCGTGGTCCGCAGTATCACCACCGGTTCGTGGCTGCAGCTCGCGCATCAAGGTGGCGGGCTGGGATCCGAGATGCGCGCCGCCATCCTGATGTTCGCCTTCGACCACCTCGGCGCCGTCCGGGCCGAGTCGGCCGCGTTCGCGGACAATTCACGCTCGCTGCGCGTCTCGCAGAAGCTCGGTTACGTCGACAACGGCAGCTGGTTCCAGCAGCGACGGCCGGGGGAGTCGGCCGAGAGTCGCCGCCTGCTGGTGACCCCCGAGACGGTCGTCCGGCCGGGCTGGACCGTCGAGGTCACCGGGCTCGAAGCGTGCCGGGCGCTGCTGGGGATCTGAGCGCAGCGTCACCATTACTGTCGTCATGTGCCGTCGCCCCGCAACCTGATCGACGTCACGCCGGCACCGGCCCTGTTCCTGGTCTCAGGTTTCACCCAGTATTACGGGGCCGCGTTGGCCGTCGGGCTGTTCGTGCTGGCGCCGTCGGCGGTGGTCGGCTGGTTGCGGATCCTGGTGAGTGCGGCGATCCTGCTGGCCTGGCGCCGGCCGTGGCGGCAGGCCTGGACCCGCCGGGAACTGTTGGCCTCGGCCGCGTTCGGCTGCGTACTGGCCGCGATGAACCTCTGTTTCTACGTCGCCATCGACCACCTCCCGCTCGGCACGGCGGTGGCCATCGAGTTTCTCGGTCCGGTGGCCGTGGCCGCAGTCACCGGCGCCGGCTGGCGGG
Source organism: Nakamurella sp. (assembly GCA_039916325.1). GTDB lineage: Bacteria > Actinomycetota > Actinomycetes > Mycobacteriales > Nakamurellaceae > Nakamurella. The sequence goes on along the minus strand of JBDSLP010000141.1, from coordinate 14,903 downwards.
ACCGGCTGGGCATCGTGCTGGCCCTGGGCGGCGTGGTGCTGCTGGCCGGCGTCAGCCTGGAGAGCGGCTGGACGAGCTCGGTGGTGATCGGGCTGATCGCCATCACGGGCTCCGGACTGTTCTGGCGTTCTACATCGTGCTCGGCCGCCGTATCGCCTCCAGCCGGGACGGCATCACCTCGTTGAGCGTCGGAATGACCGCCGGTGCGGTGCTTTTCGCCCCTCTCTGCGTCTGGCAGGTTGGCGGCATCGTCACCGACGCCCGCGCGGTGCTGGCCCTGATCGGCATCGCGGTGTTGAGCTCGGTCATCCCGTACGCCCTCGAGCAGGTGGTGCTGCGCAAGGTCGCCGCGGCGCGGTTCGCCATCCTGCTGGCCCTGCTGCCGGTCACCGCCGCCATCACCGGCGCGGTCTTCCTGGCCCAGGTGCCGCACCCGGCCGAGATCATCGGCACCGGTCTGGTGTGCGCAGCCATCGTGCTCAGCGCGGGTAAGGCACGTGGTGAGCTCGCCACCGGATGAGCCGGACACCGAGACCGCCACGGAGAGAGGGGAGCCGCTCATGGGATACAGAGTGTTCGATGTGGCCTGGGACGATGCCGACGCAGTGGCGCTCCGGGCCGAGATGGACGCCGAGTTGGCCCGTCGCTACACGCATCTGGTCCTGCAGCGCTCGGTCGAGATCCGGGCCTCGTTGACCGTGGATGCGACCGATGTGATCGCCACCGTCCTGGTCCGCGACCCCGACGGCGTCCCGGTCGGGCACGCCGCGCTCCGCCGGCACCACGACGACGTGGAGGTCAAGCGCGTGATCGTGGCGGGGGAGCGGCGTGGTCAGGGCATCGGGCGGCTGTTGATGGACCGGTTGGAGACCGTCGCCCGTGACGGCGGGGCCCGCCGTGTCGTTCTGCACACCGGGAACAGGCAGCCCGAGGCGGTGGCGATGTACCAACGGCTGGGGTACACCCCGATCCCGCTCTACGAGCCGTACGCCACCGCGATGCCCGAGTCGTTCTGCTTCGAGAAGGTGCTGTGAGCCGAGCCCTCAGCCGAGGTCGTTCGTGTCGAAGGTGTTGCACTGGGACGGATTCCCACCCTGGAAGCCGGTGGTGAACCACTTCTGCCGCTGCGTGGACGTGCCGTGCGTGAACGAGGACGGATCGGCGGTGCCGTTTCCGAGGTTCTCCTGGATGTAGTCGTCGCCGATCTTGCCGGCGGCGTCCAGTGCCGCCCGGACATCGGCGTCGGTGATCTCGGTGATCAGCACCTCGCCGCTCGCGTCCGGGACCGTCGACGCGTGGTTGGCCCACACTCCGGCGTAGCAGTCGGCCTGCAGTTCCAGGCGTACCGAGCCCGACGTCGGCCCGGATTCCTGGCCGACCCGGGACGACGTCCCGAGCAGGTTCTGCACGTGGTGGCCGTACTCGTGGGCCAGGACGTAAGCCTGGGTGAAGGGCTCGTCGTTGGCCTTGAACTGGGTCTTGAGCGTCTGGAAGAACGAGAGGTCGACGTAGACCTGTCGGTCGGCCGGGCAGTAGAACGGGCCGACACCGGACGTCGCCGGGCCGCATCCGGTCGAGGCGTTGCCCTGGAACCAGACGGTGGGGGCCTGCTGATAGGTGGTCCCGGACTGCTGGAACTCCGCAGTCCAGTAGTCCTGGACCGAGTTCACGATCGCCACCAGCGCGCAGTCACTGTTGGCGTTGGCGTCCGCGCCGGTTCGGCAGTTGGCCGCGAGCTGACTGTTGTCGGCCTGCGCGGGTGCTCCGGATGCGCCACCCCGCATGTTCGACAGGACGTTGCCCGGCCCACTGCCCGTCGGTCCGCCGCTGGTACTGCTCCCACCACTGCCGCTGAGCATCTGCCACACCACAATGCCGATCACCAGCAGCAGGCCGAGGCCCCCGCCGGCCTTGCCGATTCCGCCGCCGCCGCGGGGGAGCATCCCGCCCAGGCCGCCGCCGAAACCACCGCCACCGCCACCACCACCACCGCGCCGGTCCTGGATCTGGGAGGTGTCCAGGCGCGCCCGGTCGTTGAACTTCATCTGGCTGCTCCTGGTCCGAGGGGTGACGCCGAGATCGGTCTGTTCATACCCGTCATCGGTGACTGACAGCGTAAGCGGGACACGCGTCACACCAATATGCGCACTGGGCAATCTTGCGCAAAGGGAAAGTCTGGCGCACGCTGGTGCAGTGGAGATGACGACCGGCGCCGGGACGCACAGCCTGCGCGAGCGCAAGAAGGACGACACCCGGCGCGCCCTGGTGGAAACGGCCTACACGCTCACCCTCGACCGCGGGTACGACGGCTTCACCATCGCCGAACTCGCTGAAGCCGTGGGCATCTCGCGTCGTACCTTCTCCAACTACTTCGCCAGCCGGGCGGAATGCGTGCTCAGCTGGAACCTGATGCAGGCCGAGCTGGCTGTGAACGAGCTGACCGCCGCCGAGCCGGACGAACCCATCCACGCGTTGATCCGGCGCCTGCTCCACCTCGTCACCGAGGACATCGGCGGTGATGGCGCCGATTTTGCCGCCATCGTGAGCGGCCACCCCGAGTTGCGGGCGGAAGCGTCGGTCGTCGATCAGAAGATGGCGACCATCCTGTCCGCCGGTATCGCCGCCCGACTCGGCATCGCCGCCGACGACGTCGTCGCGGAATCCCTGAGCCTGTTCGCGCTGACCGCCTGCCGGGTCGTCACCGACCGCTGGTTGGCCGATGGTCGTCCGGGCGGTGCCGGCGGTCTCACCACGCTGCTGGAACGTGTCTTCCTGGTCCTGGACCCGGCGGCGCTGGAATCCCTGCGCCACCTCGCCTGAGCTTTCGCGCTACCCATCCACTCCACGAGGAGCATCTGACATGGCCGTTCTGTTGTATCGACTCGGGCGGTTCGCGACCCGTCGACGAGGGCTGGTCCTGGCCGTCTGGCTGGTGCTGCTGGCGGTGGTCGGAGGCACCGCAGGTCTCGCCGGGGGCAAGTTCAGCGATTCGTTCTCCATTCCGGACACGCCCGCGCAGAACGCCATCGATCAGCTGTCCGCGCAGATCCCCGGGGCCGGCGGGTCCACCGGGCGCATCGTCTTCGAGGCGCCGGCCGGTCGCAGCCTCACCGAGGCCGACTACCAACCGACCGTGCAGCGCATCGTCGCCGCCGCGGTGAAGCTGCCCGGCGTGACGGCGGCGACCGACCCGTTCACCGGACAGATCCTGCTGCCGGCCGGCACCGCACCGGAGAACCCTTCCGCGCAACCGCAGCTCGCGCCGCCGACCGGTCGGATCGGGTTCGCCACCCTGCAGATGCAGGGCCAGGTGACCGAGGTGCCGGCCGCGACCCACGATGCGCTGGCCGGGCTCGCCGCCACCGCGGACGGCTCCGGGGTCACCGTCGAGCTGTCGGGTGCCGCGGTCAAGCAGGCACCCGCGATCGGCTCCACCGAGGGCATCGGCGTGATCGTCGCCCTGGTCGTGCTGCTCATCATGTTCGGCTCGATCGTCGCCGCGGGCCTGCCCATGCTGACCGCGCTGATCGGTATCGGCATCGGGGTGTCCGGGGTGCTCATCACCGCCAACTGGATCGACATGTCCTCCACTGCACCGATCCTCGCGCTGATGCTGGGCCTGGCGGTGGGTATCGACTACGCGCTGTTCATCGCCACCCGGCACCGCAAGCAGCTGATCGCCGGGATGGAGATCCGGGAGTCGATCGCCCGGGCCAACGGCACCGCCGGGTCTGCGGTGGTCTTCGCCGGCCTGACCGTCATCATCGCGCTGGCCGCGCTGAGCGTGGTCGGCATCCCGTTCCTCACCGTGATGGGGGTGGCCGCCTCGGCCACCGTGCTGATCGCCGTGCTGATCGCGGTCACCCTGCTGCCCGCGCTGCTGGCCTTCGCCGGACCGAAAGTCCTGGGGCGCAAGCAGCGTGAGCTGATGGGCCTCGGGCGACACGCGGTCGAGCGGCAGCAGCACGGCGATCCGGACCGCGCGAACCGCTGGGGCCGCTTCGTCACCCGCTACCCCGCGCTGGTGCTGGTCGTCGGCGTCCTCGCGTTGGGCGCCGCCGCGATCCCGACCACCCAGCTGCACCTCGGGCTACCCGATGACGGGTCCAAGCCGCTGGACTCCACCGCCCGGCAGGCCTACGACCTGCTGGCCGAGGGCTTCGGCGCCGGTGTCAACGGCACCATCATCGTCACCGTCGGGGCGTCGGATCCGACGCAGCTCGCGGCCGGCGTGCAGGCAACCGTCCAGTCGATCCGGGCCGGCGGCGACGTCCTCGCGGTCAGCCCGTTCGCCCAGTCCAAGGACGGGACGTTCGCCGCGATCAACGTGGTGCCGACCTCCGCGCCCGGGGCCACCGCCACCGAGGACCTGGTGCACTCGATTCGCGACTCGGCGGGCGGGATCGCCTCGACCACCGGTGCGACCATTCAGGTCACCGGACAAACCGCGCTCGGTATCGATGTCTCCGAGAAGCTCGCCTCGGCGTTGCCGGTGTACCTGATCATCGTGGTGGGGCTCGCGCTCGTGCTGCTCATGCTGGTGTTCCGCTCGATCGTCGTCCCGGTCAAGGCGGCGCTGGGTTTCCTGCTGTCGGTCGGCGCGTCGTTCGGTGCGGTCGTCACGATCTATCAGTGGGGTTGGTTCGGGCTGGTGGAGACGCCGTCCAACATCGTGTCGTTCCTGCCGATCCTGCTCATCGGCGTGCTGTTCGGGCTGGCCATGGACTATGAGGTGTTCCTGGTCGCCGGGATGCGCGAATCGTTCGTGCACGGCGAGGAGGCGAAGGCGGCCGTGAAGAGCGGCTACGCGCACGGATCCCGGGTGGTGATCGCCGCGGCGATCATCATGACCAGCGTGTTCGCCGGGTTCATCCTGGCGCCGGACACGATCATCGCCTCGATCGGTTTCGCGCTCGGCATCGGCGTCCTCTTCGACGCCTTCGTCGTGCGGATGACGCTGGTCCCGGCGCTCATGACGCTGCTCGGCCGGGTCGCCTGGTACCTGCCGATGTGGTTGCAGAAGTCGCTGCCCAACGTCGACATCGAAGGTGAGCACCTGCTGAAGCAGCTCGACGCCGAGAAAGCGGCGGCCGTCGAGTCGGAGCTGGCCGGCTCGTTACGGGGCTGAACCCGGCTGCCGGGCCCGTACACTTTCCGGCGGAGGCGTGTCCGAGCGGCCGAAGGAAGCCGCCTTGAAAGCGGCCAGGGATAAAACCCTCGGGGGTTCAAATCCCTCCGCCTCCGCCAACCTCTCTCAGCCCAGGACCACCACATCGGCGACGGCCGCGGGCTGCTCGAGCTCGTTGATCCGGACGGCGGCGGTGATCTTCCACTGGCCCTGCGCGGGAACGTCGACCACGGCCCGGTAGCTGCCGGGCGTCGGCCCGACTTCGACCTCGGCGATGAACGGCCCGAGGCTCAGGTTCGGTTCGGCCACGCTGACCTGCGGCGTCCCGAGCGGGACGATGGGGTTTCCCCCGGCGTCGGTGATCTCGAAGGTGAACACGTTCTCACCGGTCGCGCCGGGGGTCAACTGGCCGGACAGGTGGCCGGTGCCGAGGTCGGCAAGGACCGGCGTCCCGGCCGGGGCCGGTACCGAGGAAGTGGCCGGGGCCGGGACCGAGGCCTCCGCCGCCCGCGGGTTCTGCAGGGTCAGGGCCGAGGTGAGTCCGACGACGACGATCAGCCCGACCGCCTCCCACCGGACGGCCAGCGAGATCTGCCGCCAGGCCCGGGTGGCGCCGCCCTTGCGCCCGATGCGCGGGACGAGCCAGTACCGGTTCCACGCGGCGAGGCCGCCGATCACGCCGACGAGGCCGACCTTGACCAGCAGGAGCCGGCCGTAGGCAGTGCCGACCAGGGCGGGGACCGAACCGACGATGACCACCGCGAGGATGGTCCCGGTGATGCCCACCAGGACGACGATGCCTCCCGCCAGGGTGGAGAACCGGCCCAGCACCACCGCCGCCCCGGCCGGATCGTCCTGCCGTCTGCGGCCCCGGGCGAGATGCAGTCCGAGGGCGATCAGGCCACCCAGCCAGATCGACGCCGCGGCGGCGTGAACCAGATCGGCGCCCATCACCAGCCAGGTCGGCCCGAAGGTCCGGGTGTGACCGACGGGTAGCACCGACGCCAGGGCGACCGCTGCGCCCACTGCGCCGACGGCGGGTCCGATCCGACCGGGCAGGCGGGGTCGCAGCATCATCAACCCGATCCCCGCTCCGGCGAGCACCAGGGTCAGTATCGCCGGCCCCGGCCAGCCCGTGCCGACGGCGGATGGGTCGAACAGCCCGCCCAGGCCCGAGCCGCGCTCCCGCACCACGGTGAGGGGGACCAGGACGAGATAGGCACCGATCGCCACGACGGCCGCGAGCCGGTGCAGCCGGCCACCTGCGGTGACGGTGCGGCTGACGAACAGGTCGAACACCGTCAGGCCCACCAGGGTGTACAGGCCGAGGTACCCGAGGGCGGTGAGCGCCCCGTACACGACGCCGACGGGGCGCGAGTCGGTCTGGTCGACGACCGGAGCGGTCGCGTCGGCGTGACCGATGGAGAACGGCACCAATCCGGACTCGGGGTGCGAGTCGTCGGAGACGACCCGCCAGCCCAGCACGTAGCTGCCGTCGGGGAGATCGGTCGGCATGGTGGCCCGGACGGTTGCGTCCACCGCTGCGGCGGGGACCGTGCGGTGGGTGCCGGTGGCGTCATAGAGCTGGAAGCCGTCGGGGACGAGGAAGACCGCTTCGTCGAAGATGAGCTCGACCGAGGTCGGAGCGGTCGCCAGCACCGCCCCCGCGGCCGGATCGGTGGACAGCAGCTCCGCGTGGGCCGACGCCGACGACGGGGGCAGAGCCAGACCCAGCGCCAGCGCGGCGAACAGCACCCCGAGCAGCCGACGGGTCCGGGACCCCCGGATCACGGCGGCGCCGGTGGTCGCGTGCGGCACGGTCGTCTCCTCGTCCTGCGGTCTGGTGATGGGAAGGGCCGGTAAGACAACGCCGCCCGGCCCCGCCCCGAGGGGCGGAACCGGACGGCGTGGTGCAAACCGGGTATTGCTAGACGCTACCCGTGGTGAACGTCCAGGTCACGGGAGTCAGGAGATTGCCAGCGGTGTCCTTGATCCCGCTGCTGAGGGTGACGGTGTACTGGGTGTTGGCCAGCAATGTGCCACTCGGGTTGAGCGTTGCCTTTTTGGTCGTGCTGGAGTAGCTGGCCACCGAGGTGAAGGCGGCGCCGGTCGACGTCCGCTTAATGGTGAAGTTCCCGCTGGCTCCAGCATTGGTCGGTAGACCGGTGACCGCTTCACTGAAGGTCGCGGTGATGTTCGCTGTGCGACTGACCCCGGTGGCGTTGACCGCCGGTGTTCGAGCCGTCACGGTGGGGGCGGGACCCGTGATGAAGGTCCACGTCTTGGCGGTGAGCGGATTGCCGGCCACGTCCTTGACCGCAGTGGTCAGGGACAGGGTGTAGGTCCGATCAGCAACCAACGGGGCATCCGGTGTCAGCGTGGCGACCCTCGTCGTCGCGTTGTAGACCACCTTTGAGGCGATGGTCGCCGTTCCCAGCTTCAGGGTGAAGTTGGAGGTGCTGGCAGCGGTCGTGGGTAGGCCGGTCACGGCCTCGCTGAACGTCGCTGTCAGCGGGGTTCGCGTGGTCGTCGTCCCCAATCCGATGCCGGTGGCTCCGGCAGCGGGGTTGGTGGTGGTGACCGCCGGGCTGGGGCCGGTGAGGAAGCCCCAACTCGTGGCCGCCAGCGAACCACCCGACACACTCTTGATGGCCGTGGTCAACGAGAGGGTGTACGGCTTGTCGGCGGTGAGGGCCGCTGTCGGGGTCAGGGTGGCAGTCCTCGTCGTGGTGCTGTAGGTCACCGAAGCCGGAACGGCCGTAGTGCCCTGCTTCAACGTGAACGTGGTGTTACTGACCCCGGTGACGGCTTCGCTGAACGTGACCGTGGGTCGGACGTTGCTCGCCACCCCGGTTGCCCCGGATGCGGGATTCTGGGCAGTGACCTTGGGGGTGCTGGCAGCGGTGAGTACTGGTAGGGACACCTTGGTCCCGGCTGCGTTCCAGGCCGTGACCCGGTAGGCGTACTGACCGGTCCCGGCGGTCTTGTCCGTGTAGTTGGTGACGTTCGCCAGTGCGGTGGCGATCTGGGCGTACGTGCCGACCGTGCCGTTGGTCAAGGGTGCCCGCTCGATCTTGTAGCCGATCTCGCTCTTCGCACTGCCCCAGGTGGTGGGATCCGTGATCGAGATCGGGGTCCCGTCGGTCCAGCTCAGCAGCACGTCAGGAGTGGGCCGGGTGAAGCTCAGCACCGACGCGTCGGGCAACGTGCGAGGCGCGCTGACCGAGATGGGCCGCATCATGTCCATCTCCTCGTGGCTGAGGATGTGGCAGTGCCAGACGTACTCCCAGCCGAAGTTGGTCATGACGTTGGTGATCGGGGCGATCGGATTGCCGCTGGTGTCGGTGTTGTTGAAGCCGGCCTCCGATCCGTTCACACCATTCGCGATGCCCTTGGCCCCGAGCGGCATCATCGGGTTCAGCGGTCGATTGCTGTCCGGGATGGCGAACGGGAGCTTCGGCAGGATCGGCCGCACCGCGACGATGGTGTCCTCGAGCGGACTCACCCTGACCGTGTCCTTCCAACCCAGCTCGGTCGGATCGGGCGGGATGATGATGTTGTCCCAGGTCACCCGGTTCAACACCTGCACGTCGTTGAGGTGGAAGTGCAGAGGATGGGTGTCCACGCCGTTGTGGGTGATCTTCCAGATCTGGGTGCCGTCGGCATTGCTGGAGATGGGGGTCACGTTGAGGCTGTTCGTCCCCTTGGTGCCATCGAGGATCTCGGTGGCTGGGTTCACGTACGGGTAGAGGATGACGTTCTGCAGCAGCGGTGTCGCGCCCGGTGCCTCCAAGCCGATGTTGCCACTCATCCGCCCCCACTCGTCGAAGTTCGCCGAGTTCATTTCGTCGTGCACGGATTTGCCCTGGATCGGTATGGACAGTTGAGCTCCAGCGAGGGTGTCGAACTTGAAAGTGTCCCCACCCTGCTCGGCGATCCGCGCGAAACCGTCGCACTTGGGCGCAGGGTTGCTGGTCGCGTTGCAGGCTCCGGAGCCGACGAAGGTCGTCCCGTAGGCCTGGTTGTACCCAGCCTGAGCAACGACGATCGGGTTCTGGCTGGACTCGAACACTCCGGCCGGCTTTCCGGCGGCGTCAGTGTGGTGGGCGAATGCCGCCATCAGCTTGCCCATCTGGTCAGCCGTGGTGTTAGGCCGGTCGAAGGCCAGCGCCGGAGCGGCGTTGGAGACCTTGACCTGCATGACCGTCCGGGTATCCGGCCCATATCCGGGCAGGGTGGTCGGAGCGCCACCGGGAGACATGTCCGGATCACCGGCGCGGTAGTCGTAGCCGGGGATACGGCCGGGGAAGGCAGCCGGAGCGTCGTTGTACAGGATCAGCGTCTTCCCCTTGTAGGCGGAGAAGTCGACGATGACGTCGGCCCGCTCGGCCGGGGCAAGCAGCAGCGAATGCTGATCGACGTTACCTACGTCGAAACGCGTCGGGTCGGTGATCCAGGTGGTCTCGTGGGCCGGAACGACGACCGGCGTGGGCAGGAAGCCACCCTCGTTGCCGATCTGGATCCAGTCCGGGCCCTTGGGGCTGATGGTGGTGTCCGGGTTCGGCGAGATCGACGTATCGGTCAGCGCCGCCTGGACCTCACTGGCCTTGAGGGCCACCTCGGTGCCGGTTGCCGGATCAGCGACGTACCACGACAGGTTCCAGAACCGATCGTCGGAGCCGTTGAGGATGCGGAAGCTGTAGGACTTCGGGTCCATCGTCGTGGTCGGGTAGGCGGTGCCGTTGACGACCGGGGTGTCGTGGAAGGCCTCCATGCCGACCGAGTTGTTGGGCGTCGACGGGACCAGAGCCGGCTCGCAGAAGTCCGCCACGTTCGGGTCACAGGTCGGGTCGAAGTACGGGTTCGCCATCGGCGGGTACTTGGCGTCCTTGGCCGGCGGCCAGAACCACGGGCCGTAGAACCAGCGTCCGAAGGAGCTCATTCCGCTGGGGTCGCCCGGGTTCTGGGCGGGCATGTAGACGTGCGGCTGCCAGAGGTTGCCCTCGCCGCCCCACTTCTTCGCGTCCCAGGTCGGGTCGAGCTGAGCCATCCGCGCCGCGCTGGGCACGAAGGTCTTGTCCTGGATGGTGAGCGGGATGCCGGTTCCGATACCGTCGAGGGCCCCGCCGGGAGCCATCAGTGCCTTCTCGGCGTCATCGGTGATCATGTAGCCGGCCTCTTCACCCGCGTACACGTTCAGCCGGGTGATGCCCCACGCGTGGTCGTGGTAGAACATCATCCGCGCGCTCTGCTGGTTGGTGTAGAAGAACGTCTCCGCGCCGGGGCCAGGGTCGGCCATGTCCGGGACGTTACTGACGCTGACACCCTTGGGGTAGGCGGTGTTCTCGCCACTCGGGGTGGTCCACTGGTGCGGCGTGCCGTCGCTGATCCACGGGGTGATACCGCCGTGGAGGTGCAGGGTGGCGCGGTTCTCGGAGAAGCAGGTTGTCGGCTTGGGTGTCTGGCCGCACATCGGGTTGCGGACGCCATCCGTCGAAAGTCCCGTGTCGGCGGCCATGTCCTTGGGGACGCCGTTCTTGTCCAGGGTCATCATCTTCGGGCCGGCCCCGGCCCCCATCACCGTGGTGTCGACCGGCAGGAACAAGTCCCCGTCCACGCCGGTGGGCAGCAGGTTGCGGAACAGCACCCGCACCGGACGGTTCTTCGTGGCCATGATGGTCGGGCCGAGGTAATGAGGCTTGTCGACACCGGTGAAGTTGGCAATCGGGGCGTTCGGCTTGGTCGGGTCCAGGTTTGCGTTCACCAGAGGCAAATTCTTGCCCGGCACGACGCTCGTCGAGATCTGCACGTAGCCGCGCAGCAGGGTGGCAGGCAGGTCGCGGTGCATCTTCTCCCGGTACTGGACGACCGCGATCTCGTAGTAGTCGGTGCCGGGGTAGGTGGTGGTGTCGGGCTGGGCGACCGGGATGTACTGACCTAGGTCGTTGGCGTTGGCCTCGCCCTGACCGGGCAGGGTGTCGACGAACTTCTTGATGCCGGGGGTGAGGTAACCCGCGCCGGGAGCGGTCACGGTGATGCCGGTGACCGAGCCCTTGACGGCGACCCGTGCGGTCGCGCTGGCGCCCTTGTCGGCGGTGCCGACGGTGTCGGCGATGGTGACGGTGGGGGCCGAGTCGTAGCCCTGGCCGCCGTCGGTGATGTCGATCTTCGTGACGCCGATCGTCGCCGTGACCGTGGCGGCCGTCGTGGGTTCGGTCTTGCTGGCGTCGGTGACCGTCACGGTCGGGGCCGAGGTGTAACCGCTGCCCGCGTTGGCGATCGTCACGCCGGTGACGACGCCGTTGGCGTCCATGGTGGCGCTGGCCGTGGCCTGCGTCCCGCCGGGGAGATCGGGCTTGGTCAAAGTCACCAGCGGCTGCGCCTGGTAGCCGGCACCGCCGGCGTTCAGGGTCAGGTTGTCAACCATCCCGCTCGCGACGGCCTGGGCCGCAAAGCCGGGCGTCGGGTTGCCACCGGCGAGTGTGACGGTCGGGGCGGTGAATCCGTAGCCGGTCTCGTTCACGTCGATGCCGTTGATGACGCCGGTGGCGATGGTGGCGGTGGCGTGGGCGACGGCGGTCGGGGTGACCCCGGCGGTGGTGATTTCCACGGTCGGGGGCATGGCGTAGCCGGCGCCCGGGCTGACCACGTCGATGCCCGAGATCGACCCGGTCTTCGGGTCGACGGAGGCGGTGGCCTCAGCGCCGGTACCCGGATCGGTGATCGTCGGGGTGACGTCAGCAGAGAAGGAGTAGGTGCGGTCGTGGGAGAAGTCCGGGTAGCCCGGGTCGCCGAGGGTGAAGGACGATCCCTGCGCCGGGGGCGTCGCAGTGGCCAGGCTGGAGTCACTGCTGGCAGGGGTGCTCAGAGTGTCGCCGTTGGACACGACGTCGGTGTCGACGGGCACGCCTTGGCCGTAGAAGCCGATGACGTCGCCCTGCTGGACGGTCACTCCAGGCGCCACCGGGTAGGTCTCGACCTGGCCGTCAATCACGGTCGGTGTCGGCACCGTGAGCTGAGGGCTGGCGTAGACGACGCTGTAGGCGCCCGCTGCGCCGCCCGGCCGCAGGACCAGAGCGTGGAATTTGCCGCCGGCCGAGGTGGTCGGGCTGCCGCCCGCCGGGCCCTGGTTCCAGCTCTGGAAGTCGTTGAGCGTGCCGGCCGGCAGTGGGGAGTGGTCCAGCACGACCAGGACCTGCCCCATGTCAGGCAGGAGCGGGGCGAAGTCGGTGGCGTAGTGACGCTCGATCAGCGGGCTCCCGAAGGCGACCGGCGTCGGAGTGCCGACGCTGATCTTCACCATCGCGTCCGCCAACGTCTGCGGGCTGTTGGCCCAGTTGGGGTAGGGACCGAAGTAGTGCGGCACCACCGACTCGTCGGTGGCGCTGGCGGGGAGCCCCTCCGCGGCTTCAGCGACCTGGGGATCAAAGAGGTTTCGGGCCCCCTGTCCGGGGCTCATGCCGCCGACCAGCATCGCGAGCACGACGGTGAAGACGAGTGCGGTCGGCCGGGCCGACCTGCGCCAGGTGACTCTCTGGCGGCGTGGACGAGCAGATGGGTGCATAGCTTCCCCTAAAAGAGTGGACCGCGGGCCTGCGGACTCCAAAAAATGACTTTGCGTGACCTATGTCCGATTCCAACGGTTTATGACAGAACTGTCATGTGCCGTTGAAAGGCGTGGTCGGCGGCGTCAGTGTGGTGTCGGAAGCATCCGTGGTACGAGTCGCACGAGGACGCCCATGACGACGAGCTCGAACAGGGTCTGGGTGATGACGATGGCCGGGGCGATCTCGAAGCCGGCGGGCAGGGCCAGCGCCAGCGGTAGGACGACCAGGCTGTTGCGGGTCACTCCGCTGAAGACCACCGCCCGACCCGCCGGAGGGTCGAGCCGGACGAGACGCGCGGCCAGCCCACCGATCCCGGCCATGGTCAGCGCAAACGCGAGATAGATCGGTACCACCCGGACCACCGCGTCGAGGTGGTCGCGTACCGGGGGGAGCTGTGACGCGGCCACCACGAACAGCGTCGCCGCCAGCAGCGGGACCATCATCGCGGTCAGCCCGCGCGTGATCTGCCCACCCACTCGTCGGCGGGCGGCGAGGAGCTCGGTCAGCACGGCCAACGTCATCGGGATGACGATCAGCACGACGAACGCGCGGATGAACGGTCCCGGGGCGAACACCCCGGCCAGCTCCGGGCCGACCAACAGCAGCAGATACACCGGCAGTAAGAGCATCTGGCCCAGCATCAGCAGTGGCGTCGCGGCCAACAGCCGGGTCGACGCCGCCCCGGCCAGGCCGCTGAACACGATCACGTAGTCGACGCACGGCGTGAGCAGCACCAGCAGCACCGCGATCAGCACCGGTAGTCCGCCGTCGACGAAGCGGGCGAGCCCGAAGACGACGACCGGTGCGGCGACGAAGTTCACCAGCAGTAGCGCCACCAGGAACCGTCCACCGCGCAGCGCACCGGTCACCTCGGTGAACGGCACCTGGCGGAAGGTGGCGTACAGGAGCAGGGCCAGCACCGGCTCGATCATCCGCCCGAAACCGGGACTCGCGCCGGGCGCGGCGACGCCGACCAGCGCGCCGCCGGCCAGACCCAGCAGGTAGATCGCCGTCTGATGCCGCTCCAGGAACCCGACCGTCGGTGACGTGGTCACGGTGCCGTCAGGCGACGGGCGTGGTGTGTCTGACCAGGGCTTCGGCGAGGCTGTCCAGCGCGCCCGGGATCAGGGCGAAAAAGGCCCAGACGCCGCGCTTGTCGCGGGTCAGCAGGCCGGCGTCGACGAGCACCTTGAGGTGATGGGACACCGTGGGCTGGCTCAGGCCGAGCGGGGCGGTCAGGTCGCAGACGCACGCCTCCCCGCCCTCCTGGGCGGCGATCAGGGACAACAGCCGCAGCCGGGCCGGGTCGGCGAGCGCCTTCAGCGTGCGGGCGAGCGCGACTGCGGCGGCGGCGTCCATCGGTTCCCGCAGCGCCGGCCGGCGGGCGGTGACGTCGTCGAGCGGGAGGGTGGTGGCCATCCGACCATCATGCGTCGGATATTGACAACCGTCGATCCCTGGGTGAGGATCGGGCGGGAGCCCACATCGCGGGTCCTGCAGCCACTCTCGAGCCTGGAGCGGTCCTGCTGTCACGGGCGCATCGCCGCCCGGAACCTGGAGCCAACCCATGACCGCGAAACCCTCCGTCCTGTTCGTCTGCGTCAAGAACGGCGGCAAGTCGCAGATGGCGGCCGGCCTCATGCGCCAGGCCGCCGGTGATGCCGTGGACGTCGGGTCCGCCGGCACCCTGCCCGGCACGGCGGTCAACGGGCTGTCCGCCGCCGCGCTGCTGGAGGTCGGCGTCGACATCCGCGACCAGTCGACCCGGCAGCTCACCGACGAGATGATCGCCGCCGCCGACCGGGTCGTCGTCCTCGGCCGTGACGCCCGGGTGGAGTCGGTCGACGGCACACCCGTCGAGGTCTGGGACACCGACGAACCCTCCGGGCGGGGAATCGAGGGCCTCGAACGGATGCGCCTCGTCCGGGACGACATCGCCCGCCGAGTCGCCGTTCTCGCGACGGAACTCGGTGCGCACGGACCGATGCCAGCGAGGTGAGGAACTTCCCGAACCACACCGGTCAACGCTCAGCTGCGAGCCGCCGCAGCAGCCCGGTGAACCGCTGCTGGTCGCCCTCGAGGGGCCCGAAGAAATCCCGGTCGCAGGCCTCGACCACCGCGACCGCCCGATCGGCCAGCGCCCGGCCGGCCTCGGTGGTCGCGAGCAC
>JBDSLP010000140.1:0-2602 GCA_039916325.1 Nakamurella sp. | reverse complement strand
GGCCGTCGTCGAGGGATCGACGGTGCCGGTGATCGAGACCGGCGTCGGCAACGTTCACGTCTACGTCGATGCATCGGCCGACCTGGACATGGCCGAGAGCATCCTGCTGAACTCCAAGACCCGGCGTGCGAGCGTCTGCAACGCCGCCGAGACCCTTCTGGTCCACACAGATGTCGCCGCCGTCGCGGTTCCGCGTCTGGTCGCGGCGCTGCAGCGGGCGGGTGTGCTGGTGCACGCCGACGCCGCGGTCGCCGCCCTGGCCGACGGAACGGTGCCCGCGACCGCCGAGGACTGGGACACCGAGTTCCTGAGCATGGATATCGCCGCCGCCGTCGTCGGGTCGTTCGACGCCGCTCTGGACCACATCGCGGCGCACTCCACCGGCCACACCGAGGCGATCGTGACCAGGGACCTCGCCGCGGCGAACCGGTTCGCCACTGAGGTCGACGCCGCCGCTGTGATGGTCAACGCCTCGACCGCGTTCACCGACGGCGGTCAGTTCGGTTTCGGCGCCGAGATCGGGATCTCCACCCAGAAGCTGCACGCCCGCGGTCCGATGGGTCTGGTCGAGCTGACCAGCACGAAGTACGTGGTCATCGGCGACGGCCAGATCCGGGAGAGTTCGTGACCGAGAGTCAGTCCCACCAGGCCTCGGATCCGCGGGCTATCGGTGACCCGCGCCGCATCGGTGTCATGGGTGGCACCTTCGATCCGATCCACCACGGCCACCTGGTGGCGGCCAGCGAGGTCGCCGACCGGTTCGCACTGGACGAGGTCATCTTCGTCCCCACCGGGAAGCCCTGGCAGAAGACCGATGTCAGCCCGGCCGAGCACCGCTACCTGATGGCGGTGATCGCCACCGCCGCCAACCCGCGGTTCACCGTCTCTCGGGTGGACGTCGACCGGCCGGGACTGACCTACACCGTCGACACCCTGACCGATCTGCGGGCGGCCGAGCCGGACGCGCAGTGGTTCTTCATCACCGGCGCCGACGCGCTGGCGGCGATCATGTCGTGGAAGAACGTCGGCGACGTGTTCGCCCTGGCCCACTTCATCGGGGTGACGAGGCCGGGTTACTCGATTCCCGAGATCGACCTGCTCGACCTGCCCGCGGGTCAGGTGACGCTGGTCGAGGTGCCGGCGCTGGCCATCTCGTCCACGGACTGCCGTGAGCGGGTCGAAGGCGGAAAGCCCGTGTGGTACCTGGTGCCTGACGGCGTCGTGCAGTACATCACCAAACACCACCTTTACCAACAGGATTCCGAACAACAGCAACACGACCCCGGGGCGGTGACGGTGACCTACCCAGATCGCCGCAGTGTCAACGGGAGTCATGGAGGAGCATCATGAGTGCCACCGAAACCGCCCGACAGATGGCCATTCTGGCCGCGCAGGGGGCGGCCGACAAGCAGGGCCAGAACATCGTCGTGATCGACGTCTCGGATCGGCTCGCCATCACCGACTGCTTCGTGATCGCCTCCGGCGCCAACGACCGGCAGGTCGGCGCGATCGTCGACGCTGTCGAGGAGAAGTTACGCGCGGAGGGGTACAAGCCCGCCCGCCGTGAGGGTCAGCGTGACGGTCGCTGGGTGCTGCTGGACTACGTCGACATCGTCGTGCACGTCCAGCACGCCGAGGAGCGTGTGTTCTATGCGCTCGAGCGGCTGTGGAAGGACTGCCCGTCCTTCACCTTCACCGACGATCCCGACCGGCCGTCGATCACCGCGGCGGACCTGGTCGGCCCGGAGGGGGCCACCGCGCCCCGGCCGGTCGAGTCCCACGAGCCCGAGCCCGGCGAGTCCGAGATCAGCGAGGCCGGGATCGGCAAGGCCGGCGCGGCCGGCGAGGCGCCGACCGCCGACGAGGTGCCGCTGGGGCACTCATGAGTCTCGAGTCGCTCATCCTGCTGCGGCATGGTCAGACCGACTGGAACGTGCAGCTTCGGATGCAGGGTCACACCGATATTCCGCTGAATGCGGTCGGCCGCACCCAGGCCGCGGCGGCGGCGCCGTCGGTGGCCGCCCTGGGGCCGGAGATCATCGTGTCCTCCGACCTCTCGCGGGCCCGCGAGACGGCGGCGCAGGTCTCCCAGCTGACCGGACTGCCGGTCGGCATCGACAAGCGGATCCGCGAGACCAATCTCGGGCGGTGGGAGAGCCTGACCCGTACCGAGCTCGAGTCCGGCTGGCCGCAGCTGTGGGAGGAGTGGCGGGGCAACGCGGCGCACACCCGGCCGCCGGGCGGTGAGTCACGCTGGGAGGTCGCCGTGCGCGGGTCCCAGGTGGTCACCGAACTCGACTCCGGACCGCATCGCTCGGCGTTGCTGGTCGCCCACGGCGGGCTGATCGTGGGCCTCACCGGCTATCTGGTGGAGCTGCCCGACACCATGTGGAACCGGCTCATCGGCCTGAACAACTGTCACTGGGTGGTGCTGCACCGCCGGCAGAGTCGGTGGTCGCTGCACTCCTACAACGCCGGCCTCGGCGGCGTGGTCATCCCCGGCAACGAGGACGAGGTCCCGGGGGCGTGATCGCCCACATTCCCACGTTCGACCGGACCGACCGGAGCGACGGGTGACTCTTGCCGGCCTGCCCGTCTACCC
>JBDSLP010000139.1:0-17191 GCA_039916325.1 Nakamurella sp. | reverse complement strand
CGATCAGCACCACGCCACGCGCGCCGTTAGCTCAATTGGCAGAGCAGCTGACTCTTAATCAGCGGGTTCGGGGTTCAAGTCCCTGACGGCGCACTCGTCACCCCCGTCCCCCTCCGGGACGGGGGTTCCTTTGTTCCGGGCACCGGGTGCCCGGCCGTCACATCCCGAGCCGCCGGAGCCGCGGCGCAACGTGGGTGGCTGGCCAGGGGGCCAACCTGACGTGGAGGTCGTTGTCGGGCATGAGTCGGCTGTAGTCACCATGAGCGACGTCACAGCCGAGTTCACGGAGTTCATCGAGCCGTCATGATTCTCCACCCATTCGGCGACGACGCGTGGGCCAGAGTTCCCGCTGAGCCCGCTGCCTGCGAGGGTGCGGTTTTGGCGGAGTTCACCATGCAGGTAGGTCGACCTGAGGAACAGTGGACGAACCTGAGAAATTTCGGATCGGACACCGTCTTTGGATCAAGTGGCGGTTGACAGACCGCAGAGTTGCCTCAGCGGGTTCCCGCGGTCTGCTCGTGCCACTGGTTGCCCATCGGAAGTTCACCCGATGCACACGTGCTCCCCGCGAAAGCCGAGTTAGCCTGGATTTATGACCAAATGGGGCGGACCACGTTCGAGCTCGGATCAAGCCGTGTCCGACCACCACGTGTTCGTGCTCCGAGACCCTCGCGACCGAAACGTGTTCAGCGTCGGTCTGGGTCGCTCGCGACCTCCGTCCTCCGACGATGACCCTGCCACCTACGCACACGGCGTTTCGCTGGCGCGAGTCCAATCCATCCAGTCTGATGGCCATGACGTGGAAATAATCGTCGTTGCGAACGATTTGAGCTCGCAGATCGAGGCACGTCGGGTGCAGGTCGCGGTAATGCTCGCCTACGAGGCGATGTCGGTGTCCGCCGAGACTCCCATGCCGGTACTCGCGTCATCACGGCGAGCGCAGGGTCACCCCAGGACGTCCGCCGAGGCCGACCCGTTCACGCACCCCGAGGTGCAGGCGTATCTGGTGTCGACCTCGCAGGAGATGGGTCGCTTGAGTGCCGAACTCGCCAAGGCCCAGGAGAACATGTCCGGCCCTAAGCAGTCCGGCGTCGTTGATCAGCGTCGACAGCTGGAGGACCTCGTTTTCGATTAGACAGCGCAGATCTCGGAACTGAACAGAGCTCTTGATCGCGTTCGCGCCCTGCGTGACATGAGCGGTTGGGCCGCACGGTCGAACGGGTCCTCCGGCCTCTCCGATCGGATCCACCTGTCGGATCTGGATCAGGCCCTGACCGGGGCGCCGGCGGCCGACTCGTTCGAGTAGGCACGGGGTGCGGCTACCATTGTCGCGCCTTTTCCATGTTCAGGTCGTCGGCGCCACGACGTTCGACGTCACCGTCCGCAGCGCCTGACGGGGTCACGTCCCCGGAGCGATGGGGAGCTTCTGGATACCCTGGGTCGGCTGCTTCGAGCCGGGCCTCGTGGCTGTCGTCGTTGTCGACCTCGAACTTCGGATCCGCTACCGCCCCGGCTGTCCGATGGTGATGCTGACGCTTCTTCCGGATGCCGACGAAGACGGTTACCACGACGAAGACGCTTCCCGCGAGCAGCAACAGTATGATGTCCAGCCACGTGTAGAGCTTGACCTCGATCTCCTGGTTGCGCGACACCGCGAGAGGTTGTACCAGTTTCAGGCCACCCCCGACAGCAGTCAACTCGTAGGTCCCCCGGGGCAGGCTCGGAATCAGCACGGAGCCGGAATCGTTCAGCGCGAAGTTCTCGACGTGCGAATCCGGGAACACGAGGTCGATGGAATCGCCGGCGGCGAACCCGAACAATCCGTCACCGACCTGGATGTCGACAGAGAAGAACAGCAAATTCGCGCTGAAGCTCTGGACCTCCGACGGGAGAAAGCTCTGTTGCCCACTGTTGACCACGTTCGTTCCCTGGTAAGTGACCTTCTGAACCGTCAGCGTCAGCTTTTTGTCGACAAACTCACCCTGGAGCGGCACCACGCGGCTGCCTTGGACCCAGATGCTGCCTCCCGGCGGCACGTCGATCTCTTCACCGATACTGTTCTTGAGCGTGATCGTCGAGATCCGATCGTCCGGGATGGGCTGCTGATCGGTCCCGTTGACGAACGCCAATGTGATGTTCCAGTAGATGTTCAGGGCCAGCAGAACGCGCTGCTTGCCTTCGTTGACGAATCGGGCCGGTTTGACCTGAACGGGGGCACCATCGATGGTCGAGTTGAAAGCGGCGCTGCTCACGCGTGCGGCCAGGCTGCCCGATTGTGGTTCCAGGGAGTCGATGAACTTCGCAGTTCCGGTCGAATCGGTCGATTTGGTCTCGCCGTTGAAGGTGACGGGCACGCCTGCCATCACGGGCACCGTGAAGACGGTGACCAGGGTGTACTCGGCCACACCCGCAGTCGCAGCCGGCCCATTGACGAGGCCGACCATGCCGGCAACCGCGAACGCCACCACGAGCGACAAGATCCGCCGGGCGCGGAGCATCACGATCTCCTCTGCAGCCGGCGGGCGCGTCGCCTGCGCGTCATCATGACGATGACCACGGGCGCGCAAACGGCGGCTCCGTACAGCGTGTAGACCTTCTCACTGGGAACCGCTGCCAAGACGACCCTCTCCCGAGATTCACTCAACACGATCGGATCCCTCGGGCCGCTACCGAAGTCGAAAGCGTCGAGTATGTTGTTCGCGGCTGCATCTCGGGACGCCAACGGCTCGACCGACCAATTCGACTCGATGAATTTGAGTTGAGACGTGAAGTCGATGGTCGTGCTGTCGATGTATCCCTGTTTGGCATAAGCACTCACCAGCAGAGCCGGAGCGCGGAAACCGTAGCCGTACCGATCGACCGCCGGCGGTGCGACGTGGTCGTACCAACCGCCCCAATCGTCGTAGGTCCACATGAATGCGGAGGTATCCCAGGCATCGCTGCGTTGCAGGGCGTTGATGAGGCCGCGTACGAATCGCATGCCGGCCTGCACGCTCCCGGGCGGGTGCTCGCTCGTTCCGGACGGGACCATGTAGCTGACTGCTGGGAGCGTGTTGTTGCGCAAGTCGTTGTAGAACTCCTCCATCGGCACGATGTGCTTGTTCAGCTCGGGGTCATCGACGAATCGAGCGTAGTTCAGCAGTGGGACCCAGATGATCTGAGACGCGCGGTCGCCGTCACCGGGGGTACGGAAAGTGATGCCCGGATCGTAGTTCTGCACGTAGAACTTCCAATCGACACCGGCTTCCTGGAGCCGGTCGAAGATGGTCGGAATGTCGTCGAACCCCTCCGACTTGAGCGAGTCGCTCGAGGTGTTGCCGGGCCCGCCGGTCGCCCAGAAGAAATGGTTCCAGACACTTCCGCCGGCTGCCGAGGTGAAGTTCCGATCGAACAGGACGTAATTGTCGGCGATGTTCCAGTAATAAGGGATGTCTTCGCCGTCGTAGTGACCCATGGGTAGGTCACGGACTCCCAGCTGGGCATCAAAGGCGGAAACGAAGCCATCCATCTTGCCGCCGTCGAACTGTTGGTCGTGGATGAAACCGTTGTGCCCGAGGTCCAGAATAGCGCGGTTCCCGATTCTGAACGGACTGATGCAGTCACCGGTCGGATTCGCGAGATCGACCGGCATGCACAGACCGTCCGGGATCCCGTCGGCTCCCGGATAGGTTCCGAAGTAATTATCAAAAGAGTGATTTTCCTGCATCAGGGAAATGAAGTGTTTGATCGGGGTGGCTGTTTGTGTCTGCTCTGCGACGTTCCCGGAACTGCCGGCGCCGACCGATCCGGTCGAGTCGTCTGCGACTGCGACACCCGTGGGCCCGAGTATGAGGCAAAGCATCAGTCCGATGAGGCTGATCAGCGGTTTCACGGGCGGACCTCATAGATGATGATGATGGGCGTTTGGGCGGGATTGCCGCTCGAGTCGGTCGTCGTCGCGTACTCGGTATGGACCGGAAATCCTTTGTAGCGCTTGACGTAACGGTCGAGGGTTGCGGAGAAGAACGGGCTCCGCTCGGCGCTGAATGAATCCCACACGACATACTGGAGGTCATTGTGACGGATTTTCAGATCGGGGTTGAGCACCGGCTCGTACACCGGGTTCCGGTGCAGTGGATTGGGACTGACCGAGATTCCGTAGGTCTTTCGGTGCCCGTAGAACTGAATGATGTTGGCCATCGAAGGACCGAGTGCCAAGAGCTCGGAACCTTCGGGCACGTTGTCGGCAACCCAGGTACCTGCTTCACGACCACCCGGGACTCCGCCAGTTCCGGCCAGGAAGCTGGTGACACCGTCGTCGGGTCGAATCGTCACGATCGAGGTGATGGCCAACCACCCGACGGTCACGGCCGTGGCGAGCCTGAACGCGACCTGACGGCTGACCGGAATCCGCCAGCTCCCGCTGGAGGTCAGGATCAGAACCAGGGCCCGAGCGGCCAGGATGGCCATCGCAGGGGCGATCGGGAGCAGGTACTGATACCCCTTCACTGCCCAGATCTGGAAGAAGACCGCGGGTACGGCGACCCACCACACGAGCAGCGACTCCTGCCAGCCCCAGCTGCGTCGGACGAACCATAGCCCGGTGACCGCGGCGACGACCACGGGCAGACCGATCGCCGGCGGGACGACCGAGGGGTAGAACCAGAAGTCGTGATTGGCTTTCCGGAGAAGCTGCCATACGACGAAGTTTCCGCCGACGCTGGACGCACCCGACCACACCACGGACAGCGGATAGATCGCCACGATGGCCGCAAACACCCCCAGCGCCCAGAGCAGCTGCGAGAGGCGGACCCGCATGGCGGCGCTCAGTGCGAGGAATCCGAACACGCTCGCCATCAGCACGATCGAAGTCTCCTTCGCCAGCACCGTGAGTCCCATCGCGGCGCCGGCCATGCACAGCCACCGGGTGGACTGCTCGCGACCGTAACGGGCCATGCAATACAGCCCCGCCGCTGCGAAGAAAGTCATCGGCCCGTCGAGAATCACCTGGCGGCTCACGACGACCAGATACGGCATCAACGCACTGACCACAGCGGCCAGGAATCCAACCTTGCGTCCGTACAGCTCCTTGCCGGCGAAGTAGATCATCACCACACAGCCGACGCCGAACGCCGCAGACACCAGCCGGCCGGTCAGCTCGGAAACACCGAAGACCCGGTAAGGGATGGACAGAATCGACTGGAAGAGAAGAGGGTGCGCGCGGAATACCGGGAAGTAGGGCAGCAGCGTGGAGTCGCCGGCGAGGGCAGCCGCCTGTCCGGCATAGACGGCCTCGTCGCTGTTCACTCCCAACCGGTTGATCTGCCAGACCCGCAAGCCGGTGGCGACCACCAGGACGGCCACTCCGACGACAATTCTGAGCTGACCCGGCGATAGAGGAACGCGCCGTGGGCCCGTATATCCGGGCGACGGACTCTCGAGGTGCGAATCGATCGCGGTGGCCATGCTCCCCATTCTCAGGTCCGGAACTGCTGAATAAAGTGAACGCGACGTTGACACGGCGGACACCGAGCCTCACGCACGAACCGGCGGCTCAGCCGATCCCGGCGGTGATAATGAGCTGCGGTGGGTGATTGATGGCGTTCTCCCTGCTGGCCAGGTTGATGCCGGTGGCGTTGCGTCCCAGCAGGGCAAGGTCGACGTCACCAGCTGATGCACTGCCCACGAGGAGGGAGCTGATGTCGACGGTCACGTAGGCCCCGGCGGTCAGCGGCGCTGAGTTGACACCGGTCGCCGACACTGTTGGGGTGTTGCTCGAGTCGATTACGGTCTCGGTCCACAGGCCGGACGTGGTGCGCACCGAGAATCCGGTGGAGTGGGTACTTGTCGCCCACACCTTGAGTTGGGCGGTCGAGACGGTAGCCCCACCCAGTCCACTGAGAGTGAACCGGAGGTAGGTGTTGGTCACGGCGTCGCCGTCGACCTTCAGCGAGGTCGCAGTCCCGTGGTTCGGATCACCGGCCACGACCCCGAACACCACGTACGAGTCCGCCACGGCGTTGAACGTGCCCCCGGTGGCCGTTGGTGGGGTGGTGACGGTGGCCGGGGTGGAGACGGCCGACTCGGCGTTGGCCGTGTCGTAGGCGGAGACGGTGTAGCTGTAGGTGGTGGCGGCCAGAACGGTGGTGTCGATGTGGGAAGTCCCGGCGGTCACTGTGCCCACCAGGGTGCCGTCCCGGAACACGTGGTAGCCGGCGAGCGGATTGGTGTCGGAATCGGTGGCGGCGGTCCACGACACGGTCACCTGGGTGGGTCCGTTCGCGGTGGCGTTGACCGCGGTGGGAACTGTCGGCGGGCCGTTGGTGGTGGCGTTGCCGGTCGTGACGGACAGCTGCGGCTGATTGTTGTTGGTGTTCTCGCGGCTGGCCAGGCTCAGTCCGGTGTTGCTCAGTCCGACCAGGGCAAGGCTGATGTCGCCGGTTTTCGGCGCACCGGTCAGCAGTGAGGTGACGTCGACCGTGACGTAGCGGCCGGCGGTGGCCGTACCGGAACTCACTGCGGCTGATCCGATCGCTGGGGCGTTGGCCGCTGTGATCCCTGTTTCTGTCCAACTGTTGTCTGCGGTGCGTACCGAGAATCCTGCCGTCAGGGAGCTCAGGGCCCAGACCTTGAGTTGCGCGCTGGTGATGACGCTGCCACCCAGGCCGGACAGCGAGAACCGCAGATAGCTGTTGATTGCGGGTCCGTTGAGATCGGTCTTGAGGGTGGTGCTCCGGCCATGGTTGACGGCGTCTCCCACCGGAACGTAGGAGTCCGCCACGGCGTTGAACGTGCCGAACGGAGAGCCGCCCTCGGGTGGGGTGGTGACCGATACCGGGGCGGACTGTGCGGACTCCAGGCCCGCGGTGTCGTAGGCGGAGACGGTGTAGCTGTAGGTCGAGCCCCCGGTGACGCCCATGTCATCGAACGAGTTCGCGCCGGTGATGTCGGCGACCTGGGCCCCGCCGCGGAAGACGTGATAGCCGGCCAACGGGGATCCGTCGCTGTCCATCGACGGCGCCCACTCGAGCCGGACCTGGTTCGGACTACCCGCGGTGGCGAACAGACCGGTCGGTACTGAGGGGGCGTTGTTCGTGGTGGCGCTGCCGTACTCGATGGACAGGCCGGAGGTGGTTCCCGACTGTTTGTCCTGCAGGTACAACTTGGACGTCGCCGGGTCGTAGAACCACGCGTCACCGGTCTGGGCTTTGAACGCGGTCAACGAAGTGGAGGAGGCGACTGTCGCACCGTCCATCAGCACCCGCACCGGCGATACGTCGGACGTGCCTGACAGCGTGACCGTACTGCTGGACGGGTTCGTCAGGTTGATGGCCAGTGCGTCACCGCTGTAGGAAGTGCCGGTGATGCCCTTGGTCTGAACGACACTGCAGGAGCAACCACTGGTCGGCGTCACCGATTCCACGTGCACGCTGCGGTTCGACGGCAGGTTGGCCACCGACCGGAAGAAGATCGGCTCCGTGCTGGCGATGAGAACACCTGCGCTGCTTCGCACCTCGGCGCGCACGTAGGTGAACGGTCCGCTCAACGGAACGGCGAAGTCAGAATTGTACGAGGAACCGTTGACGGTGACGTCGGTCGGGGTCACGCCCGAGCCGCTGTTGTAGATCCAGCGGACGATGTTGCCGGACACGAGCCCACTCGAGATGTTCAGGTGGACGTTTGCGCTCGCGGCACTGGACGACACGTACACCGGATAGCGAGCCGGATACGGGCGGGCGGAGCCGTCGGTGGTGAAGACAATTCGTCCGGGGGTGGTGGTTCCACCGAAGTTGGCCGGCGCCATGTACATGCGACCCTCGAAGTAGCTGCGCATGAGGTCGTCCAGGCTCAGGCTGGCGGCATCGATGAAATTGGCCGGGTTGCTCGCGCTGACCCCGGCGTGGGAGTCGGACCCGTACGTCCCGACGATGACGTGATCCTGCTGCAGGATGCCGTCCCAAGTCGCTGAGAAATCACTGCCGGTGCGCACCTCGACCGAGTCCGCGCCGAAGGCCTGCGTGCTGACGGTGGTCGCGGTCGTCACGGTGACACCAGGATGATTGGTCTGTGCGGGGTAGCCACTTCGTTGGACGTCGCCGATGTTGTCCGACCCCAGCGAGCTGAACTTCCACGGCGCGCTGGTGTCGTTCGTGGCGGCACACAGTGTGTTGTCGTCGCCGTACGCGGGGTCCCCGATAGTGGTGTCGACGAACGTGTCCCGATACTGGCGGGGATCTGTGCTGCCGAAGTTGAACTGATTGGTGTGGTTGTTCTGACCCATCTCGCGGGCTGGGAACAGGGCGAAGTCGGTCGCGTTGAACTGACCGGAGTTGATCAGCGTGTTGCGGTAGGCAAAGTCGGCGGCCGGGCAGTTGGGTGCCGCGTCCTTCAGGACATAGTCGTCGAAGTACGCGTCAGCGGTACCGCTCTTGGCCAGAGCTTCGATCTTGATCATGGTGAGCGGCACGTACGCGGCGGGCTGGTCAGCCGCTGGCAGCGAGTCGAGACCCGAGCTGTTGAACGTGGTCGAGGCGCCCCCCGCGGGGGTCCAGGTCACCGCTCCGGTGTTGACGTTGATCACGTAGTGATTCCAGCTGCCCTGGGTGTAGGTCAACGAGTTCGCGATCGTGTTCGCCCCGAAAGCGGCGGTGCCGAGCTGCCACATCAGCACCTTGCTGTACGTACTGGCAGTGGTGACCCCGGCGGCGTTGGTGTACCCGAAGGTGGTTTGACCGGTGGTGCTGTCACCGCCCAGCGACATCGAGACGTTCACCCCGGACCCCGCTGAGAGCGACTCCGGGTAGACCCAGAAATCCAACGTGACCGCGCCTGCCCGCAGGGATGGCCCACGGTTGTTGTAGACCATGGAGCGGGCCGGGGTCGCGCTCGCGGTCGTCGCCTGCAGGTGCAATGAGGTCGACGGGCTGCGGTAGCGGGCACTGGAGTCCGAGTTCGAGAAACTCGTGGGACTTCCGGTGGTCTTCTTGGTCCAGCGGGCGGTCAGCGGATCGTCGGCCGGCACACCGGTCCTGATCGGATAACTCAGGTAGTTCCCGTTGGTCCCCTGGATCTGGAAGCTGGCCGCCCGGTCGTGGTCGGTCACGAAGACGGCGTTGTAGCCGTTGGCGGTGGCCTGTTTGGCCAGCACTCCCAGATCCGCACGCGCATCGGCACTGAAGGCCGAGTGTTCGTGGGTGTCGACCTTCCACCAGGTGGGACCGTCGGCCGGCGCTGCGGCCGCCACGACCGCACCCGGCCCGACGATCACGGCCGAGGATCCGAGCAGCAGGGCTGCGAGAAGGGCGGGCCTGAATCGAGGCATCGAAGTCTCCGTTGCAGCCAATAGATCGGTCGTCACCGTGAAGTTGTGGGGCCGTTGCCGTCATGCGAGCAGTTTTACGAGATCATTACTAATCACGACCAGCCGTCCTGCGCAGGGTTTGTCCTGGCCACCGATCGCACCCTGCGGAGACCGACCGAGCGTGATCGCGGGAAAGGCCCCGTCATCCCCCGAGTGGGCCGCCGATGGCTGTTCAAGACGGCACGACGCGTGAAGCAAAGACCGGTTTGGCCGGATCTGTCA
Source organism: Nakamurella sp. (assembly GCA_039916325.1). Taxonomy (GTDB): domain Bacteria; phylum Actinomycetota; class Actinomycetes; order Mycobacteriales; family Nakamurellaceae; genus Nakamurella. The sequence goes on along the minus strand of JBDSLP010000139.1, from coordinate 7,629 downwards.
AGGGGGTCGCGTCGCTACTCTCCGCAACCACAGCGCAAATGAGGCAGCTGCCCGACCGGGTATACAGCTGAATGGGTGACGGAGATGATGAAAACCCCGATAGAATTGATTTATGTCTCAATCGAGAGGGTCGCAGGAGGCTAAATAACTCGCTTCGACAGGTTAACCACTTTGCATACGTTTCACAGACTTCGCTTATCGGACAGCAAACTGGACATTAGGGTGAATTTCGCGGCAGACGGGTGAAGCTGTTGCGCCGTTGGTCACCGGGCGTTCTACTTGTGTTCATCCGGAGGTGCTTGACATGTTCCCGGTGTCGCTGAGAGCGACCCCGTCGCCACCCGCTGACCCGCCTGTTTTGCGACGCCTTACTGACGCCTTACTAAGGATGGTTCATGAGTATCAGAGGTGACCAAGCGCGCCTACATGTGGCCGCTGACGACCGGGAGCCCCACTCTTCGAAGACCTCTGCGAAGACTTCGGAAACCATCCTGGAGACGATCACCGAAATGCCACCGGGAGTGGCTCCCTGGTTCTCGGTGATTGTTCCGACCCGGAACGAAGCTGGGAACATCTCCCCTCTGCTGGATCGGCTGGCAGCCAGCACGAGCGGCGCCGTGGTCGAGGTCTTGTTCGTCGACGACAGCACCGACGGCACCGAGCAGGTGATCCGCGACGTCGGCAAGCGCGTCGGACTCGCGGTGCGCCTCATCCACCGGGCCCCCGCTGAGCGGGTGGGCGGATTGAGCGGTGCGGTGGTGGAAGGACTGCGCGAAGCCCGGGGAACCTGGGCGGTCGTCATGGACGGCGACCTGCAGCATCCGCCGGAACTCGCCGCTCGTCTGGTGGCGGTGGGTCAGTCCCGTGGACTCGATCTGGTGGCCGCGAGTCGCCGGGTCGACGACGGTCGGGCCGACGGGCTGAGCCGTGGATACCGGCATGCCGTGTCGGGGGCAGCCACTGCTTTGGGGAAAGTTCTCTTTCCTGGCCGGTTGGCTCGACTGTCGGATCCGATGTCCGGCTTTTTCGCGGTTCGGTTGGCTGCGCTCCGGTTGTCCTCGTTGAACCCGATCGGCTTCAAGATCCTCCTCGAGATCGCCGTTCGCCAGCCGCGTCTGCTGGTCGCCGAGGTCCCGTTCGTCTTCGGCGACCGGGAGCAGGGGGAGAGCAAGGCGTCGATGGCTGAAGGCTGGCGGTTCGTCCGGCACTTGACGCGGTTGCGGTTCGCGGTTCTGAAACGACAGATCGCGAAGTCGTCGGCAGAGAGCACCGCTGTTCGCATCCGCCGGCTGATCGCGTTCGGTCTCGTGGGGGCATCCGGTCTCGCGGTGAACACTCTCGCGCTGTGGGTGTTCTCCGGCCAGATCTGGGATCAGCATTATCTGATCGCGGCGGCCATCGCGACCCAGATTTCGACCAGCTGGAATTTCGTCCTCACGGAACTCCTGGTCTTCACGGGGCGTAAACCCGGCTCGCTGTTCAGTCGGGCCGTCAAATTCTTCCTGATGAACAACACGGCGCTGCTCCTGCGCCTACCGCTGCTGGCGCTGCTGGTCGGGCCGTTGGGGGTCAATCTCTTCGTCGCGAACATCCTGACCCTGGTCTTGTTGTTCCTGGTCAGGTTCTTGATTGCAGACGCGGCAATCTACGCGAAGGTCAACGAGGAGGTCGACAAGCGTCCCATGCGGATCATCGTCAGCCCCGCTGACCTGAAGGTCCACTCGCATGCTCCCACGAAGGTGGCGCCACCGCGTCCCGGGCATCAGCACCTGCCCTACCGGTACTCGATCCACGGGATGTTGACCATCGGGTCGCACGTGCAACTCCCGGAACTGGAATATTTCCGGGCGCAGTGGGTGGACAACGACGTCGACCTCACCGTCCGGGTGGGAAAGGTCGGCCGGACCGCGCCTCGTTCGCGCGCACAGATGACCCAGTACCTTGCTCCGACCGGCTTGAGCTACGAAGAGCACTTCGGACGGCTCGGCGCGAACTTCAAAGTGGACATCGGCGAGAAGGTCGACGTGGTGGTGTCGGGCGCCCTCGCGCACTCGCCTCACGTCTTGTACACGAATGTGATCGAGGCACTCCTGCGGTTCATGATCGTCTCGCGAGGCTCGATCCTGCTGCATTCCGCGTGCCTGGAACTGGACGGCAGGGGGTACCTGTTGTCGGCGAGGACCGATACCGGCAAGACCGGAACGGTGCTCCGGATGTTGCGCGAGCACGGGGCCAAATTCCTCTCCGACGACATGACCATCGTCGATCCGACCGGCCGGGCCCTATGTTTCCCCAAGCCGCTCACCATCAGTCACCACACTCTCAGGGCGGTCCAGGTCGGTGACCTGACGCCGGCCGAGTGGCGGCGGCTGAAGATCCAGAGTCGGCTGCACTCCAAGGAAGGCCGCGACTTCGCCTTGCTGTTGGCACGATTGAACATCCCGATCATGGGCTTCAATTCGCTGACCCAGCGGGTGATCCCGCCGCCGAAGTACACCGTGGACCGGCTGGTCCGGTGCTCGATTCAGCGTGAGACCCAGATCAACGATCTTTTCGTGATCGAACGAGGAACGCCGTCGCTGACCGAGATCTGTGCGACGGAAGCGCTCGAGACGCTGGTGGTCAACACCGACGACGCCTACGGGTTCCCGCCGTTCCGTGAGATGGCCCCCTCGATCGTGATCGGTGCGGACGACTATCTGGAGCTCCGTCACAAGGAGAAGGCCATCCTGACCGCGGCAATGACAGGTGTGCGGGTGCGTGGACTGGCGTCCGACAATTTCACCTGGGCTGAGCAGATTGCCGAGTTGCTGGCCGTCAACAAGGCGATGCCCGACACGGCCCAGGCTCTGCTGGCCTGACCTCACGAAAACGCGGTGGAAAGCCGGACGGATCTCCGTGAACAGATTCGCGGAGCCGTCCGGCCCGGACCCCATCGAGGCGGCATCCGGCGTCGTGGGCGGCGTCTCGTTCGCCCCGAGGCGCCCGCAAGAAGGCGGGCGACCATCGAACGAGAGGCGGTGAACTGTGCGTTCACGGCGCAGATTCCTCTTCCTCGCGGCGGTCGTGGCATCCGTCTTCACCCTGTGCGCCACTCCACTGCGGGGGGTGGCCGCCCAGACCTCGACATCACCGCCACCCAGTGCCGTCGGCCAAGTCGTCGAAGGGTCTTCGATCGTCCCCGGTGAGCCCCGCGTTGGGGTCGACGCCGTCCCCGCCGGTCCGGTGGAACCGCCGGTTCTCGCGCACTACTACATGTGGTTCACCCCCAATTCGTGGAACCGGGCCAAGAGCGACATCCCGCTCGCGGGGCGATACAGCAGCGACGACAGCGACATCATGCGGGAGCAGATCACCCAAGCCAAGCGCAGTGGAATCGACGGCTTCATCGTGAGTTGGAAGAGTACCGAGGTGCTCAACGCCCGGTTGGCGACGCTTGTCGCAGCGGCCGCGGCCGAGGACTTCAAGCTCGAGATCACCTATCAGGGACTGGATTTCAATCGGAATACGCTACCTGGTCCGCGCATCGCCGCCGATCTGCAGGAGTTTGCCGACCTCTACGGCAAAAATCCGGTCTTCGATCTGTTCGGCAAGCCCTTCGTCGTGCTCACCGGAACCCCAGCCATGACGCGCGACCAGGTCATGGAGATCAGTGCACCGGTACGCGATCGCCTGCTGGTACTCGCGTCGGACAAGGACGTGGCCAGCTATGAATCGATCGCCGACCTGGTCGACGGTGACCTCTACTACTGGTCGTCGGTGAACCCGGAAACCAACACCAGATATGCGACGAAACTTTCGGAGTTCGGGGCATCAGTGCGATCTCACGGCGGGATCTGGATAGCACCGGTATCGCCGGGCTTCGACGCGAGATTGGTGGGTGGGAAGACGGTAGTCGATCGACGAGGGGGCCAGACGTTTCGCGACGAGTGGGCCGGTGCCGTCGCTTCCGAGCCGGACGCCATCGGCATCATCAGTTGGAACGAGTTCAGCGAGAATACTCACATCGAACCCAGCCAGCTCTACGGAAGCCAGTCTCTGGACATCGTCGCCGGATTCACTGGGGCCGCCGGCGCGGGGTCGGATGTCGATTCGAGCGCTTCGCCCGGGCAGGGGTCGGGATGGTCGTCGGTAGTCGCTCTGGCCGGTGTGACGATGCTGTTCCTCGGCTGCGGGTGGATCCTGATTCGCCGAAGCAGAAGGGCCAGATCGTGAAGGGGAGGGTCAGCCCGAAGACGATGACGTCCACTTGCCTCATCGGGATGACCGCGCTGGTGGCAGTGAGTCTCACAAGCTGCCAGAGTGTCTCGGCTGGAGCAGCGGTCCACGCCAGGAATGCCCCCCCGCCACCCTCGGTGTCCCGGGCCGCAGTCCGGGATACCTGTCCGGAAGCAGTCCTCGACCAGCCGCCGCCGGGAATGGTCCTGGCTGATCGGCAGCTCACCGAGTTCTCCGCGACACTGGTAGGAGTACAAACGCTCTACTCGGACGCGACGGGTGCGCAGACCATACAAATCATGTCGGGAGGGTATGCCGATGAGATCACCGAGAGCTACGACAACCTCGTCCCTGTCGGCAGCGTGCGCATTGCCGGCGCTGATGCCGCCGTCCTGACGGGATCGTTACTGACCGATCGAGTCCGATTGGTGTTCTGGAAAATGTCCGGCTTGGCGGCTCCTTGCGACAACCACGTCATCATCGCAACCAATGTGCCCGAGGAAGTATTCAACAGCGTGGTCGGGTCGATTGCCGTAAACGCTTGATCGGCCCGGTATCCCCGGGCCCCGCGGCGCTGCGCTTCTGTGTGATCAAGAGTGACCGGTTGTCACAGGACCGCCCATGGCGGGCCGGTTGTCAACGCCACACGGAACCAGCCATGCAGCTCGACGGGCGGAACGTCGGTGTCCGGTCTGGGCGCGACGACCACAGACGACATCATTCGCAGCAATCGGTCGCGGCCGGCGTGCTCGACCAACAGCGGCACGAACGACCGCATCAGGCAATCGTCGAAGGAGCGGTACACGTTCGCGACAACCGCTTCGACGTCGCTTCGTTCGAGCGCTTCGAAACGAAGAGCCAGCCTATCGATGACCAGATCCACTGCCATCAGCTCGCGCTCGGATGTCATAGACTCATGGTGATCCGCTCGCATCAGAAGTGTCAACTCCTCGCCCACGCCCACTGTCACGTGCGTGAACTCGAAACCCGCGAACTCGAACTCAGCAAGAAAGAACGGCCATATGACGCCACGGACCACTCGTCGGACGTTGCTGATCGCCGTGGCGTTGGCCTCGGCGGTGGCGGCGGCACTGGTGGTGTCTCACATCGATCGAACCGTACCCCAGTCCGCGCCCCCGGTTGGCGGCGGATTCGCGTTGGTGCCGTTGTCGAGTCGGTCGTTTCCGCAGAACGTGTCCTGGGTGACCGTATGCTCGGTCAGTGCGGTGGAGACCGCAGACCCCATCGTCTTTCCCGGGCAACCCGGGCAAGGACACAGCCACACGTTCTCGGGCGCCTTGAATGTCGACGCGTTCTCCACCGCCGACACCCTCAAGGCGGGCGATACCAACTGCACGAACAAGGGTGACCACGCTGCTTATTGGATGCCCACCCTCTTCTCTGGCGGTGAGGCCAAGATGCCTTACACCACACGCGTCTACTACCGCGCAGGGACCTTCGACACACGCTCGCTGCGGCCCATCCCGTTCGGTTTGAAGATGGTCGCGGGCAGTGCGACGGCGACCGTGCCGCAAAGTGCTGGGATCGCGGGCTTCCATTGTCGGGAGGAAGACAACGGCCCCACCGTCTCCAAACAGGCCCTGCCGCCACAATGCCCGACCAACTCCTTGTTCGAGGCCTCGGTGTCGTTTCCCAACTGCTGGGACGGCGTGCATCTGGACTCAGCCGACCATCGCTCACACATGGCCTACGCCAAGAACTACATCTGTGACCAGGACCATCCGGTGATGATTCCCCAGATCACCATCGCCGAGCGATTCAAGCCTGGCGACGTGGACGGTGGTCAGGTGACGTTGGCGGCGATGCCGGGCATGACACCCACCAACGTGACCTTGCACGCGGATTTCATCAACGCGTGGGATGAAGATCTCATGAAACAGCTCATGCGTGACTGCCTACGTGCCAGCCGCTCCTGCGCAGGTGTGACCGACCGGCGGATGCCTCCCGTCAGCGCAGAGTGAGGGGAGCTGCGTCTTCACTCGGCCGCGGTTCGAGCTGCGGAGTGACACTCACAGACAGTCAACGCCGATGCGTCGGCCAGCAGTCGCTGAGGGTGCGTGACGAGGAGTTGAATGCCTGCTGGGCAGCGCGTTTCAGTAGAGGCGCCGGCCGGTGCGGGCGTCGCATACTTGCAGTTCATCGTCAGTGTGTGACCGGCCGTGCGCGAATCGGCCGTCGTCTCGATCACCGCTCGGCTCACTGACCTCATCAGGCACGCCATGGTCCCGTTGGGGTGATGTCTCGGTTCCGCCCCATCGAGGAAGGTCGGCGCGCCCGTCGACGGTTACAGTGAGTGTATAGCCGCCCAACGCAGAGTAACTCTGGTTGGTGGCGTTCGACACGCGTGCGTTCGTGCCTGCCCAGTGGCCCACGCGGCATACCCAGCCCAGAGGAAGAAGCCGTCATGCCAGGATCGACGAGACGCCGCTTGATGGCCGCGGCCGTCTGCGCAATGCTGTTGTCGCTATTCATCAACGGGAGCGCCGATGCCAGCTTCGGGGCGGTGTCGAAGCGAAGCAGTTCTTTTCCGGAAAAAGTCTCGTGGGTGACCGTCTGTTCGGTCAGTTCGCGCGCAAGCCTGGATCCGATTGTGTATCCGGGGCAGCCGGGGGCAGGGCACGAGCACACTTTCTCCGGCGCGTTGAACGTCGATGCGTTCTCGACCGCCGAGTCACTGCAGAAGGGCACCACGAATTGCACCAACAGCGGTGATCACGCGGCTTACTGGATGCCGACGCTGTATTCCGACGGTAAGGCGGTAGTGCCTTACACGACACGGGTCTACTACCGAGCCGGTACCTACGACACGGCCCGGGTACAGCCGGTTCCGTTCGGGCTGAAGATGGTGGCCGGCAGTGCGATGGCCATCCGACCACAGGATGCCGGGATCGCCGGATTCCACTGCCGCGAGGAGGGCAGCGGCCCGACCGTGTCGAAACAAGCGCTCCCGCCCACGTGCCCTGCGGGTTCGCTGTTCGAAGCGTCCGTCCAGTTCCCGAACTGCTGGGACGGAGTTCACCTGGATTCGTCGGATCACCGGTCGCACATGTCGTACGCGAAGGACTACAAGTGCGACGCTGCGCATCCGGTGATGATTCCGCAGGTGACGATGGCGGAACGCTTCGCCCCGGGCGTGGTCGACGGCAGCACAGTCACCCTGGCTGCGATGCCGGGAATGAAAGCGACGAATCTGACCCTGCACGCGGACTTCCTGAACGCCTGGGATCCGGAGCTGATGAAGCGTCTGCTGCGTGATTGCATCAGGGCAGGCGTCGCGTGTGAGGGAGTGTCCGATAAGCGAATGCCCCCTGTCACCGCAAACTGACGTCCCGAAGGACGGGCGGCTGGTCCGACGGGTACGGGATCAGCTCCGCCAGTAGTTGTTGGCGG
>JBDSLP010000138.1:0-3820 GCA_039916325.1 Nakamurella sp. | reverse complement strand
CGTTACGGCAGCCATAGCGTAGGGGAAACGCCCGGTCCCATCCCGAACCCGGAAGCTAAGCCCTACAGCGCCGATGGTACTGCACCCGCCAGGGTGTGGGAGAGTAGGACACTGCCGAACACACATTTAAGGAGGGGCCCCCACCACGGGGGCCCCTCCTTTATGCGTTCACCACCCCCACCCCACGCACCCACCCCACGCACACGCACACAAAAACACCGAATACGCCGGCAGGAAGGGATACTGCGTCCAGGCCCGGTCCGAAGACCGGATGGTCGGACTGCCGGCGCGACGTCACCGTGACGAAACGTTGCCCGGTTGCCTTTACGGGTGTGGTGACAATGGGTATGAAACATCCCGACCCATCTGACAAGCCGTTGTCGACGGCCGGCTCCACCACGATCCGAGCACCGGTCCGCTGACGTAACGGTTTGTCCAGACGTGCTGCCCGATCGCCAGGAGAAAACATGCCATCTGAATCCCCGCCCTCCTCGACGTCCTCAGGATCTGCCCCCGCACCAGTCGTCGACCCGGCGGACGTGGGTACGACCGTGACGCCGGGCATGCGCATCGCTGCGGCGTGGTCGTGGCGGCTTCTCGTCGTGGTCGCCGCCGGCGGGCTGGTGCTCTACGGCATCGCGTTCATGTCCGAGATCACCATTCCGATCGCCATTGCGCTGCTGCTGAACTCGCTGCTGAACCCACTCCGTCGATGGCTGATCGTCAAGGGTTGGAAACCCGGACTGGCCTCGACCGCGGTCTTCCTGGGGGGTCTGCTGTTGGTCATAGGGCTGATCTTCGTAGTGGTTCGGCAATTCGTCTCCGGCGCTCCCGATCTGGCATCGAAAGCCGGCGGCGGCATCGACACGATTCAGAACTGGTTGGTCAACGGACCGCTCAAACTGTCACAGGACCAGATCAACGGTGCGGTCGCCTCGGTCAAGCAGGCTCTCGTCAACAACAAGGACGCGCTGACGTCCGGCGCGTTGAACACCGCCACCTCGGTCGGGCACATCGTGACCGGGCTGGTGCTCGTGTTGTTCACTCTGCTGTTCTTCCTCCGGGACGGACAGCGGATCTGGAACTGGCTGCTCGGGCTCGCACCGGCGCGAGCCCGCGGCCGGATCGACGGTGCCGCGTCCCAGGCCTGGACGACTCTCGGCGGATACGTCCGGGCTACGGTGCTGGTCGCCTTGGTCGATGCGACCGGAATCGGCATCGGTCTCTTCGCCCTCGGGGTGCCGTTGGCGGTCCCGTTGACCGCGCTGGTGTTCCTCGCGTCGTTCATCCCCATCATCGGAGCGCTGCTGAGTGGGGGTGTCGCCATCCTGGTCGCGTTGGTCACTGTCGGGCTGGTGAAGGCGGTGATCCTGTTGGCGGTGGTCATCGCGGTACAGCAGCTGGAGGGCCATGTATTGCAACCGGTACTCCTCGGCCGAGCGGTCAGCCTTCATCCGTTGGCCGTGGTCCTGTCCATCGCCGCGGGCGTGGTGACCGCCGGCATCGTCGGCGGCCTGCTGGCGGTGCCGTTGGCCGCGACCCTCAACGCGGCGGTGAAGTCGCTCGCCGGCCGAACCACGGAGGACGACGCCGTGGAGCAGCGTCTGGACCGGGACGAGCAGCTGCGGGAGAAACCGGCCACGGTTGCCTCTGACGGTGCCTGAAGCGAAGACCGGGTCGAGCTCGGGCCTGCTGACCGGTACTGGTCAGACGCCGGTGGCTTTTGTACGGCAGGCGGGATGCGTGACCGGCGTTCGCGGGTAGTTCGTCGTGACCGTGGGGTGCCTCCTAGGGTCGACGTGGTGGGCGGCGTCGAGGCCACCGCAGGTGGCGGTGTGAGTCGCCTTGGACAGAACGGGAGCGCGATGTCGAAGGTAGGTTCGTCAGACCCGAGGTCGTCGGACGTCGTGGTCGTCGGGGCGGGGCACAACGGTCTGGTCGCGGCGATCCTCGCCGCGCAGGCGGGCATGTCGGTGACTGTGCTCGAGCGGGGGGCCATGGTCGGCGGCGCGACCGTCAGCAGCGCTGTGTTCGCGGGCCACCCGGCCCGGCTGAGCCGCTATTCGTATCTGGTGTCGCTGTTTCCGGCTGAGCTCGCTGCCCGGTTGGGAATCGCGCTCACCCTCGCCTCCCGGTCGGTGGCCTCCTACACCCCGGTGCGGCGTCATGGACGTGCGGATGGCCTCCTGGTGGAGACGCGCCCAGGCCCGGCGACGGCCGAATCTTTCCGCCGGTTGACCGGTTCCGACGAGGACCACGCGGCGTGGGGCGAGTTCTACGGTGCGGTATCGCACATGGCGGGGGTGTTGGCGCCCATGTTGACCGGTCCGCTGCGAACCCGGCGTGAGGTGCGGGATGCAGTGGTGGCAGTCGCCGGCGCGGCGTTGTGGGACGACATCTGCGAGCGGCCGCTGGGAGAGACGATCACCCGCCGGTTCCGCGACGACACCGTCCGGGGAGTGGTGGCGACAGACGGTTTGATCGGCACCCACACCTCGCTGTTCGACCGGTCGTTGCTGGCCAACCGTTGCTTCCTCTACCACGTGGTGGGTCGGGGTACGGGTGAGTGGCTGGTGCCGGTGGGCGGCATGGGGGCGTTGACCGCCGAGCTCCTGCGGAGGGCTCGCGAGCTGGGCGTCCGGATCATCGTGGATGCGCCGGTGACCCGGGCGTTCGAGGATGCCACCGGTGTGGTGGTCACCGTCGATCCGGCTGCCGACGGTGTGACCCTGGAGTACCGGACGCGCTACGTCCTGGCAGCAGTTGCTCCGGCCGTGGTTGCGGGCTGGCTGGGACCCACGCCAGCCGCGCCGGTGGGGGCTCAACTCAAGATCAACCTGCTGCTGACGAGGCTTCCACGGCTGGCATCAGGGATCGATCCGACCACCGCCTTTGCCGGGACGACCCATCTGGAGGAGGGATTCGACCAGCTCGAGGACGCCTACCAGCGGTCGACCGTCGGACGCCTTCCGGCCGAGTTGCCGGGGGAGGTGTACTGCCACTCCCTGACCGACCCGACCATCCTGGGCGGCGCCCCCGGGGCCACGTTGACCCTGTTCGGATTACACACGCCGCACACCTTGTTCGAGGGGCCCGCCGGTGAGGGTGTCCGCGATGCCGCGGTGGTCGCCGCCCTCGGCTCCCTGCAGCGACATCTCGCCGAGCCGCTGGACGACTGTCTCGCCCGGGACTCCGACGATCGGCCGTGCCTCGACGTCGCGACGCCAGTGGACCTCGAGCGGTCGCTGGGGATGCCGGGCGGCAACATCTTCCACGGGGACCTGAGCTGGCCCTGGTTGCCGACCGTCGACGAGGCGGGGGAGACGCCGGCCGCCCGGTACGGGGTGGGGGTGGCGGGAAGCCATCGCATTCTGTTGGCGGGCGCCGGCTCCCGCCGAGGCGGCGGGGTCTCGGGTCTCGGCGGACTGGCGGCGGTGGACGCACTGCGCGAGCTGTCCATGCATCACGGTTCCGCTGGTCGGGTGGGGGCCGGGTCTGGTTCCACGCCACCCACCGCTCCCATGCCCGTGTGAGCAGGATGGGGAGACGACGGAGATCCGGGTCGAGATCGCCGGGCCCAGCCCTGGCCGGCCGCGGCCGTCGCGACCTGCGCCGATGTCACCTCGCCGGCTCGTGCCCGCCTCGGACGCGGCTCAACCGGAAACTGGTTCCGGATCCGGTTTGACGGGGACGGGGGGCGGCTGTAATGTAGTTCGAGTTGCCTCCGCAAGGAAGAAGCCGTGAGGGCTTTGGGTGTGTGTGTGGGTTTGTTGTTTGAGAACTCAACAGTGTACCGAAAGTCAGTGCTTAGTTTTATGCC
>JBDSLP010000137.1:0-25721 GCA_039916325.1 Nakamurella sp. | reverse complement strand
GGGCCGCTCGGCGCCTGCTCCGAAGCGACGCTGGCGTCGTCGCTGAGCTTGGCTCAGTGAAGCGCCCGATCATCTCATCGCTCCATCACAGGGTGGGCCGCCATGCGCGGCCTACCCTGGGTGCATGGGTACCCCTCCACTCGGTCCCGGGCCCCGGCGTGGTGCCCCCGCAATCTGCTCGCAGTGCGGAACAGTGACTGAGAAACCCCCGTTGGAATGGGTTCTCGACGTCGATGCACGCCGCGGTCGGCAGTGGATCTGTACCCGGTGCGCACGTACCCACCTCCGCGGTATCGAGGCCAAGCTCGAGCCGGAGTGGTGGTGACGCCGCCTGTCGGTTCCACCGAGAGGGCAGGAACCTACCGAGATTGCCTCAGTCGTGGGCGAACCCGGGCTGCCACTTCTCGACGATGGCGCGGAACGGCGCTCTGGCGTCCAATTGCGACAGGACGCCTATCGAGCCCAGAGTGACCCGCTGGATCATCAGGTATCCGGGCGGGAGGTTGAGCCGGCGGGCCAGCTTGAGTTCAGGGCTGGAGAAGTCCGACATCGAGGCCCAGAGCTGCTGCATCCACTCCCGGGTGAAGTGAAACACCTCGTGGCGCAACGGTTCCAGGTACGGCACCAGGTAGTTCATCAGGATCTGCGGGTCCGGGTCCAGTGACGCGGGGATGAAGCCCTCCTCGCGGAGCCCGGCGATCACCGCGGCCGCGTCGCCGGCGATCGACAGCCGGGCCAACTTTCCCACTATCGGCATCGCGCCGTCCGGCATCTGCGAGACAGAGCCGAAGTCGACGATGCCCAGCCGGCCGTCGGACCGCATGATGAAGTTGCCCGGGTGCGGATCCGTGTGGATCGCCCGGGCCCGTTCCGCTGCGGAGAAGTGGAACTCGGCCATCAACCGCCCGGCCCTGTCGCGTTCCTCACGGGTACCGCCGGCGATGATCTTGGAGAGTGCGACCCCTTCCACCCATTCGGTGACGATGAGCTTGGGAGCGCTCGCGACCACCTTGCCGATGGCTATCTCCGGGTCGTCGGCGTAGGCCACGGCGAAGAGTCGCTGATTTTCGGCCTCGGCGGCGTAATCGATCTCGTCGAGAATGCGTTCGCGCAGCTCCGCCAGCAGTGGCTTGTACTGCAGCCCCGGCATGAGCGGACCCATCAGCCGACCGAGCCGGCTCAGCTGGTTCAGATCGGCGGTCAGCGCCTGCGCGGCGCCCGGGTACTGCAGCTTCACGGCAACCTCGCGGCCGTCGCGCCAGATCGCCCGATGCACCTGACCGATGCTGGCCGCGGCTGCGGCGATCTCGTCGAACTCTCGAAAGTAGCTGGGCCATGCCGTGCCGAGCTGCTCTGACATCAACCGCCGCACCACGGACGGGTCCATCGGAGGTGCCGCGCTCTGCAGCTTCGTCAGCGCCTCCCGGTACGGCGCTACAGCGTCGTCGGGCATCGCGGCCTCGAAGACCGACAACGCCTGGCCGAACTTCATCGCCCCGCCCTTGAGCGTGCCCAGGACCTCGAACACCTGCTCGGCGGTGCGGCGTTGCATTTCAGCGCTCACGTCGTCCTTGGCCCGGCCCATCAACCGCTGGCCGAAGCCGAGGGTCACCCGTCCGGCGGCGGAGATCGGAAGCCCGACCAGCTTTGCGCTGCGGTTCAGCGCGCCCTGCGGAATGTCGGTCACTCGACCATTGTTCCTGTTCCGCCGACGGGCCGGTGGCACTTCACCCCGCGTGGCAGAAACACGCCGAGTGCGGACGCCAACTCCGTCGCCGGACAGTCCAGTCGCCGGCCGTGGACTCCAGGGTGCCGTCGACGGTCGCCGGACGTCCGGCGCCGCCGAGGAACTGCAGCGCCTGTCCGGCGCCGACGGCGGCGACGGACGTGGCGAGCACGACCGGGGGTGGTGTGTCGCTGCGCTGGAGCGCCATCCGTACGCGCGGCCAACCGGCGTCCCGGTCCCGGCGGTAGAGATCGTGACAGTGCAGACAGGAGGACCGGCCGGGCAGCACCAGCGGACCCACGACGCCTCGCCAGAGGCCGGCGTGGACCGCAAGATGGGGTTGACCGTCCGCGAGGAGTCGACGCGCCAGCACCGGATCCGGCGGGCCGTCGGTGGCGAGGACGACCAGGCCGGGTCGGACGTACCCGGCCGGACGGTGCACGATCACCTCGGGGTGGGCCCGCCGCAGCGCGGCCGCCAGCGCAGCCCGGTCACGCACGCGGGGGTCGGGGTGATCGTGTCGGGCGGGGTGGGGATCGGTGCCCGGACGCCCGGGCGGCAGGTCGAACATTGCGGCGGAGCCGAAAGCCGGTGGCGCGACGTCAGCAGCCAGCCCGGCGGGAGCGGCGTCGCCCGGCCGGATCGCCCGATCCGGGTCGAGGTGGACGTGCCCAGTGCCCGCGGCGGCGAGCAGCGACGCCAGCGACGACGCGACACGTCCGGTGCCGATGACCACCACGACCGCGTCCCCGAGCGGCCTGACATCGGTCGTCGCCGGGGCAATGGACCGGGGTCGGCCGGCCGGCAGGGCCGCATGTCCGGCCGGGGTGGAGCGGTCGACGAGGAAACCGGCAGCCAGTAACTCCTCGAGGAGGGCATTCCAGGACTCCGGAGCGAGCCGGTGGTGAAGGGCCACTCGGCGGGTGGCGACCGACACCGGGACGCCGCGATCGATCAGCCGGAACACTTCCGCGGTCGCCGGCGGTGGGTGACGGATGAGGATCCGCCGCGGTGGGTCGATACCGATCTGCAGCGTCGCGTCGTCACGCTCGACGAGACGCAATCCGGGTACGAGCCCGAGCCGGGCATCGACGCGAGCCGCCGACGGCGCGAGCTGCGATGAGGTGGCCGAGTCCGACGGCACGGCTGGCGGTGTACCGACGCGCGGCACACTGATGATGGTCATGTGAACCCCCCCGGGTTCAGACGATGGCAGAGCCGAGCACCGGCACGACCGGGTTGTCCACACAGACAACCCGGCCCGGCCCTATCAACCGCGCGGAACCACGGGAGTCGGATGTGCGGCCGGAGGGGATGCCGGCCGCACACCCGTCGGCCGCGTGAGCGCCGGACGAGGCCGGCCCGGGATCAGGCCTTGCCGAGGATCCGGTTCATCTTGGTGCCGCAGACGGGACAGATGCCTTTCGCCATCCGGCGACCGTTGGTCTCGGCGACCTCACCGTCGAAGTCGCGCTTCTCCTTGCACTTCACGCAGTATCCGTTGTACGTCTCAGCCATGGTGTCTACCTTTCCAACCGGTGTCTGGATCGAGGTCACGCTACCGCTCTGAGGTCCCGATCGTGCTGAGGTGACGCCCCGGCCGCGCCGCGACGAGCCGCTCCGGGTCTCCCGAGGGCGCACTGTCGCTGTCGTGCACCACACTGTGTCGGTGACCTACACCGCAGCGGATGACCGCTATGAACCGATGCCGTACCGACGGACGGGACGGAGCGGACTGCATCTCCCTGCCGTCTCGTTGGGACTCTGGCAGAACTTCGGCGATGTCAACCCGTTCGACCTGCAGCGACAGATCCTGCGACGCGCGTTCGATCTGGGCGTGACGCATTTCGACCTGGCCAACAACTACGGACCGCCCTACGGCAGCGCCGAGACCAACTTCGGACGGCACTTCCACGACGACTTCGCGCCCTACCGGGATGAGCTGGTCATCTCCAGCAAGGCCGGCTACGACATGTGGCCCGGCCCGTACGGCAACTGGGGCTCGCGGAAGTACCTGCTCGCGAGCCTCGACCAGTCGTTGCAGCGGATGGGCCTGGATTACGTCGACATCTTCTACTCGCACCGCTTCGATCCGGAGACCCCGCTCGAGGAGACGATGGGCGCGCTGCACACCGCGGTCGTGTCGGGTCGGGCGCTTTACGCAGGGATCTCGTCGTACTCCCCTGAACGGACTGTCCAGGCGGCCCGGATCCTGGCCGACCTGGGCACCCCACTCCTCATCCACCAGCCTTCCTACTCGATGTTCAACCGGTGGATCGAGCCCGATCTGGTGAACACCCTGGGCGATCTGGGCGTGGGCTGCATTGCGTTCTCGCCGCTCGGTCAGGGCCTGCTGACCACCCGTTACCTGGACGGTGTCCCGACTGGCTCACGGGCCAGCCGTACCGGATCGCTGTCCACCGATCTCCTGACCGACGATGTTCTCGCCCGGATCCGGGCGCTCAACGGGATCGCCGAAAGTCGTGGGCAGACGCTGGCGCAGTTGGCGTTGTCCTGGGTGCTCCGCGACCGACGGGTGACTTCGGCGCTGATCGGGGCGTCGTCGGTCCAGCAGTTGGAGGACAACCTGGCGGCGGTCCGGCGTCTGGACTTCACCCCGGACGAGTTGACCGCGATCGACCAGTACGCCTCGGAGTGCGGGATCAACCTGTGGGAGCAGTCCAGCTCCGCGTGATCAGCACTGTCCGGATGACTACGGGGTCAGCTGGTCCGGGCCGGCCCATCATCGGCGTCGTCGTCCGTCGCGGGCGGCTTCTCGAAGTCGCTCGCCGTGAGGTCCTCGACGCCGAGGCCGGCCAGCAGTTCGTTGAACTGCTTGTCGCGCGCGACGAATTCGTCCGGTGCGTCAAGGTCCTTCGACGTCGGCAACAGGTCGTAGTCCGACCACAGCGAGTCGCGCCCGTCGACGCCACGGGACTCGGTGAGGTCCCGCCAGAGGCCTGCCGCGGCACGCAGCCGGCGCGGCCGCAGCTCGATCCCGATGAGTGCGGCGAAGGTCTGCTCGGCCGGTCCGCCGGTGGCCCGCCGGCGTCGCAGGGTCTCGCCGAGGGCACTGCCGCCCGGGAGCCGGTCGCCGATGGCGGCGCCCACAACGGTGTCCACCCAACCCTCTACCAGCGCCAGCAGCGTCTCCAGACGCTGGGCGATCGCCTCCTGCGCCGGGGTGGGCTTGGGCGCCATCATCCCCTGGGCCAGCTGCTGCTGGAGGGCCGCCATGTCGCTGGGATCGAAGTTGGACGCCAGCTCCTCCGCGGCGGACATGTCGACGTCGATGTGCGCGGCGTAGTCGGCCACCAGCGCGATCACTTTGTCGGCCAGCCACGGCACGCCGTGGTATAGCCGCAGGTGGGCGGCCTCGCGGGCGGCGAGGAACAGGCGCACCTGGTCCTCGTCGAGGCCCAGATTGGTCCCGAATTCGGCGATGGCCCGTGGCATCAGCGCTGCCGTCCCGGACTTGGCCAGCGGTAGTCCGATGTCAGTGGAGGTGAGTACCTCTCCGGCGAGCTGGGACAGGGCCGCCCCGAGCTGAGAACCGAAGGCCATTCCGCCCATCTGACTGAGCATCCCCAGCATCGGGCCGGCCTGCGCCCGCATCTCCTCGGGAAGGGTCTCGACGAGGGCACCACCCATCCGGTCGGCGATCGGCGCGACGAGCTTCTGCCATGTCGGCATCGTCTGCTCGACCCACTCGCGTGGGGTCCACGCCGTCACCGTGCGGGATGCGGCCGGGAACGATGTGGCCCCGTCGGTCCAGACCTCGGCCAGCGCCACCGCGTCCCGGGCTGCGGCGACGTCCACACCGGCCACCGGATGGGTCGCCCCCAGGTTCTGCACGGCCAACTTCTGGGCCAGGTCATAGTTGACCGGGCCACTGGTCGGGGTGCTGGAGGACATCATCGCGCCGAGCTGCGAGAGCATCGCGCCCAGCTGATTCATGTCGAAGCCGGCCGGCATCCCGGGCACGCCGTCACCACGGCCGGAGCTGTCAGACGGGTCTTCGCTCGGCAAGCCGAAACCGAATCCGAACGGCGGTTGAGTCATGCCGACAACGGTACTCAACCCGTCCCGGCTCCGGCATGCCCCCGGCTGTGCACGTGCTGTGCGGACGCCACCCGGCGGCCGCCTAGTGTGGGACCCCATGTCCTGGTTCAAGGCGCTCACCGTGCGCGGGCAAGCGCTCATCGTCGGTCTGTTGCTGACATCCGTGCTGGTCACGATGGGTGCGACGGTGAAGATCCCCTATGTGGCACTGGGGCCGGGCAGCACCATCAACACGCTGGGCACCTACGACGGCACGCCGATTTTCACCTTCAGCGGAACCGACATCCCGGCCGCGACGAGTGAGTCCGAGGTCACCGGCAGTCACTTGAACATGACCACGGTCTCGGTCACCGACGGCATGACCCTCTTCGGAGCTCTCGGTCTGTGGGCCACCGGCAACTTCACCCTGGTGCCCCGGGAGGAGCAGTTCCCGCCGAACAAAACGGTGGAAGAGGTTCAGGCCAAGAACGCGAAGGACTTCCGGGACTCGCAGTCCGCCTCCGAGGTCGCCGCGTTGCGCTATCTCGGATACCCCGAGGTCACCTACGTCGGGAGCATCCCGGAGGGCTCGCCCAGCGTGGACGCATTGGACCCACAGGATCGGATCCTCGCTGTCAACGACGAGCCGGTGACCACGCTCGACAGCCTGCGGACGATCCTCCAGTCCACCCAACCCGGTGACGTGGCCAAGGTGACCGTGAAACGGAGCGCCGAGGACGGCTCGACCAGTGAGGTCGACGCCAAGGTGACGCTGACCGCCAATGCGGAGGTGGGCTCCTACGGATTCCTCGGGATCTCCGCCGCCCAGCGCCCCGTGGCGCCGTTCACGGTGTCCAACGCGCTGGCGAACTCAGGGATCGGCGGTCCGTCAGCGGGGCTGATGTTCACCCTCGGGCTACTGGACCGGTTGACCGCCGGCGACCTCGCCGGTGGTCGGTTCATCGCCGGCACCGGCACCATCGACCCGACCGGCGTGGTGGGACCCATCGGTGGCATCGTGCTCAAACTGATCGCCGCCCGCGACGCCGGGGCGACGGTCTTCCTGGTACCCGCGGACAACTGCCCGGAGGCGCTCACCCGGGTTCCGGACGGTCTGATCCTCGTCAGGGTGACCTCGCTGACCGACGCGATGTCGGCCCTGGACGCACTTGGGAACGGGCAGCCGACCACCGGCTGCTGACCTGGGGTCCGAGGTGCCCCGGGCCCTGGCGTCTCACAGGAAGGTCAGGCGAAGGGCCGCCACGAGGTTCGGAGCGAGGTCCGCCCCGCGCAGTGGCGTCCCGGCATGCTCACCGGCCAGCCGCATCAAGCAGGCGGCCCCGCCCTCGCGCAGCACGCCGACGGCCAGCCGGGCCTCGGTCCGGTCCGGGTGCGCCGCGGCCACCGCCGCGGCCGCCGCCGGGTCGTCCGGCAATTCTTCCTGGGCCGACGGGGGGAGCACGACGATCTCGTGAACGAGGACGCAGCCGGCGACCGCCGGCGGCCAGGCGAGGCGCTCGAGCGCGCCCGGAAGATCGCCGGCGGTCAGCGGGTCCTGCGCGATCGGGGTGTAGACGACTTCCGGGTCGAGGTGCGCCGTCATCTCCGGCTGGGTCGCGAGCAGTTCCGCGGTCCGGACCAGGGCGAAGATCTGCGGCTGCTGGTCCCACCCGGCGCCGCCGACGAACTCCTCGGCCTCGGCCACCGCGATGGCCAGGAACGGGTCCTCGAGGAAGGCGGGGGCGGCGGGCGGCGGGACCTGGTTCATCAGCCGATCGTGTCACGCCGAGACCTTCGAGCGGGCCCGGTAACGCTTCGGTGTCAGTCCCGCGCGGTTCGGCGGGACCAGGAACTCCTGGCGACCCTTCTAGAGTTAGGTCAGCGTCAGGTGTGGGGTCGGTGTGTGACTGACCGGATACACCCTGACGACCTATGCAGTTCCGCAGCGGATGGTGCCCCGACGGGACACCACCGCGACGAGCGACCCTTGCTCGAGCAACAGATTTGGAGCGCCCAGTGCAGCGGCCCCCGATATCCCTCCCGTCGATGTCACGACGATCACGTCGCGTCATCATCGCGCTGGTCAGCATCGCGGTGCTGTTCGTGCTGTGGTTCAACTTCGTCGGTGTGTACGTCGACTATCTGTGGTTCTCCGAGGTCGGGTTCCAGCAGGTCTTCACAACCCAGATCCTGAGCCGAATCGTGATGTTCCTGGTTGCCGGGATACTGGCCGGGCTGATCATCTTCGGGGCGATCGTGCTGGCCTACCGGTCGCGGCCGGTCTTCGTCCCCACCGACGAGATCGACCCGCTCGCGCCGTACCGCATCGCCATCTCCGGTCGTCCGAAGCTGATCACCATCGGCATCTCGGCCGTCGTCGGCGTGATCTGCGGGCTGTCCGCGCAGGGCAACTGGGAGACCGTCCAGCTGTGGTTGCACGGCACCAGCTTCGGCACCACGGACGCCCAGTTCGGTAACGACGTCGGCTTCTACGTCTTCGATCTGCCGCTGTACGAGCTCATCCTGGGGTGGCTGTTCGTCATCATCGCGCTGGCGTTCTTCGTCGTGCTGGTCGTCCAGTACCTCTACGGCGGAATCCGGACCGCCGGCCCCGGTCGCAAGATCACCTCGGCTGCGAGTCTGCAGCTGTCGCTGCTGGTCGGTGCGTTCGTCCTGGTCAAGGCGGTGCAGTACTGGTTCGATCGGTACGGGTTGCTGTTCAGCAACCGCAGCCCCGTCTTCACCGGCGCGTCTTACACCGACGTCAACGCCGTGCTGCCGGCCAAGCTCATCCTGATGTTCATCGCCGCCATCTGTGCGGTGGGATTCTTCGTCGGGGCGTTCCTGCGCTCGGTGAAGCTGCCCGCAGTCGCGCTTGCGCTGCTGGTGCTGTCCGGCGTGCTGATCGGCGGCGCCTGGCCGCTCATCCTGCAGAGCATCCGGGTGACCCCCAACGCGATCACGTTGGAAACGAAGTACATCGAACGCAACATCGCCGCCACCCGCGCGGCCTACGGCATCGGTGAGGACAAGGTCACCTACGTGCCCTACAACCCGCTGAACACCGGGTCGCCGGCCTCCCTGGTGAGCAGTAACGCCAGCGTGCCCAACGCCCGCTTGCTGGACCCGACCCTGCTGTCGCCCACGTGGATCCAGCAACAGCAGAACAAGAACTTCTACAGCTTCTCGAGCCAGCTCTCGGTGGACCGGTACACCGTCGCTAACCAGACCGAGGACTACATCGTCGCGGTCCGCGAAGTGGACATCAGCAAGCTGGCGGACAACCAGCAGAACTGGATCAACGAACATCTCGTTTACACCCACGGCGACGGTTTCGTCGCGGCCCCCGCCAGCCAGGTCTCAGGCGCTTCGACGCAGGTGGAAGGCGGCGCCCAGGGCACCGGGTTCCCGAACTACGCAGTTTCCGACCTGTCCAACCAGGGCCAGGGGCCGATCCCCGTCCAGGAGCCGTACACCCGGGTCTACTACGGGCAATTGGGCGCGAGCTACTCCATCGTCGGGGCCGAGTCCGGACAGAACCCGCGGGAGTACGACACCGACACGGCCAACTACACCTACACCGGCTCCGGCGGCGTCGGTGTGGGCAACCTGTTCAAGCGGCTGGTCTTCATGACCCAGTACGGTGAGCCGAACTTCCTGTTCTCCGCCGAGCTCAACAACGAGTCGAAGATCATGTACAACCGGGACCCGGTGCAGCGGGTCGAGGCGGTCGCGCCGTTCCTGACCACCGACACCAAGCCGTATCCGGCTGTGGTGGACGGTCGCATCGTGTGGATCGTCGACGGGTACACGACTGCGGCCAACTACCCGTACGCGCAGAACGTCAGCCTCAACACCGCGACCAACAATTCGCAGGTGGTGCAGGGCGCGACCGCGCAGATCGACCAGCAGGTGAGCTACATCCGCAACTCCGTGAAGGCCACGGTCGATGCTTACGACGGCACCGTGAAGCTGTACAGCGTCGACGACACCGACCCGATCCTGAAGGCCTGGGAGGGGGTGTTCCCCGATCTGATCACGCCGGGTAGTGCCGCCAGCGACGATCTCAAGGCCCACTTCCGCTACCCCCAGGACCTGTTCGAGGTGCAGCGGTCACTGCTGGCGAAGTACCAGGTCAGCAACGGCCAGGAGTTCTACCAGAGTTCGGGATTCTGGCAGGTCCCGAACGACCCGACCGCCGACGGCACCGCCGCCAGCGCCTCGCAGCCGCCGTACTACCTGCAGCTGAGCCTGCCGGGCCAGGAGACCCCCGGCTTCCAGCTCACCAGTGCGCTGACCGGCTTCGAACGGCAGTTCATGGGCGGATACATCGCGGCGTCCTCGGATCCGGCCACCTACGGTGACATCACGGTGCTTCGATTCCCGGGCGCCACCACGACGCCCGGCCCGGTCCAGGTCCAACAGGTGCTCCGGAACAATCAGGAGATCTCGCGGAACCTGAACCTGATCGGTCTGGTGAACGTCAAGTTCGGCAATCTGCTGCCCCTGCCCCTCGAGAAGGGGATGCTCTACATCGAGCCGGTCTACGCGCAGGCCCAGGCGTCCGGTGGCCAGTCGTATCCGCAGCTGAACCTGGTGCTGGTCTGGTACGGCGGCCGGGTGGGTCTGGGGAACAGCATCGAGACCGCCCTGGAGAATGCGGCCCGGGGCGCGGTGCAGCCGCTTCCGGGCGCCGGCGGTGGCGGGGCCACCACCCCGCCGACGGACACCAGCGGGACGGCGGCGCCGTCGACGACCCAGCCCTTGTCGTCGGACGCCAACCAGGCGTTGGCCCAGGTCAACGCGGCGCTGGCGGCGGTCAAGGCGGCGCAGGCCGGCGGCTCCTTCGCCCAGGTCGGGGCGGCCCAGGACACGCTGAACGCGGCCCTGTCGAACTACCTGAACATCGTCGGAACCGGGACTCCGGTCACTTCGGGCGGTCCCGCCACGACCGACGCGACTGCGGCCCCGACCACCACCGGGTAGTCCGCACCGCTTTCACGCCGTACGCCGCGGCCGGGTACCCACCCGGCCGCGCCGTACGGCGTTCCCAGGGTCGGAGAGTCGGAGAGTCGGACTCCGCCGGTCCATGATGTTCGCTGACAGCCGAAAGGTGTTGGGGCAGAACGATTTGGCATCCCAGGGGGCGGTGACATATAGTTGAGGAGCAACGCGGGGTGGAGCAGCTCGGTAGCTCGCTGGGCTCATAACCCAGAGGTCATAGGTTCAAATCCTATCCCCGCTACCACCACGGAACCGTCGTCCTGATCCAGGGCGGCGGTTCTGTCGTTTGTCGGTCCTGGGTTTCCTCCGGGGTCAGGTGGCCGCCGCAGTCAGCCCGAGGCAGGCAACCTGTCGGCCGTCTACTGCGCGTGCGTCAGGACGCCGCAGCGCCTGACCGCTCCACCAGCTGCCGGCCCAACATCGTCCCGGACAGCCACGCCGATTCGACGCGGGGCTTCTCCGACCAGGCGTCCCCGCACACCCCCACTCCGCTCCCGCTCAGCAGGAACGGAGCGGTGCGGCTGCCTGCGGGCTTGGCGAAGGTCCAGCGGTGCACCTGGGCAAGCTCCGGTTCAGCGGCCAGGTCGAGGATCTCCCGAAGAGCGCCGGTCATCTCCATCTCGGCTTCGGCGGGGTCGGCCAGGTACGGCTGGGCGAACTCCGCCGTGGAGTGGGCGACGAGCACGGGGGCGTCGTCGCCGCGGCGGCTGCCGTCGTCGGCGATCCAGTTGACCGTCGGGTGATCGTTCACGAACGCGCCGTCGAACGATGCCCAGCTCCGCTGCGGCCACCGGGCGGTCAGGGCCAGTACCGGCTGGAACGGGTCGTCCAACGCGTGGGCCACGTCGTCCAGCGCGGGCGACAGCATCCGGCGGGCCTGTGGGTCCGGCATGGCCAGAACGACATAGTCGGCGGTCAGGTCGTCCACCCGCAGCACGCCGTCGATCCTGTCGACGGATTCGACGTGGTGCTGGCCCCGGACCGTCAACGGTGCGGCCAGATCGGTGACGAGGGTGCGGAGGCCGGCGGGCGCGGCCCACCGCATCGCGCCGGTCTTGGCCTCCCGGTCACTCTGGGAGCGGGCCTGGAAGGTGTCGGTCCATGGCCGGGCCAGCCCCCGCCGCTCCCAGTCCGTCACGACCGCTTCGAAGTGCGGGTCGGAGACGGTGAAGTAGGACGCCCCGATATCGACCGGTCGTCCGTCGTACCGCTTGCTGGCCATCCGGCCACCGACAACCCGACCCCGGTCCAGGATGGTCACCGACACGCCTGCGTCCTGCAGCACCCGTGCACATGCCACTCCGGATATCCCGGCACCCACCACGACGACGTTCATGACCCGATACTGCCAGTCAGACCCGGTTTCTCCGGGGCCGGCCGTGTCGGGGACTATTCGAGCGCGGTCGGCGGGTCGGGCTCGGCGAGCAGCGCCCGTGCGGCCATCCCGATCACCGCACTGTAGGTCGGGTAGGCGAAGCGGACGTTGGCCAGTGTGGACACGTCGACCCCGGCCGCCATCGCGGTGGTGAGCGACTGGATGACCTCGATCGCGTTCTCACCGACGGCGTGGGCGCCGAGGATGAGCTCGCGGCGGCGGTCCGCGATGAGCTTGAGGAAGCCGGTCTCCCGGTCGTCGATGACCGCTCGGTCGACGTGCGCGAACGGAACCGTAGCGACCACACAGGACGTGTCACGGTCCCGGGCCTGGGCCTCGGTGAGACCGACACCGGCGTAATCCGGATCGGTGAACCCGCCGGCCGGGAGGAGATGATGCGGGGTCCGCCGGTTGGCGCCGAGCACCGCGTTCTCCGCCGCCGCCTCACCTTCGAACTGGGCGGCCTGGACGAGCATGTCACGACCGTTGGCGTCGCCGACGGCGAAAATGTGCGGCACGATCGTGCGGAAGTACTGGTCGGTCGGGATGGATGAGCGCACCACCTCGATGCCGGCGTTGCCCAGACCCAGGTCACCGACATCGGCCGGCCATCCCGTCGCCATGATCACCGCGTCGAACACCGCCGCCCGTGGGGTGCCGGCCGACCGCCACCGCAGGACGATCGCCCCGTCCGCGTCCCGCGACAGGGCGTCCACCCCGTCGATGCCGATCTGGACGTCGACGCCCTGTTCGGTGAATGCGGCCGCGACCACTGCGGAGATCGACTCGTCGGAGGCCATCAAGACCCGCGGTGCGAGGTCGAGCAGGGTCACGTGCGAGCCGAAGGAGTTGAAGACCGTGACGAGCTGAGCGCCGGTGTTGCCGGCGCCGATCACCGCCACCCGACGCGGGAGCGCGGGAAGGTCCAGCACGTCCTCGGGCACGGTGGCCAGCTCGTTTCCCGGGATGGGGAGGCGTCGGGAATGACCGCCGACGCACACCAGGATCGACTCTGCGGTGATCCGCCGCCCGCTGGCCAGCACCAGCGTCGCGTCGTCGGCGAACCGGGCGCGGCCTTCCTGGACCAGCTCGATGCCGGCGTCGGCGAAGCGCCGAGCCTCCCGCTTGATCAAGCGAACGTTGTCGACCCGCTCACGCACACGGGCGGCGGTCGACGGCCAGTCGATCACCGGCGCGCCCAGGTCGATGCCGTACTCGTGAGCATGGTGCGCGTCCCGGATCAGGCGCGCCGTTTTGGCCAGCACACGGGTCGGCACGCACCCGGTATTCACGCAGGTTCCGCCGACCCGACCGGCTTCCAGCACGACGACCTTGGCGCCGAGTTCGGCGGCCCGGATCGCGGCGGCGGTACCGGCGGGGCCGGCGCCGATCACGGCGACGTCGTAGTGCGAAACGGTCTGGGTCATCTGGTCCATCTCTCGGCGAGTTCTCGCGCCGGTCGGACGACCGGGTGCTCATGATCTTTTACCCAGCCAGTGGCTCGAATGGATGCTCGCGTACGGCGTGAGCTGCGCGACCCGGTAGCCGGTAGGCGGCCCGAGACCGGTGTCGGGCCACGTGGGCGGTCGCTGCGCTGACAGCGCAACGACCGCTGGCCCGGTGTGATCCACTGTTCGCTAACCTCGACCTGGACACCCACCGACCGCGAGGACCCGGATGACCGTGCCGCCCACCGATCGACCCTCCACCGCTCGCGCCGAGGTGCGGCCGGCCATCCTGACCGTGGATGACGATCCGAGCGTGTCCCGCGCGGTCGCCCGTGACCTCCGGCGTCGTTACGGACAGGAGCACCGGATCGTCCGGGCCGATTCCGGGGCCGACGCCCTGACCGCGCTGAAGGAGATGAAGCTGCGTGGCGACCAGGTGGCGGTACTGCTCGCCGACCACCGGATGCCACAGATGAGCGGGCTGGAGTTCCTCGAGGCGGCGATGGATCTGTTCCCGGCGGCGAAGCGGGTGCTGCTCACCGCCTACGCCGACACCGACGCAGCCATCGAGGCCATCAACGTGGTCGATCTCGACTACTACCTGCTCAAGCCGTGGGATCCGCCCGAGGAGAAGCTGTACCCGGTCATCGACTCCATGCTCGAGTCGTGGCGGCTGGTCGACCACGATCCGGTACCGGAGACGAAGGTCGTCGGGCACCGGTGGTCCGCACGCTCGAGCGCGGTACGGGAGTTCCTCGCGCGCAACCAGGTCTCGTACCGCTCGTACCTGTGCGACTCGGCGGAGGGTGAGCGGCTGCTTGCCGCCGCGGGGCTGGACGCCGGCCGGCTGCCGGTGGTCATCACCACCGGAGGCGAGGTCCTCGTCGAACCCACCGACGCGGAACTCGCGGCCCACGTGGGTCTCTCGACCGCCGCGGCGGCCGACTTCTACGACGTGGTCGTCATCGGGGGTGGGCCTGCCGGCCTCGGCGCTGCGGTGTACGCGGCGTCGGAGGGGTTGCGCACCGTGCTGGTCGAACGGGTCGCCACCGGTGGTCAGGCTGGTCAGAGTTCCCGGATCGAGAACTACCTGGGCTTCCCGGACGGCGTCTCGGGCGCGCAGCTGACCGAGCGGGCCCGTCGGCAGGCGCTGAAATTCGGCTCCGAGCTGCTGACCACCCGGGACGCGGTGGGCGTCACGGTGAACGGCTCAGCGCGGACCGTCACGTTCTCCGACGGCGTCCAGATCAACGCACACACGGTCATTCTCGCGACCGGCGTTGCTTATCGG
This sequence comes from Nakamurella sp., assembly GCA_039916325.1. Classification (GTDB taxonomy): domain Bacteria; phylum Actinomycetota; class Actinomycetes; order Mycobacteriales; family Nakamurellaceae; genus Nakamurella. The sequence continues at coordinate 10,836 of JBDSLP010000137.1, read as the reverse complement.
CAGCTGGGGTCGACCCAGCTCGACGCGCTGACCGGCCGCGGCGTCTACTACGGTTCCGCCCTCACCGAGGCGTCCAACTGTGCCGGGCAGGAAGTGTTCATCGTCGGCGGTGCCAACTCCGCGGGCCAGGCCGCGGTCTACTTCGCCCGACACGCCCGCAACGTCGTGATGCTGGTCCGGGGCGAGTCGCTCACGGCGTCGATGTCGTACTACCTCATCCAGCAGATCGAGGGTATCGCCAATATCGAGGTCCGCGCCTGCACCGAAGTCGTCGACGGCACCGGCCGGGACCACCTGGAGACCCTGACCCTGCGGAACAACGCCACCGGTGAGAGCACGACGATGCCGGCGCAGTGGCTCTTCGTCTTCATCGGCGCTCAACCGCGGACCGACTGGCTCGACGCGTCGATCCTGCGGGATCGGCACGGGTTCGTCCTGACCGGCCCCGATCTGGCCGTCGAGGGAGACCGGCCGCGGTCCTGGCCGCTCGACCGACTGCCCTATCACTTGGAGACCAGCGTCCCCGGGGTCTTCGTCGCCGGCGACGTGCGCAGCGAATCGGTGAAGCGGGTGGCCTCGGCGGTGGGTGAAGGCGCGATGGCGGTCACCCTGGTGCACCGCTACCTGGCCAAGCTCTGAGGCCGGGTGATTCAGCTGTGGGCGGGACGCCCCCGCCACGGCCGGGGCAGGCAGTGGAAAGCTGGAACGACCAGAATCGGGAGTGCAGATGACCGCCGAGATCGGTAGCGAGCCGGAAACGTCACATACGGTCGGGTCCGCTCCGGGTGCCGCGGCCGAGCGGATCGACCTCGATGACCTGCGCAGCGTGTTCCTGTTCCAGGCCCTCACCGACGAGCAGTTGGGGTGGCTCTGCGCCCGCGGACACGTGGCCAGGCAGCCCGCCGGCCGGGTGTACGCCGAAGGCGAACCGGCGACCTGCTTCTACGTCCTGCTCGAGGGCGGGGTCGCACTGTCCCGCCGCGTGGGTGCCGACGACATCGAGGTCATCCGCACCACCGCCCGCGGCGTGTACTCCGGGGCGATGCAGGCCTATCTCGAAGACCGGGTGGCGCAGGTCTACACGAGTAGCCTCACCGCGACCGTGCCGTCCCGCTTCTTCGTCCTGGACGCGGATCTGTTCACCACGTTCATGCGGACCTGGTTCCCGATGGCCTTGCACCTGCTGGAGGGGCTGTTCTTCGGCATCCGCAACATCAACGAGGCCACCGAGCGGCGCGAGCGACTGCTGGCCCTCGGATCGCTGTCGGCGGGCCTGACCCACGAGTTGAACAACCCGGCCGCGGCCGCGGTCCGGGCCACCGCCACGCTCCGCGATCGGGTCGGGCACATGCGCCACAAATTGCGGGTCATCGCCGAGGGCAACCTGGACCGGGACGTCCTGGTCGTGCTGATCAAGCTGCAGGAGGACGCCACCGACCGGGTGCGATTCGCCCCCGACCTGACCCCGCTGCAGGTCAACGACGCCGAGGACGAAATCGGCGACTGGTTGGACGAGCACGGGGTCGGCGACGGCTGGGAGCTCGCCCCCACGTTCGTCCAGGCCGGGCTGGACGTCGACTGGCTCGACCAGATGGCCGGGATGCTGCCGGCCGAGGTCCTGGAAGCGGCCAGCCGGTGGCTGATGTACACCCTGGAGACCGAGCTGCTGATGACCGAGATCCTGGACTCCACGACCCGGATCTCCACCCTGGTCGGGGCGGCGAAGCAGTACTCACAGATCGATCGCGCCCCGTTCCAGCCGGCCGACATCAACCTGCTGCTCAAGAGCACATTGGCCATGCTCTTCGGGAAGTTCGGTGGCGGGATCACCGTGGTCAAGGATCTCTCGCCCGCACTGCCGAAGGTGCCGGCCTACGCAGCGGAACTGAATCAGGTGTGGACCAACATCATCGACAACGCCGTGGCCGCGATGGGCGGACACGGAACTTTGACGCTGCGCACCGCGCTGGTCAGGGAGCAGGTGCAGATAGAGATCGGCGACACTGGCCCCGGCATTCCGGCGGCGGTGCAGGGCCGCATCTTCGAACCGTTCTTCACCACCAAGGCGGTCGGTGAGGGCACGGGCCTCGGGCTGGACATCTCGTGGCGGATCATCGTCAACCGTCATCACGGCGACCTGTCGGTCGTCTCCGAGCCCGGTGACACCCGCTTCGTCATCCGGCTGCCGCTGCATCCCGTCGGACACGACGATGGCCCCGGCAGCTCCGGAGCCGACTGACCCTGAGCCGACTGACCCGGACCCGAATAAGCCGGACCGAGCGACGAGTACTGACGAGAACTGAGGAGAAGCGCATGAGCGATCAGGCCATCGACGGGATCGACGTCTCGGTGCCGCCCAGCGGCACCGGATGTGTGGAGTGCCTGGCGGCCGGCGGCTGGTGGTTCCACCTGCGCCGCTGCGCCCAGTGCGGTCACATCGGCTGCTGCGACACGTCACCGCAGCAGCACGCGACCGCCCATGCCAAGCGCGTCGGTCACCCCTTCATCACCAGCTTCGAGCCGGGCGAGGACTGGTGCTGGAGCTATCGGACCGACGACTTCTACAACGGTCCGGCGCTGACCGACCCGCAGTCACATCCGGCCGACCAACCCGCACCGGGGCCGAAGGGTGCCGTCCCACGCGACTGGCAGGAACACCTGAACCGCTGACGCCCGGGTCACTATGATCTCCGGACAGCGGACAGAGGGTGCAGTGCGGTACCGACGGCGTCAGGCACGGCTGCTCGCGATGTTGCTCTGCACCGTCGCGGCCGGTGCCTGTTCGGCTGCACCGAGCGGGTCGGCTCCCATGGTGGTGCCCGGCTCGAACGCCCCGGCCAGGTCGGTGGCCGGGACCACCACGGCGGTGTCACCCACCGGGACGCCGACGGCCGGACCGACGCCCGTGTCGGACTGCCCGCAGGTGCGCTGCGTCAGCCTCGTGGTGACCGGCGACGTGCTGCTCCACGAGCCGCTCTGGGCACAGGCCGAGCGTGACGGCGGTGCCGCCGGGCTGGACTTCGGGCCCCTCCTGTCCGGTCAGGCGCCCTACCTCGCCGAGAGCGACGTCGCTGTCTGTCATCTCGAGACCCCGCTGTCCGCAGCTGGTTCCGATCCGAAAGGGTACCCGAACTTCTCGGTACCGGCCCAGATCGCCACTGCTCTGGCCGCTGTCGGCTATGACGGGTGCAGCACGGCCAGTAACCACACCGTCGATCAGGGGGTCGGCGGGGTGGATGCCACGCTGGACGCGTTGGATGCTGCCGGTCTGCGGCACGCCGGCAGCTACCGCACCCCCGAGGATGCTGCGACCCCTACCATCTTCGAGAGTCCTGGCGGCGCCGTCGCTCTCATCGCTGCGACCTACGGGCTGAACACCGGATCGCCCCCGGACCCGCCCTGGCAGGTCGAGATCATCGACGTGCCGACGATTCTCGAGCAGGCCGACGTCGCCCGCGCCGCCGGTGCCGACCTGGTGGTGGTCGCGCTCCATGCCGGGACCGAATACCGGCAGGAGCCGACCGACGTTCAGCGCGCGACCGCGCGGGCCCTGCTCGAGAGCCCGGACATCGACTTCGTCTACGGGCATCACGCGCATGTGGTCCAACCGTTGGAGTCCGTCGGCGGCAAATGGGTCGCCTACGGACTGGGCAACGCGGTCGCCGCGCACGGCATCGTCGATCTCGGCAACCGGGAGGGTCTGCTGGTCCGGGTCCGGTTCGGGCAGCTCGCCGACGGTACCTGGCGGACCACCGACATCGGCTGGGTGCCGTCCCTGGTCGACGACGCCGTCCCGTACCGCTGGTGCGCTCTGCAGCCGGGCTCGAGCTGCAGTGACGACGACGCCACCAGCCGGGACCGGATCGCTTCGGTGGTCAACGCCGAGGGTGCCGTCGATGCCGGTGCGCACCTGTGGACGCCCTGACCGGGGCCGCGGCTCAGGGAACGACCGGCTGCCCGTCGGCGTCCCAGTTGGCGGCGTTCTTCTTGCTCGGCTGCACCCGTGGCGGCTCACCGGGCATCTTGGGGAAGTCCGGTGGAAACGGCAGCTCGCCCAGTCCGCGCTCGGAGACGTCGGCGTCCCACAGCGCCAGTGCAGCCCGGACGTCACCGGGCGCGGCGTGCATGGTCGCCCAGGCGTCGCCGTCGGCGGTCAGCAGCGCAGGGACGCTTCGGACGGTGAAATCGGCGGGATCGACGCTACTGAGCCGGTCCCAGGGGACTGGCATCGACACGGGGGCCCGGGGCAGCGGCCGCGGGCTGTAGGCGGCGGCGATCGTCCGGTCCCGGTTGGCCTGGTTGAAGTCGACGAAGATGCGTCGGCCGCGCTCCTCCTTCCACCAGGCGGTGGTGACCAGGTCCGGGATTCGGCGTTCGAGCTCGCGGGCCACTCCGATGACGGCGTGACGGACGTCGAGGAACTCCAGGGCCGGAACGATCGGGACGAAGACGTGTATCCCCCGGTTACCCGAGGTCTTCGCCCAGGCGGTCAACCCGATCCCGGCGAGCAAGTCGCGCAATGCGTGGGCGGCCTCCACCGCTTCCGGGAACGCCACCCCCGGCTGAGGGTCCAGGTCGATCCGCATCTCGTCGGGACGGTCGATGTCCGCGGCCCGTGAGGGCCACGGATGGAAGGTCACCGTGTTCATCTGCGCCGCCCAGACCGCGGTGGCGATCTCTTCGATGACGAGTTGGGGGTGTCGGCGTCCCGACGGGTAGGTGCACATCACCGACCGGGACCACTCGGGCGCGCCCCTGGGTGGGTTCTTGGAGAAGAACCGCTCACCGTCAACGCCGCCGGGGAACCTTTCCAGGCTCACCGGCCGGTCCCCGGCGGCCCGGACGAACGCCGCACCCACCGAGACGAGGTATCGGGCGAGTTCGAGTTTGGTCACCCCTACCTCCGGCCACAGCACCCGGTCGGGGCTGCTCACCCGTACCGAGCGCGTCGATCCGTCGGGCGCGGGGATCTCCAGGACTTCGGCGTCGGCCATCCGTCGACCCTAAACCGAAGTGCGGGTGGCAGACCGTATGTCGCGCCGACACCCGACACCGGCAAGACTGACCCGGTGCGCCTACCCGTGATGCCCCCGGTCTCCCCGATGCTGGCCAAGCCGGCCGCCGCGATCCCGGCCGGCCAGCTGTACGAACCGAAGTGGGACGGCTTCCGGTCGATCATCTTCCGCGACGGCGACGAGGTGGAGATCGGCAGTCGCAACGAGAAGCCGATGACCCGTTACTTCCCGGAGGTGGTCGCTGCGGTGTTGGCGAACTTCCCGGCGCGCGCGGTCGTCGACGGCGAGATCATCGTGGCGGACGTGGACGGCAACAGCCTGGACTTCGAAGCGCTGCAGCAGCGCATCCACCCGGCAGCGAGCCGGGTCACCATGCTCAGCACCGCCACCCCGGCCAGCTTCGTCGCCTTCGACCTGCTGGCCCTGGGCGACGACGACCTGATGGGCGAACCGTTCAGCGTGCGGCGGGCCGCGCTCGTGGGGGCCTTCGCCGCCGCTCGGCCGCCGATCCACATCACGCCGGCCACGACCGACGTCGCCGAGGCTCAGCGCTGGTTCGACGAGTTCGAGGGGGCCGGTCTGGACGGGATCATCGCCAAGCGGCTGGACCTGCGCTACCAACCCGACAAGCGGGTGATGACCAAGATCAAGCACGAGCGCACCGCGGACTGCGTGGTCGCCGGCTACCGGACCCACAAGACCGACGACGAAGCGATCGGGTCGGTGTTGCTGGGGCTGTACGACGACCGCGGCGTGCTGGCGTCGGTGGGGGTGATCGGCGCGTTCCCGATGGCGACCAGGAAGAAGCTGTTCGTCGAGTTGCAGCCGCTGGTCACCACCCTCGACGGCCATCCGTGGAACTGGGGCGCCCACGAGGACGGCGAGCGCACCCCCCGGAAGAACGAGACGAGCCGGTGGAACGCCGGCAAGGACCTCTCCTTCGTTCCGCTACGTCCCGAACGGGTGGTCGAGGTCCGCTACGACTACATGGAGGGGGTCCGGTTCCGGCACACCGGGCAGTTCGTCCGCTGGCGGCCCGATCGTGACGGGAGATCGTGTACCTACGACCAGCTCGAACGGCCGGTGCGGTTCAACCTCGCCGACGTCCTGACAAGCTGACGGAGCCTCGGTCACGAACCCGACGACCAGCACCCGACACCCGGTGGCGGCACAGCTCAGAAGGAGTCCAGTGGTACCAGGTGCCGGTCGTTGATCGCGACCACCTTGGCCACCCGCCGGCGGTACTTCTCGTCGGTCATCCAGTCGGTGTTCATCCAGACCCGGACGATCTCCAGCGCGAGCGCCGACCCGATGATCTTGCCGCCGAGACAGAGCACGTTGCTGCGGGAGTGCGAACGGGCGAGCGCGGCACAGAACGGGTCCTGGGCGACGGCTGCGTACACGCCGTAGACCTTGTTGGCGATCATCGCGCTCCCGTAGCCGACCCCGTCCACGAAGACGCCGCGGTCACACTCGCCCTTCCCGACGGCCAGCGATGCCGGGTAGACGAAGTCGGGCAGATCGCAGGCGTTCTCGTCGTCCGGTCCGAAGTCCATCGTCTCGTGACCGGCCGCGTGCAGCAGGTCGACGATCTCCTGCTTGAGTGGATAGCCGGCGTGGTCACTGGCGAGGGCGATGCGCATGTCGTCACGATGGCACGGATCGGCGTCCCTGGCGCGGTGTCGGTCACCATCGGGTCGGTGCTTTCGCAAAGCCGCTCGTGCGGGTAGAGCTATCTCCACCACCCCCTGCACGGTCGCAGGGCACTGTCCCCGGTCACAGCTCCGAGAGCAAGGTCCGTCATGACGATCCTGAGTCCGACGTCAGCACCCCGTGCGGGGGATCGGGCCGATTCCCGCCCCACCGAGACATTTGTGCACCTGACGGTCAACGGAACTACGCACACCCTGGCCGTGGACAACCGGACGTCGTTGCTGGACGCCCTGCGCGACCGGCTCGAGCTCACGGGTACCAAGAAGGGCTGTGACCACGGCCAGTGCGGCGCGTGCACGGTCCTGCTGGACGGCGACCGGATCAACGCGTGCCTGCAACTCGCGGTCGCTGTCGGCGACCGATCGGTGACGACCATCGAGGGGCTCGCCGCCGACGATGCCCTGCACCCGATGCAGCAGGCGTTCCTGGACCACGACGGCTATCAGTGCGGGTACTGCACACCCGGTCAGATCTGTTCTGCGGTAGGTGCTCTCGCTGAGGCGGACCGGGGTTGGCCGAGCCACGTCACGCCACCCGGGGACACCGGACCGGCTTCGGCAGCCGAGCTCTCGGCCGACGAGATCCGGGAACGGCTGTCCGGCAACCTGTGTCGGTGCGGCGCGTACGTCAACATCGTGACGGCCGTCCAGCAGGTCGCTGCTGGTCCCCGGACCGACGCGGACGATCCGTCATGAGGGAATTCCATTACGAGCGGGCCGCGTCGCCGTCGGCCGCCGTTGCCACGGTCACCGCCGCCGACACCGACACCGTCTACCTCGGCGGCGGGACGAATCTCGTCGACCTGATGAAGCTGGGCGTGGCCCGGCCGTCGCGGGTCGTCGACGTGTCCGGGCTGCCGCTGGACGGTCTCCAGACGCTGCCGGGGGGCGGCCTGCTGATCGGCGCGGCGGTGCGCAACAGCGTGCTGGGGTCGGATCCACAGGTGCGGCACGCGTACCCGGCGCTGTCCCAGGCGTTGTTGGCCGGTGCGTCCGGACAGATCCGGAACATGGCCACCGTGGGCGGCAACCTATTGCAGCGCACCCGATGTGGTTACTTCAACGACATCGCAAAGCCGTGCAACAAGCGCGAGCCCGGTACCGGTTGTCCGGCCCGTACCGGTGTGCACCGGGACCTGGCGATCATCGGTCACAGCGCTGCGTGCATCGCCACGCATCCCTCCGACATGGCCGTGGCCCTGAGCGCCCTCGACGCCCGGGTCCACGTGCTCGGCTCCGACGGCACCCGGGTGGTGCAGCTGGACGAGCTGTACCGGCTGCCCGGAGACTCCCCGAAGTGGGACACCACCCTACGACACGGCGACCTGATCACCGGGGTCGAGTTGCCGCCGCCGTCGGGCCTCACCCGGCGGTCGATGTACCGCAAGGCGCGCGACCGGGCCTCGTACGCATTTGCAGCGGGGGCGGTTGCCGCCGCTGTCACGGTCACCGACGGGACGGTGGACGACGTCCGGATCTCCTTCGGCGCGATCGCGCCCCGGCCGTGGCGCGCCCGTATCGCCGAGCAGGAGCTGGTCGGCCGCCCTGCCGACGCCAGGCACATCGGCGCGGCGCTGGACCTGGAACTCGTCCACGCCCGCCCGTTCCCGGACAACGCCTTCAAGGTCCCGCTCAGTCGCCGGCTCGCGGTGTCGGCGCTGCTCGGCCTGATCGGCGGGCCCCGATGACTGCCGTGGTCGGCGGACCAGGCGGGACCGGGCATCGGGTCGAGGGACTGGACAAGGTCACGGGAGCCGCGTTCTACGCCTACGAACACCACGAGGACGGGATGTGCTTCGGCTGGATCCACGGGGCCCGGATCGCCAAGGGCCGCGTGTTGTCGGTCGACACCGCCGCGGCGGTGGCCCGTCCCGGGGTCATCGCGGTGTTCTGGCACGCCAACGCGCCCAAGCTCTCGAAGTCGCCGGACCCGATGACCGACGTCCTGCAGTCCGATGGGGTCGCCTTCCGGGGACAGGTGGTGGCCTTCGTCGTCGCCGAGACGCCGGAGGTGGCGCGCGAGGCGGCGTCGACGCTGCGGGTCGAGTACGAGGAGCAACCGCACGACGTGACCTTGGTCGACGGCCACCCCGGCCTGTACGTGCCGAAGAAGGTGAACGGCGGCGAGCCGGGCGAGGTCGTCATCGGTGATCCGGACGGTGCACTGGCCGCTGCACCGGTGCGGATCGACGTCTCCTACTCGACGCCGGCCGCACACAATGTGCCGATGGAGCCGCACGCCACCGTGGCCCGGTGGTCGGACGGCACCCTCACCGTGCACGACTCCAACCAGGGCGGAGTCGCGGTCCAGGGGTTCCTGGCCAAGATCTTCCTGATGAACCCGGCCAGGATCCGGGTGCTCAACCGTCACGTCGGCGGGGGGTTCGGCTCGAAGGGCACCCCGCGCCCGGGGACAGTGCTGGCCGCGATGGCCGCCCGGGAGATCGACCGGCCGGTGAAGGTCGCGTTGACGCGGCAGCAACTGTTCGAACTGGCGGGTTACCGGACACCGACCCGGCAGCGGGTGCGGTTGGGGGCCGACGGAGACGGAAGACTGCGGGCGATCAGCCACGAAGCCATCTCACAGAGCAGCACCCGAACCCAGTTCGTCGAGCAGACGGTTTCGGGAACCCGGGTGATGTACGCGGCGGACCATCGGCGCACTACCCACCGGGTGGTGAAGCTGGACGTCCCGATGCCGTCCTGGATGCGGGCACCGGGGCACGCGCCGGGGATGTTCGCACTCGAGTCGGCGATGGATGAGCTGGCGGTGGAGCTGGGGATGGACCCCATCGAGCTGCGGCGGGTGAACGAGCCGACGCAGGATCCGGAGCGCCACGTCCCGTTCTCGTCGCGCAACCTGATCGCCTGCCTGGATGCGGGCGCGGAACGCTTCGGCTGGGTCCGGCGGCCATCCGCCCCGGGCTCGATGCGCGACGGGGTGTGGGCCGTCGGCCTGGGGATGGCGGCGTCGACCTATCCGGTGATGTGCCTGCCATCGACCGCCAAGGTCATGGTGGATTCGCACGGCCAGTACGTGCTGGCCATCAACGCGACCGACATCGGAACCGGCGCTCGGACGACGCTCAGGGTGATCGCCGCGGAGGAGTTGGGGGTCCCTGCCGACCGGGTCATCGTGATGGTGGGCGACACCAAGCTGCCGGTGGCGACCATCGCCGGCGGTTCGATGGGGACTGCATCGTGGGGCTGGGCGGTCGCCAAGGCGTGTCGGAGTCTTCGCCGCAAGATCGACGACCACGGCATCCCGGCGGGTGGGTTATCGGCCAAGGGCAACACCGCAATGGACGTCATGCGGCTCACGAAGCGATCGCGGCACGCGTTCGGTGCGCAGTTCGCCGAGGTACGGGTCAACACCGACACCGGTGAGGTGCGCGTACCGCGGATGGTGGGCGTGTTTGCCGCCGGCCGGATCATCAACCCGGTCACCGCCCGCTCGCAACTCCTGGGCGGCATGACGATGGGTCTGTCGATGGCGCTGCACGAGCACGGAGTCATGGACACCCGGTTCGGCGACTACGCGAACCACGATCTGGCCGGTTACCACGTGGCGGTCAACGCGGACGTGGCCGAGGTCGACGTGTCGTGGATCGAGGAGACCGATCCGGAGGTCAACGGTCTCGGCGTCAAGGGGATCGGCGAGATCGGAATCGTCGGTACAGCGGCGGCGATAGCGAACGGGGTCTTTCACGCGACCGGCGTCCGCCTTCGCGATCTGCCGATCACGCTGGACCTGCTGCAGCTCTGACGGAGCCGGCGAGCTCGCGGGCCAGGGTTCCCGGGACATGTGGTCCAGGTCACTGAACCGGTTCCGACCGGCGGGGTCCGGATCCACGGGGCGTCGGAGCGGCGGCGCCCGGGTCCGCTGCTGCCCGGCAAGGCCGCTGACCTGCGGAGACGGGCGCGTGGTAGGGGCTCGCGAGCCCGGTCACCGGGGCCGTCCGCAGGTGATTTGGATTCCGCCGGGGGCGGCTGTAATGTAGTTCGAGTTGCCTCCGCAAGGAAGAAGCCGTGAGGGCTTTGGGTGTGTGTGTGGGTTTGTTGTTTGAGAACTCAACAGTGTACCGAAAGTCAGTGCTTAGTTTTATGCC
>JBDSLP010000136.1:0-5814 GCA_039916325.1 Nakamurella sp. | reverse complement strand
GGGAACGGAACGAGGTTCCGGGCCCACCCGCTGCGGTCTGTCATGAGCTCGGCACCACCCGCACTCCGACCGGCAGCTCCGCTGCCCCGGTCCCCGGGTGAGCTTCGCCCGGCCCCTCCCAGTCAAGGAGCATCTTCGTGAAGACCCTCGATGATCTGCTGGCCACGGATATCACCGGACGGGCCGTCCTGGTCCGTGCCGATCTGAACGTGCCGCTGGACGGCACCACCATCACCGACGATGGCCGCATCCGCGCGTCGTTGCCGACCCTGAAGGCGCTGACGGGGGCCGGCGCCAGGGTCGTCGTCACCGCTCACCTGGGCCGCCCGTCCGGTACCCCGGAGGCCAGATTCAGCCTCGCTCCGGTCGCTGCCCGCCTCGCCGAGCTCCTCGGGGCCGACGTCGCCTTCGCCGAGGACCTGGTCGGTGATTCCGCGAGGAGCGTCGTGGCCGGCCTCGGCGACGGCCAGGTCGCGCTGCTGGAGAACGTCCGCTTCGACCCCCGCGAGACCTCCAAGGACGCCGCCGAGCGCGGGGCGCTGGCAGACGAGCTCGCCGCCCTGGTCGGCGCTGACGCCGCGTTCGTCTCCGACGGATTCGGAGTGGTGCACCGCAAGCAGGCCTCGGTCTACGACGTCGCCACCCGGCTGCCGCACTTCGGCGGCTACCTGGTCAGCACCGAGACCGACGTGCTGCGCACGCTGACCATCGACCCGGAACGGCCGTACGTGGTCATCCTGGGCGGGTCCAAGGTCTCGGACAAGCTCGGTGTGATCACCTCGCTGCTGCCCACCACAGACCGGATCCTGATCGGTGGCGGCATGGCCTACACCTTCCTGGCCGCCCAGGGCCACGGCGTCGGCGATTCGCTGCTGCAGGCCGACCAGATCGAGACGGTGAAGGCACTGCTGGCGGAGAACGGCGACAAGATCGTGCTGCCGTCCGACTTCGTCATCGCCGACCGGTTCGCGGCGGACGCCGAGACCAAGATCGTGGCCGCCGACGCCATCCCCGACGGCTGGATGGGGCTGGACATCGGACCCGACACGAGAGTCGCGTTCGCCGAAGTCATCTCGGGCGCCAAGACCATCTTCTGGAACGGCCCGGTCGGCGTCTTCGAGATGACGGCCTTCGCAGCTGGAACCAAGGCAGTCGCCGAGGCGATCGCCGCGAGCGGCGCGTTCTCCGTGGTCGGCGGCGGTGACTCGGCCGCGGCCGTGCGCACCCTCGGCGTCGACGAGGCCGCGTTCTCCCACATCTCGACCGGCGGCGGCGCGTCGCTGGAATTCCTCGAGGGCAAAGAACTGCCCGGTATCGCGATCCTGGAGAGCTGAGCCATGACCCACCGCAAGATCCTCATCGCCGGCAACTGGAAGATGAACCTCAACCACCTCGAGGGCATCGCCCTGGTCCAGAAGCTCGCGTTCACGCTGCCGGACAAGTACTTCGCCAAGGTCGAGGTGGCCGTGCTGCCGCCGTTCACCGACATCCGGTCGGTTCAGACCCTGATCGACGGCGACAAGCTGGGCGTGGTCTACGGCGCCCAGGACCTGTCCCCCCACGACTCGGGCGCCTACACCGGCGACATCTCCGGCGTGATGCTGGCCAAGCTCGGCTGCACCTACGTCGCCGTCGGCCACTCCGAGCGTCGGGAGATCCACGGCGAGGACGACGCCACCGTCAACGCCAAGGTCAAGGCCGCCTACGCACACGGGATCGTCCCGATCCTGTGCGTCGGAGAGGGGCTGGCCGTCCGCGAGGCCGGTGACCAGGTCAAGCACTCCGTCGCTCAACTCACCGCCGCTCTCGAGGGCATCACGGCCGAGCAGGTCGCCCGCATCGTGCTCGCCTACGAGCCGGTCTGGGCCATCGGTACCGGTCGGGTCGCCACCCCGGAGGACGCGCAGGAGGTCTGCGGCGCCCTGCGGGCTGCACTGTCCGAGCTGTACACCGCAGAGCTGGCCGACGGCGTGCGCATTCTCTACGGCGGTTCCGTGAAGTCCGCCAACGTGGCCACCATCGTGTCGCAGCCCGACGTCGACGGCGCCCTCGTCGGAGGCGCGAGCCTGGACGCCACCGAGTTCGCCACCATTGCGGCCAACTCGGTCGGCGTCGTCGCCTGACCCGTCGGTCCGCCGGGTGCCGGTCCGTCCGTCGGGTACCGGTCCATCCATGGGCGTCGGGCGGACCGGCCAGCGACATCCGGCCAGGGTGGATCGGTGCACGCACAGTTACCGGTAGAGTGCTCTACGGTCCTGCTCTCCGGTGTCCGAACCCTGGACCCACCGGGTCACACCGACCCGCCGGGTCACACCACCCCCGCCACGACAGATCTAGGTACTGAAGCGAACTCATGGACGTTCTGAAGACGGTGCTCTCGATCCTGCTGCTGGTCACCAGCATCGCGATGATCCTGCTGGTGCTACTGCACCGCGGCAAGGGTGGCGGGCTGTCGTCCATGTTCGGCGGCGGGATGCAGTCGTCGCTGTCGGGGTCGAGCGTGGTCGAGAAGAACCTCGATCGGCTGACCCTCTTCGTCGCGATGATCTGGACCGTGTCGATCATCGGCGTCGGCACCATCCTGGCCGTCCAGGCCAACTGACCTTCAGATCTGCATCAACATCCGGGTGTTGCCCAGGGTGTTCGGTTTGACGAACGGCAGATCCAGGAACTCCGCGACGCCCGCGTCGTAGGACGCCCGGAGCTCCGCGGACGCCTCCTCGGACAGCTCCAGTTCGGCTATCGGCGCGAAGCCGAGGTAGGTGAAGAACCGGGTCTCGAAGGTCAGGCAGAACAGCCGTCGCAGCCCCAACGTGCGGGCTTCTTCGATGACCGCCCGGCAGACGGCGTGACCGATGCCGTGCTTGCGGCGACGCGGATCGGTGGCCACCGTCCGAAGCTCCGCCAGGTCCTCCCAGAGCACGTGCAACGCCGCACATCCCACGATGTCGCCGTCGAGCTCGGCGACCCAGAACTCGGTGACGTCCTCGTACAGATTAGCCAGGCTCTTCTCCAGAAGTACCGGCCCGGCGTAGGCGTCGACCAGCCGCTTGATGCCGCGGACGTCGGCCGGTCGGGCCCGCCGCACGGCGAGCGGGGGAGGATCGACGGCCGGTGTCACGGTCGGGAAGCCTACCGATCCGGATGTGGGCCGGACCGTGCTGGGCGGGCGACTACTCTGGACGGGTGCCTGCCGCTCCTCGTGTCTCCCTCCTGACTCTCGGCTGTGCGCGCAATGAGGTCGACTCTTCCGAGATCGCCGGTCGTCTGGTGGGCGGAGGCTACGAGCTGGTCGCCGACGACCGTCCGGCGGACGTTGTCGTGGTCAACACCTGCGCGTTCGTGGCCAGCGCCAAGAAGGACTCGATCGACACCCTGCTGGCCGCCGCCGACACCGGCGCGAAGGTGGTCGCCGTCGGCTGTCTGGCCGAGCGCTACGGCAAGGAGCTCGCCGCCGAGCTGCCCGAGGCCGACGCGGTTCTGGGTTTCGACGCCTACCCCGACCTGGCCGCATTGCTCGGCGACGTGATCGACGGACACCGCCCCGCGTCGCACACTCCGGTGGACCGACGCACCCTGCTGCCGATCAGCCCGGTGGCCCGCCCGAACGCCGCGAACTCGGTGTCCGTACCGGGCCACACGCACGCCCCGGTCGGCCCGCAGCCGGCTTCCGGCCCGACGCTGGTGCGAAAGCTCCTGCATTCCGGCCCGGTGGCTCCCCTGAAAATCGCCTCCGGCTGTGATCGACGCTGCACCTTCTGCGCGATTCCGGCATTCCGCGGATCGTTCATCTCCCGCACCGCCGCCGAGATCGTCGGCGAGGCCCACTGGTTGGCCGGCCAGGGGGTCCGGGAGGTCGTCCTGGTCAGCGAGAACTCGACGTCCTACGGCAAGGATCTGCCCGGTGACGGCCTGCTGGAGCAGCTGTTGGCGGATCTCGCTGCGGTACCTGGGCTGACCCGGGTGCGGTTGTCCTACCTCCAGCCCGCGGAGACCCGCCCCAGCCTGGTGCGGGCCATCGCCCGGACGCCCGGAGTCGCCGACTACTACGACATGAGCTTCCAGCACGCCTCCGAACCCGTGCTCCGACGGATGCGTCGGTTCGGCAACCGGACGTCGTTCCTCGGGCTGATCGACCAGATCCGTGCGGTGGCCCCCGAGGCCGGTATTCGCTCGAACTTCATCGTCGGATTCCCGGGGGAGACCGAGGCCGACTTCGAGGAGCTGTGCGCCTTCCTGATCGCGGCCCGGCTCGATGCGGTCGGAGTCTTCGGCTACTCCGACGAGGACGGCACCGCCGCGGAGGAGTTCACCGACAAACTCGACGACGAGATCGTGTCGGACCGGGTCGAACGGCTCACCGTACTGGTCGACGAGTTGGTCGCCCAGCGCGCCGAGGACCGGATCGGGACCGAGGTCGTCGTGCTGGTCGAGACGACGGGGGAGGCACCGGTCGGTCGGGCCGGTCACCAGGCGCCGGAGGTCGACGGCAACACCTCGCTGACCGACGGTTCTGGCCTGGAGCTCGGCGATCTCGTGCGGGCCCGGGTGATCGGGACCGACGGAGTGGACCTGGTGGCCGAACCGATCGAGCGCCTCGCGCCACCGGATCCCGATCTGGTACGCCGATGACCCAACCGCGCGACGTCCCCCTGCTGAATCTGCCCAACGTGCTGACCGTGACCCGGCTGCTGCTGGTGCCGCTGTTGCTCGTGTTCCTCTTCCAGGGTGACGGGCACGACGCCGGCTGGCGGTGGCTGGCGTTCCTGGTCTTCGCGGTCGCCGCGATCACTGATCGCTACGACGGTCACATCGCCCGCAAACGCGGCCTGGTGACCACCTTCGGCAAGGTCGCCGATCCGATCGCGGACAAGGCGCTGACCGGCAGCGCCCTCATCTCGCTGTCCATCCTGGGTGACGTGGCGACCTGGATCACCGTGGTCATCCTGGTCCGCGAGCTCGGCATCACTGTGCTGCGCATCCTGATGCTGCGCTACGAGGTCATGCCCGCCAGCGCGGGCGGCAAGCTCAAGACCCTGATCCAGGTCTTCGCCATCGGCCTGTACATCATGCCGCTGCCCGGTTTCCTCGACTGGTTCGGGATCGGGATGATGGCAGCCGCGCTCGTGCTCACCGTCGTCACCGGGATCGACTACCTCTTCAAGGCCGCCAGGATCATCGGCGCCGGGCGGTCCACCACCACCCCCGCGTGACCGACCCGACGGTAGCGGCTCTCGGGGTCGCACCGGACGCACTGCAGACCCTGATCAGCGACCTGTGCCGCACGGGGCAGACCGTGGCCACCGCCGAGTCCCTGACCGGCGGGCTCGTCGCCGCCGTGCTCACCACCGTTCCCGGCTCCAGCGCCGTCGTCCGCGGCGGCTTCGTGGCCTACGCGACCGAGCTCAAGCACGCGCTGGCCGGCGTCGACCCGGAGCTGCTGGCGCGCGAGGGGGCGGTCCACCCCGAAGTGGCGCGGCAGCTCGCCGCCGGCGCGCGGCTCCGCTGCGGGGCCACGCTGGGTCTCGGACTCACCGGAGTCGCCGGGCCGGACCCGCAGGACGGACGGCCGGTCGGCGCCGTGTTCCTCTGTCTGGATCGCGGCGACCGTCGCTGGGAGAGTGCCGAGGCCTTCGCCGGCGACCGGGCGACGATCCGGGCGGCGTCCGTGCGGCGGGCGCTCGCTCTGCTCGCCGGGGCCTGCCGGGCTGACTGGCGGGGCGGGCCGGGCGAGCCGGGCGAGTCGGGAACATAGAACGGGTACTGGAGCGTTGCAGTGGTGTCGGCGTCGGTTGAGATGGCTCGACGTGGTCT
>JBDSLP010000135.1:0-12489 GCA_039916325.1 Nakamurella sp. | reverse complement strand
GGTCCGGCCGCGGCCGACGGTGCGCAGCGTCTGGGTCAGGGTGTCCTCGAGGTTCGCCAGCCGGCCGTCGACGTAGGAGTCACATTCGTGACGCATCCGGTCGGTGTCGGCGTGGGCGGTGTCCAGGATCCGGGCGGACTCGGCGTAGGCCGCCTGTACGACTTCGGTCTGCGAGACCAACCGGCCCTGTTCGGCCAGCCCGGCCGTCACCAGCCGCTCGGCCTCGTCGGTGCCGCGGGCCACCAGCGCGTCGTGCTGGCTCTGCCCCCGGGACACCGAGGTGTCGTGCTGCTCCTGACCGGAACGGATCGCCCGATCGGCGTCGGCGCGCGCCCGGGCCATGATCTCGGTGGCCGCTTCGGTCGCCTCGGCGACCCGGCGGTCCGCGTCGGCCTGCGCCGCGGACACCGTCGAGTCGGCCAGCGTCCGGGCGTCAGTGACCAGCCGGGTGGCTTCGGCTTCCGCGTCGCCCAGTGTCTTGTCGGCCGAGGAGCGCGCCTCGTTGAGCATCTGGTCGCGGTGATCCAACACGTCCTGCGCATCGTCGACCTCACCGGGTAGGGCGTCCCGGACGTCGTCCAGCAGATCGAGCACGTCGCCGCGCGGCACCACACAGGAGGCGGTCATCGGCACCCCGCGGGCCTCTTCGACGATCGTCACCAACTCATCCAGAGCCTCGAACACCCGGTACACGGCGACAGTCACCTTCTCCTTCATGCGCAGCGGTCCACGGCTGAGTCCAGCGCGTCACCCAGTCTGGCCTCGGCCGGGCCCCCGGCGGGTTAGCCGCGCCGCACCCGACCCGGGCCACTCACCGGGCGAGCTTGACCGCCAGCGCCCGACGGACCGCGGCCGGCAGCAGGTGATCCACCGAGCCGCCGTACCGGGCCACCTGTTTGACCAGCGACGACGACAGGAACGAGAACTCCGGGTTGGTCGGCAGGAAGAAGGTGTCGACCCCGGTCAGCCCCTTGTTCATCTGGGCCATCTGCAGTTCGTAGTCGAAATCACTCACCGCCCTGATTCCCTTCACGACCGCCCGGATCTCGTGCTCGCGGCAGTAGTCCACCAGCAGCCCGGTGAACGAGTCGACCACCACGTTCGGCCACTCCGCAGTGGTCTCCCGCAGCAACGCCAACCGCTCGTCCAGGCTGAACATCCCCTGCTTGTCCGGGTTGACCAGGACCGCCACCACCAGCTCGTCGAACTGACCGGCCGTCCGGCCGATGATGTCCAGGTGTCCCAGGGTCGGCGGATCGAAGGAACCGGGGCACACCGCGCGGGTCATGACCGGCGACCGTAGCAGCGGGGTCCGGACGGGCTCACGGCGCCCGACCGAACAGCAGCACGGTGTCGCCGTACCGCTTGGTCCGCTCCCCCACCAGCGGCTCCGGCCACTGCAGATCAGCGGTGCGACGCGCCCGCTCGATGATCAGGTCGGCGTGCGGATTGAGCAGGTCGTGCGCGTACAGGCCGTGCAGCATCACCGCGATGTCGGCGTTGGGCAGGTCGTAGGGCGGGTCCGCCACCACGATGTCGAAGCCCGCTCCCGCGGCACCCGCACCGGCGTAGGTCAGCGCCGAGGTCGCCACCACCGTCACCTGGGCCGCACTCAGCGACAGCACGTTGGCCCGGAGCGCCGCCAGCGCCGCACGCTCGTTCTCCACCAGCACCACCCGCTCCGCTCCACGCGAGGCCAGTTCCAGGCCCAACGCACCGGAGCCCGCGAACAGGTCCAGCACCGACGCCCCGGCCAGGGCGCCGGACGCCTGGAGCGAATTGCCCAGGGCAGCCCGCACTTTCGCGTTGGTCGGCCGGGTGGTGGTGCCGTCCGGCGTCTTCAGCAAGCGGCCCCCCCAGCGGCCGGCGGCGATCCTGGTCACCGCTTGAGTACGAGCAGCAGGTCGCCGCCCTCCACCTGCTGGACCTTCTGGATGGCGGTGCGCAGCACCACTCCACCGGTGTGGGTGGTGATGGAGGCCTCCATCTTCATCGCCTCGATGGTCGCCACCACCGCGCCCGCCGGGACGGTGTCGCCCTCGCCGACGACGAGGGTGACCACGCCGGCGAACGGCGCCGCGACCTGGCCCGGATCGTCCGGGTCGGCCCGCTCGGTGGTGGGCACGTCCACGGCGACCGCGCGGTCGCGGACCTGCAGCGGCCGGATCTGCCCGTTCAACGTGGTGATGACGGTGCGCATACCGCGCTCGTCGGCGTCACCGATGGCCTCCAGACCGACGTAGAGCTGCACACCCGGTTCCAGATCGAGGGTGTGCTCGGCCCCGCGGCGCAGGCCGTAGAGATAATCGATGGTGGTGATGAGTGACAGGTCACCGTACTCACTCCGGGAGGCGGCTAACTCCTTGGCCGGGCCGGGGAACAGCAGCCGGTTCAGCGTTTCGCGCGGCTTCGCGGCGAGAGCGGCGGTGTCCTCCTCGGACAGCTCCTCGACCACCGGCTTACGGCTACGGCCGGCCAGCGCCTTCGTCCGGAACGGCTCCGGCCAGCCGCCGGGCGGGTCGCCGAGTTCGCCCGACAGGAACCCGATCACCGAGTCCGGGATGTCGAACTTAGCCGGATCCGCCTCGAAGTCCGCGGCGCGGACCCCGGCCCCGACGAGGTGCAGCGCCAGGTCGCCGACCACCTTGGACGACGGGGTGACCTTGACCAGCCGACCGAGCATCCGGTCGGCTGCGGCATACACGTCCTCGATGGCCTCGAAGCGGTTGCCCAGACCCAGCGCAATCGCCTGTTGCCGCAGGTTGGAGAGCTGCCCGCCGGGGATCTCATGCTGGTAGACGCGGCCGGTCGGCGCGGTGAGGCCGGACTCGAACGGCTGGTAGACCGACCGGACCGCCTCCCAGTACGGCTCCAGGTCCTCTACGGAGCGCAGGTCGAGGCCGGTCTCCCGGTCCGAGAAGTCGGTCGCGGCGACCAACGCCGACATCGGCGGCTGCGAGGTGGTGCCGGCCATCGGGGCGCTCGCGACGTCGACCGCGTCGACCCCGGCGGCCGAGGCGGCCAGGTACGTCGCGAGCTGGCCACCGGCGGTGTCGTGGGTGTGCAGGTGCACCGGCAGATCGAAGTTCGCCCGCAACGCAGTCACCAACCGGGTCGCGGCCGGGGCGCGCAGCAGTCCGGCCATGTCCTTGACCGCCAGCACATGGGCGCCGGCGGCGACGATCTTCTCCGCGAGGCGCAGGTAGTAGTCCAGCGTGTACAGGTCTTCCCTGGGGTCCGACAGATCCCCGGTGTAGCAGAGGGCGACCTCGGCGATGCTGGCGCCGGTGGCCCGGACCGCCTCGATGGCCGGCCGCATCTGCTCGACGTCGTTCAGGGCGTCGAAGATGCGGAAGATGTCGATGCCGGTGGCGGCGGCTTCCTCGACGAAGGCGGTGGTCACCGCGGTCGGGTAGGGCGTGTAACCGACGGTGTTGCGACCCCGGAGGAGCATCTGCAGGCAGATGTTGGGGATGGCGGTCCGGAGCGCGGCCAACCGGTCCCACGGGTCCTCGCCGAGGAAGCGCAGGGCAACGTCGTAGGTCGCCCCTCCCCACGCCTCGATGGACAGTAGTTGCGGCGTCATCTTCGACACGGCCGGCGCGATGGCCAACAGGTCCCGGGTGCGGACCCGGGTCGCCAGCAGGGACTGGTGCGCGTCCCGGAAGGTGGTGTCGGTGACGGCGAGTCGGGTCTGGGCGCGTAGATCGGCGGCGAACGCCGCCGGCCCGAGCTCGGCCAACCGCTGCCGGGATCCGGGCAGCGGGGCCATCCGGTCCAGCCGCGGGATCTTTCCGGCCGGGTCGATCTTGTCCCGCCCCGATCCGTGCGGTTGGTTGACCGTCACGTCAGCCAGGTAGGACAGCAGCCGGGTGCCGCGGTCGGCGGACCTACGCGAGTTCAGCAGCTGCGGGTGGGTCTCGATGAACGACGTCGTCACGCCGCCGGCGGCGAAGTCCGGATCGTCCAGCACGGCCTGCAGGAACGGGATGTTGGTCGACACCCCGCGGACCCGGAACTCGGCCAGCGCACGCTTGGCCCGGCGGACCGCCGTCGGCCAGTCCCGGCCCCGGCAGGTCAGCTTGACCAGCAGTGAGTCGAAGTGCGCCGAGACCTCCGCCCCGGCTCCGACGGTGCCACCGTCGATCCGGACACCGGCGCCGCCGGCGGAGCGGTAGGTGATGATCGTCCCGGTGTCGGGCCGAAAGCCGTTGCTCGGATCCTCGGTCGTGATGCGGCACTGCAGCGCCGCCCCGCGGATGACGATGGTGTCCTGGGCCAGCCCGAGCTCGGCCAGCGTCGCGCCGCCCGCGATCCGGATCTGTGCGCCGACCAGATCGACGTCGGTGATCTCCTCGGTGACGGTGTGCTCGACCTGGATCCGCGGGTTCATCTCGATGAAGAAGTGCCGGCCCTGGGTGTCTACCAGGAACTCGACGGTGCCGGCGTTGACGTATCCGATGTGCTCGGCGAAGGCCACCGCATCGGCGCAGATCGTCGCGCGCAGGGCCGGGTCGAGCCCGACCGCGGGGGCGACCTCGATCACCTTCTGATGGCGGCGCTGCACCGAGCAGTCCCGCTCGAACAGGTGCAGCACCGTCCCCTGCCCGTCGGCCAGGATCTGCACCTCGATGTGCCGCGGCTCGATGACCGCACTCTCGAGGAAGACGGTCGGATCGCCGAACGCCGACTCGGCCTCCCTCATCGCGGCGCGCAGCGCCTCCGGTAGTTCCTCTGCGGTGTCGACGCGACGCATCCCCCGGCCGCCACCACCCGCGACCGCCTTGACGAACACCGGGTATCCGACCGTCGCCGCGGCGTCGATCAGTTCGTCGACGTGGGAGGACGGCTCCGACGACTCGAGCACCGGGATGCCGGCCGCCCGCGCCGCGGTCACCGCGGTGGCTTTGTTGCCGGCCATCTCGAGGATCTCCGCCGGCGGTCCGATGAACGTGATGCCGGCGTCCACACAGGCCTGCGCCAGGTCGGGGTTCTCCGAGAGGAACCCGTACCCCGGGTACACCGCGTCGGCCCCGCACTCGACGGCGGCCCGGACGATCTCGTCGACGTCGAGGTAGGCCCGCACCGGGTGACCCTCGGTGCCGATCTGGTAGGACTCGTCGGCCTTCTGCCGGTGCAGGGAATTGCGGTCCTCGTACGGGAACACGGCGACCGAGGAGATCCCCAGTTCGTACAGGGCACGGAACGCCCGGGTGGCGATCTCACCACGGTTGGCGACGAGCACTTTTCGGAACACGCGGGCGTTCTCCTTGTACTGGGGGTACGGGAAGCGAGCACGGCAGGGCGATGAAGAAGACTCGGGGCCCGCAACGACGACGAACGGCACCGGCCCGAACGCTATCGCGACCCGGGTCACCGCGCGGGGGTCGCAGCGGTGATGACATAGATCACGCCACGGCACTCAGCCCTTTTCCAGAAACTCCTGCGACTCCTCGTCGAGCACTTCGGCGACCATCTCCCGCAGCCCCGGCCACCGGCGGAGCTCGGGGTCCGCGCCCACCAACTCCGCAGCGTCGGCCCTGGCGGTGAGGATGACCTCCTCGTGCTCGAGCAGCGACAGCAGTCGCAGCGACGACGACCTGCCGGCCTGCAGTCGGCCCAGGACGTCGCCCTCCCGGCGCAGCTTGAGGTCCTCGCGGGCCAGCGCGAAGCCGTCGTTGGTGGCCGCCACCGCGGTGAGCCGAACCATCGCCGGCGTTCCCGGTGGACTCTCGCTGACCAGCAGGCACACCCCCGCTGCGCTCCCCCGACCGACCCGCCCGCGCAGCTGGTGCAGCTGGGACAACCCGAAGCGGTCGGCGTCCAGGATGATCATCATGGTCGCGTTGGGCACGTCCACCCCGACCTCGATGACCGTCGTCGCGACCAGGACATCGGTCCGCCCCGCTTTGAACTCGGCCATCACGTCGTCCTTCTCGGCCGGCGGCAGCCGACCGTGCAGCACCGCGAGTCGGAGCCCGGCCAGCGGCCCGTCGGCCAGCATCGCCGCGGTCTCGATCACCGGCACCGGCGGCCGACGTTCGCCGTCGCCACCGTGGGTGAGTTCGGATGCCCCGAAATCCGCGTCCGTGCCGTCGGTGTCGTCCAACCGGGCGGGACCCTTGGCGCCGGCCGGCTCGTCGGTGTCACCGCCGATCCGCGGACAGACGATGTAGACCTGGCGCCCCTTCGCGACCTCCTCGTGGACCCGCCGCCAGGCCCGGTCCAGCCAGGCGGGTTTCTCCGCGACCGGCACCACCGTCGAGCTGATCGGCGAACGACCGGCCGGCAGCTCGGTCAACGTCGACGTCTCGAGGTCGCCGTAGACGGTCATCGCCACGGTCCGCGGGATCGGCGTCGCGGTCATCACCAACACGTGCGGCGGGCTGACGGTCGGATCCTGGGAGCGGAGCTGGTCGCGCTGTTCGACGCCGAACCGGTGCTGCTCGTCCACCACCACCAGACCGAGATCGGCGAACATCACGCTCCGACCGAGCAGGGCGTGCGTTCCCACCACGATGCCGGCAGCCCCGGAAGCGATGTCGAGCAACACCTGTCGACGCGCCGGGGTCGACAGCGAGCCGGTCAGCAGGGTGATCCGGGTCGCGGTGTCCGGGGCGCCCAGTTCGCCGCCGGTGGCCAGCGGCCCGAGCATGGCGGCGAGCGAGCGGGCGTGCTGGGCGGCGAGCACCTCGGTCGGCGCCAGCAACACGGTCTGCTTACCGGCGTCGACCACCTGCAGCATCGCCCGCAGCGCGACGATCGTCTTGCCCGAACCGACCTCGCCCTGCAGCAGCCGGTTCATCGGGTGCAGCGTCGACAGGTCGTGCTCAATGGTCTCGCCGACCTCCCGCTGGCCGGCGGTCAGGGTGAAGGGCAGCCGCTCGTCGAACGTCGCGAGCAGCCCGCCCTCGATCCGTGGGCACGGCTCGGCGGGCAGCGATCGGGCGCGGGCGCGACGCTGGGCCAGTACCAGCTGCATGGACAGCGCCTCGTCGTAGCGCAGCCGGTCGCGGGCCCGGTCGATGTCCCGGTCACCGGCCGGTTGGTGGATGGACGTCAACGCCGCGGTCAGGTCGACCAGGTCGTGCCGGGTGAGCAGGTCGGGCGGAACCGGATCCGGGATGTGGTCCACGGTCTTGAGCACGGCAGCGACGCTGTCCTGGACGGCCTTGAGTTTGAGTTTCCCGGCGATCCCGTAAATGGGGTAGATCCCGGCGAAGGACTGGATCTTCTCGACCTTGCCGTCCTCGTCGAGGTAGCCGTCCAGCGACGCGGCCTGCGGCGCGTCCAGCTGCAACGTCCGGTTGAAGCGCTTGACCTTCCCGGAGAAGATGCCCTCGCTACCGACCGGGAACGCCCGGGCGAGGAAGTTCTGATTGAAGAAGGTGCAGTCCACGGTCTGGCTGCCGTCGCCGACGGTCAACGTGAGGATCTGCAGCCGCCGACCGTTCTTCGGGATGACCCGGGCGTTGACCTTGGCGACCTTGGCGACCAGCGTGACGTCCTCGCCGACCTCCAGCCGACTGACCGGGGTCAGCTCGCCGCGCTTGGTGTAGCGGCGTGGGTAGTGCCGCAGCAGCTCCCCTACGGTGTGCAGGCCGAGATCGTCGGCGAGCGGCTTGGCCCACCGGGCGTCGATGACGTGGGACAACGACCGGGCGAGCACCGGTATGTCGACGCGTCCGCCCTCGCGGGACTGCGGCGTGACCATCGATCCCCCTGCCTGCTGACGTGTGGTGCCGCGACCATCCTGCCAACCCGCACCGACAGTGCCCGACCGGGCTCGCTCAGCCGAGGTGGCGGATCCGGAGCTGTCGTACCCGTCCGAAACCGAACACCGTCTCGACCAGCGGTCCGGGCCGTGTCGTGATGAGCACCAGCCGGAAGCCGGTCGCGTCGGGGATCCATCGCCGTTCGTCGGACAGGCCGTCCAACATCCGGTCCACCGCGACGGTGTCCAGGTCGATCCGATGGTCCACCGGCTCCAGCAGCAGGCGGATCTCGTAGACGCCGTCCGGCTCGTCGTCGGTCGGTGTCCCGACCAAGCCGCGCAGCAACGCGTCCAGCGCGATACCGACCATGGACCGGGCCCGGACCTGGCCGGCCGCCCGGTGCGCCTCACCGATCGCGTCGAGCAGGCCGGCTCCCGCGGCCGCCGCGTCCACCATCGCCGCCGCCGCCGCCCGTGCGGCGTCCACCTCGTAGTCGGCCACCTCGGTCGAGACCGCCCGCAGCGCCGCCGACCCCGCCAGCAGGCCGGCGGCCAGGATGATCGGGTCCGATTCCTCCGCGGCCGACGCCGGTGAGGTCGCCACCGCCGCGGCCAACCCAGCCGCAACGCCGGACAGGTAGCGGTCCAGGACCAGGTACCGGCCCGTCACCGGCGGCGCCGACGGAACCCGGGCCTGCGCGACCGCGGCCGACAGCTCCTCCCGCCAGCGCTGGATGAGGGTGTCCGGGACAGGCCCGGCAACCGGACTCGCCAGCGCCGTCATCCAGCCGTCGACGAGGTATTCGTCCACGGTCACGGGTCGGTTCACGCGGCGCGTTCCGGGGTCGACGTTCTACGGTCGTGGTCATGCAACCGCGACTGGATCTGCTCACCCTCGGCGTCCACGATGTCGACGTCGCCCGTCACTTCTACGTCGACGGCCTGGGCTGGCCGGTCGTCTTCGAGGCCCCCGGCGAGGTGGTGTTCGTGCAGTGCGGGCACGGGATGCTCCTCTCACTGTGGAACCTGGACCAGCTGATCGCCGAGGCCGGTCCGGTCGTGACCGGTCCGGTGCCGATCACCCTGGCGCAGGTCCTGCCGTCGGAGTCCGACGTTACCCAGGTGCTGGACCGGGCGGTCGCCGCCGGCGGCACGCTGCTCGCGCCGGGGGTCCACCGGGCCTGGGGCGGCTTCTCGGGCTACTTCGCCGACCCGGACGGCTACCGTTGGGAAATCGCCTGGAACCCGGGCTTCCGGGTCGACGCCGACGGTCGGGTCACCATGGGCGCCGTCCACGACTGATCCGCGTCACGGATTTGGCCGCATCCGCGACGCCCGGTAGTCTGGGAGAGTTGCCCTGCTCGACGGGTCTTTCCGTGCGCGGAAGATGGCGCGCGGAACAACCCGTGTCTGTTGTCGTCTCCATTGCCTGCCGGTGGAGAGTCCCGGCAGTTTCACAGCGTGGACAATGATCATCGATTCGCTTTCGAGAACGATTGGGGCATGGCCAGATGGCTGCCGTTTGTGATGTCTGTGGCAAGGGCCCGGGCTTCGGGATGAACGTCTCTCACTCCCACCGTCGGACTCACCGGCGCTGGAACCCGAACATCCAGTCCGTACGCGCCCTGATCGCGCCCGGCACTGTGCGCAAGGTCAACGCCTGCACCTCCTGCGTCAAGGCCGGCAAGGTCGTCCGCAGCGCCTGACGTCGGTCAGCCCTGACGTCGCCGCTGGTCTGACGCCGCCGTTGATCTGACGCTGGTGTTGCACTGAAGCTGCTGTTGAACCGCACGAGACGGTGACCACCCCGGGTGGTCACCGTCTCGTGCTGTTTCCGGGTCGGGATCGACGGCCGGTCCGTACGCCTGATCTACTGAAGCCCGTGACAGACGTCGATACCGGTCCCACCCCCTCCCCGCCCGATTCGGGACGTGGTTCCGAGACCACCTTGACCGGGCACGTCGTGCTGGCCACCGCCGACAGCAACGCTTTCCAGTCCCTGCGTCGCACGCCGACGTCCCGCGAGGAACGATTCCGGATCGGCCGCGAGCTCCGGCACAAGGTGCCGCGGGTGACGCTGGGCTACTGGAAGCCGCCGGGTAATCGGCGTCATCCGGTCGACCTGATCCGGGAATCGCACGTCGGCCGCCTCCCGGACCTGATCCCGATCCGGGTCGGACGGATGGTCTCCTCGCCCTACGGTTTCCTCCGTGGCACCGCGATCGTGATGGCCGACGACGTGGCCCGGCTGCCGTCCACCGGCATCTTCCCGGTCGTCTGCGGCGATTCGCATCTGGGCAACTTCGGCTTCTACGCCTCTCCCGAGCGCGACCTGGTGATGGACCTCAACGACTTCGACGAGGCTCATCCGGGTGCGTGGGAGTGGGATCTGCGGCGGCTGGTGGCCAGCATCTGGGTCGCGGGACGGCACAACGGCTTCTCCGAGGCGCACTGTGAGGGCTCGGTCGAGTCGTGCGTCCGGGCGTACCGCGAGGAGGTCGGGCACCTGTCGGAGCAGCCCTTGTTGAGCCGCTCCTACGAGCGGGTGGACGTGGACCGGCTGAACGAGACCACCAGTAACCGCACGTTGCGCGGCGAGATCGACCGGGCCGCCAAGCGGGCGCAGCGCCGGACCAGTGACCGGGCGCTCCCCCGGTTCGTCACCGAGGAGAACGGCCGCCGCCGGATCATCGAGTCGCCGCCGCTGATCACCCGGGTCACCGACCGCGAGTTCGAGCTGATCTCGGCCGGCCTGGACGAATACCTGACCACTGTCACCGGGCACTGGCAGCGCGTGCTCGGCGGCTACCGGATCGTCGACATCGCCCACAAGGTGGTAGGTGTCGGCAGCGTCGGACTGCGCGCCTACGTCGTACTCCTGGAGGGCAGCAGTCCGGACGACGTGATCTTCCTGCAGCTCAAACAGGCGCGGCGGTCGGTGCTGGCCCGGTTCGTGCACGGCACCTCGGCCTGGCACGCCCATCAGGGGCAGCGGGTCGTGGAGTACCAGCAGGCGCTGCAGACAGTGAGTGATCCGCTGCTGGGCTGGGCCACCGTCGACGGCCTGCAGTACTACGTGCGCCAGTTCCGGAACATGAAGGGCACCGTCCCGTTGGACGCCGTCGATCCGGACGGGATGCGCGACTACGCCGACGTCGTGGGTCACCTGCTGGCCAAAGGCCACGCCCGCACCAGCGGCGCTTCGATGATCGCCGGGTACGCGGGCAAGAGCAGTCGACTCGACGACGCGCTGTGCCAGTTCGCGCGGCTCTACGCCGACCAGACCGAGGCCGACCACCACGAGCTCGAGCTCGCGGTCAAACGGGGCGTGCTGCCGGTGGAGTACCCCGCCGGTGGCACCGGATTCCGCAATTGAGGCACCCTCACCCCGACAGGAGACCGTGTGACCGTCAACTTGGAGCAGATCGTCTTCGACGCCCGCGACGCCGCCACACTGGCAGCATTCTGGTCGGCGTTGCTGGAGCAGCCGGTGGACCCGGGCGCCAGCGCCGAGTTCGCATCGGTCGGGCGGACCGGCCCGCTACCGCTGCCGACCCCGTTCCTGTTCATGCAGGTACCCGAGAAGGCCACCGGCAAGAACCGGGTGCACGTCGATCTGGACTCGGCGACCCCGGAGGCAGACGTCGCCCGCGCGATGCTCAACGGCGCCCGACGGGTCGACGATCACGACGAGTACGACACCCGCTGGACGACACTGGCCGATCCTGAGGGCAACGTGTTCGACATCGTCTATCGGGTTCCCTGATCCGCGAGATCGATCGCACGGGTGAAGATCTCGTCGATCATCGGCTCGGTGAGGCGACCGGTGAAGGTGTTCTGCTGGCTGACGTGGTAGCAGCCGAGAACGGTTCGACCGTCGGCGATCTCGACCTGGACACCGTGGCCGAAGGGCACCGGTACGATCGGCGTGGTCAACCCGGCCGCCCGGAGGGCGGGCCACAGCGCGGCCCAGCCGAACCCGCCGAGGACGACGACGGTCCGCAGCGTCGGCCACGCGAGGCGGATCTCCTGGACCAGCCACGGCGCACAGGTGTCGCGTTCGGCCGGGGTCGGTTTGTTCGCCGGTGGCGCGCAGCGTACGGCCGGCGCGATCCGGGTCCGGTACAGCGTCAGCCCGTCGTCGGCACGCACGCTGGTCGGCTGGTTGGCCAGCCCCACCCGGTACATCGACGCGTAGAGGAAGTCGCCCGAGCGGTCGCCGGTGAAATTCCGCCCGGTCCGGTTGGCCCCGTGTGCGGCCGGCGCCAGGCCGACGACGAGAATCTCCGGATCGACTGCCCCGAAGCCGGGAACCGGCCGTCCCCAATAGGTCTCGTCGGCGAACGCCCGGCGTTTGAGCACCGCGACGTCCTCCCGCCAGGCGACCAGTCGGGGACAGGCCCGACAGACGCTCACCCGGGCGCTCAGGGTAGAGATGTCGGTCGCCGTCACGGCGAGTTCGCGGACCTCGGCCGCCGTGTGGGCCACCGGGGTGTCCGGCGTCGCGGGGTCGCCCGGCCAGCCGGTTCCGGGGGCAACGGCCATCAGCGGGGTGAAACGGTCGGCAGCCCGCAGCCGCGGGCCGCACCGGCCACCCCATGGTCGGTGATCTCGAGATGCGTTCCCGTCGACCGGATCCGGGCCAGTGGCGTACCGACGTCCGGACGCAACCCGCGTACTCCCACCGACTCCATGCCACACACGGTAGCGCCGTGGCCCGGTCGGCATCGCCGCCGACCGGAGCTCGGATCTCCCATGTGATGCACTGGTCCGGT
>JBDSLP010000134.1:0-2729 GCA_039916325.1 Nakamurella sp. | reverse complement strand
CGTCGCTGGTGTGCAGCCACCGGAACCCACCGTCGGAGAGCGCGCGAAGGGTCCGGCGTAGCCGGATGAGCTGCTGATGACGTTGCCGCAGGTCGTGGTCCCACGTCCTGGGATCCCATCGGAACGGTTGACGGCCGTCTTCGAGATCGACGCCGTTCGTGCCGATCTCGTCGCCGGCGAAGATCATCGGGATACCGGGCATCGTCATGAGTAGTCCGAGGGCGACCAGGTAGCGGTCGCGGCCGATGATGCTCAGTAGTCGAGGGGTGTCGTGCGAGTCGAGCAGGTTCACGCTGTGAATCCGGGAGCGCCAGGGAATCAGTCCGTTGAAGTCGTCCATCACCTGAGCCATGTCGGATCCGGTGTAGGGCCGGTGGCCACCGGGGACACCCCAGTGATGGTCGATGTCGGACTCAGCGAGCCAGGACCAGACGGGGCGGGTGAACGCGGCGTAGGCCATGGTCCCGTGCCAGGCGTTGCCCGCCAGCGCGGCGGTGGCATCGAACTGATGCTCGGCCAGCACGTACGCACCCGGTCGGGCGGCTCGCGCGGTGGCCACCGTCTGGGCTGCCGTGTGCAGAGTGCGATTCGACGGGCCGGCGTATCCGGCCGATTGGGCGACGTCGATGCGCCACCCGTCGAGACCGACTGAGGCCAGGTAGCGGTGGACCACCGAGCCCCGGCCGTCGAAGAGCCGCCTCTGCAGTTCTTCGTCGCGATGGTCGAGCTTGGGCATGGCGCGGACCCCGCTGAAACACTCGTACCGCTCCGGGTGGTGGGAAAACAGATAGAAGCCGGCCTCCGTCGAACTGGCGTCTGCCACGGCGGTGCGAAACCAGGTGTGGGTGGCACCTGTGTGATTCAGCGTCAGGTCGCCGATGACCGTGATGAGCGTGCGGTGTGCGGCGTCGACCAGGCTCTCGAGCGCCTCATCACCGCCCAGTAGCGGGTCGACGACATCGAAGCTCGCGGCGTCGTAGCGGTGGTTGCTGCCGGCCGGGAAGAACGGCGTGAGGTAGAGGGTCGTGATGCCGAGGTCGGCCAGGTAACCGAGGTGTTGCTCGATCCCGGGCAGGTCGCCGCCATACAGCTGGCGCACCCCGTTCGGTGTGTCGTGCGCGACGGGTTCATCCCAGTTGGTGGGGATCGCCCAGGCCGGCAACGGGTCCGCTGACACGGTGGCGGGTCGCCCCTTGGCGAACCGGTCCAGGAAGATCTCGTAGAAGACGGCCCGGTGCGCCCACTCCGGCGGGGCGGGGTCGGTGCTGATCCGGAAGTCGTGAGTGTCGGTCACCTCGCGAGTGTGCAGGCCCGTCGCGTTCAGATTCAGGGCACCGGCTGGGGTGTCGATCAGGAATCGATAGCCGAGTCGGGTGTTGACCATGGGGAGTGCGGCTGACCACCACTGACCGCCCGGTTCCTGCACGCAGGCGCTGAAGTGCTGATCCCCATCGGGCGTGCTCCGGACAGCCACCCGCGTTGCCCTCAGGTCGGCTGCGACCCGGACACGCACAGTGATCGTGTCCCCGATCTGTGGGTACGGATCCGAGACGTACAAGTCCGAGCCGTCGTGGTGACCGCCCACGAGGGGGAAGGCGCCCGGCTGCGCCGTCGAATCTGCCTGATGCGGCATGACGCCGTCCTTTCCTCGGGGGAAAGTCGACGTTTCAGCCCGCACGGTGATCAACCCGTCGAGGTCGCGACAGGACTGACCATACCGATACTCCCAGACCGGCGCAGCCGCTACGCGGGGTCGAGGCTCCACAGCGACACGATGCCGCTCCCGTCGGGTCCGGCGTAGTCGACGCGGTCGACCAGGGTCAGTGGTGACGGCATCAGAGCCACGTCGCAGCCGCTGTCGGTGAGCACCCACCGCACCCCGGAGGCGCGGGCCAGCCGCGGATCGAACAGGCCGTGCTCGATCCCCGCGCCCAGCACCGACAGCGGCGCCGGGGTGTCCGGCCAGGCCAGCCCCTTGTTGAAGTGCGCCACCCGGCCCGTCCAGGCGGGCTTGAGCAGCAAGGGATCCAGGCACGGACCGGCCAGGACGAGGCCGTCGTGGGCCCCGACCGGCGCGGCGGCCTGCGACGCCGCGGTCAGCTGCGGGGTGTCGAAGGCGACATAGCCCTCGTGGGTGACGTGGGTGCGCCAGTACAGGAAGTCCGGGAAGGCCGCGCCGACCAGGCCGAGCACCGCGACGGCGGCCGCCACCAGCACCCGACGGGCCGGGGCGGGGCTGGACGATCCGGTCGCACCGAGGTCCCGGGTCCACAGCCGTACCCCGACCCACAGCGTCATCGGCAGCCCGACGGCGACCATCAGGGCGAAGCAGTTCAGCCACATCCGATAGGGCTCCTGGTCGGCCCCCCACTTGTCGTTGGTGGCGGCGATGAACCAGGCCGCCGTGCCCCCGCCGGAGACCGCGATCCACAACGGCTCCCGGAACCGGATCCCGGCCCACAGCACCAGCAGGGTCGGCAGCAGCACCGGGGACGCGGCGACGAGGCCGTCCATCGTGCGCACGCTCAGATCGTTGGTGTTGCCGGTCCGGAAACTGAGGAAGGCGTCGCCGCCGAGGATGCCGGCCAGCGTCAGCCCGATCTGCGGTGCTGCGCCGAGACCGTAGCCCAGCACCGCGAACAGCACCGTCCGCCCGAGCTGGCGCCAGAGCAGGAACAGGCCCGGCAACGCCGGCGTCATCGCCAGCACCAGCAGCACCAGCGGTCCGG
>JBDSLP010000133.1:0-21991 GCA_039916325.1 Nakamurella sp. | reverse complement strand
GGTCACCGCTGCACCGAATGCTCGACGAGACGACGGTCGGTCTTCGTTACCAGACTGTCCGCCGGGACCGGGTCACACTTCCGGTCGCGTATGTGCCGAGCGGGTCAGTCCTGGTCGTCTTCGTGGGCCGGTCGACATACAAGAGCTGGTGGCGGCATTTCCTGACCCGGGAACCGGTCGACGTCTGGTGGCACGGGGAATGGCGTACCACCACCGCGCAAGCGTTCGCTGCCGGTTCCCCCGAGCACACCACTGCTGCCGCGACCTACGTTCTCGAGCATCCACGTATCAACACCTCCCAGGACCCGGTCGTGCTCATCAGGATCCCGGAGATACCCGCTACGGCACCGACCCCGTCGCCCGAATATCGCCCTGAAGCCAACTGCTGAACCGTCCCTCATGATGGCGGGCGCACGGTTGGAACAGGCAGGCGCAGGATCGGTCTGTCGGGGGCAGGATCAGCATCATGAACGAAACCGAAGGCCGGGTCGCCGGCACCCGCCGGGAGTCGCCGGAGATATCGGATCTGGAGCGCCCGGTGATCGCCGCAGAGGCGGTCGCAGCCCGGATCAGCACTGACGAGCACCCGATGGGACCGTTGGGCAGACCATTCGACCGCCGGTCACCGTTCTTCATCGGGATGGCCGCCGCCGCCGGGGTAGCCGTCACATACGGACTGGTCGAGGCGTTCCTCGCCCTGCAATCGGTGTTGATCCTGATCGGGCTGGCCATGTTCCTTGCGTTCGGGCTGGAACCGGCCGTCGCATTCTTGCGCCGCTGGACGCCCCGGTGGGCCGCCGTCACTCTGGTTCTGGCCGGCATCGTCGGCGTCCTCGTCGCCTTCCTCGTCGCGGCGGTCCCGGTCCTGGTCCATCAGGGCGCCGCGCTGGTCCACGATATTCCGGTGTACGGCCAGCAGCTGCAGGACCACCACTCCTGGCTGGGCCGCTTGAACGACCAGTTCCAGATCCAGGCGAAGCTGCAGACGCTGCTCAGCTCCTCCAGTTCGACGATTTTCACCGGCGTCCTCGGGGTCGGTGCCGTGTTGTTCAGCGCGATCACCAACACCCTGATCGTGCTGGTCCTGACCATCTATTTTTTGACCGACCTTCCGCGGATCCGGGCCCTGGTCTATCGGCTGATCCCGGACAGCCGGCGTCCGCGCGCGATCCTGATCGGCGACGACATCTCCACGAAAGTCGGCGGGTACGTGCTCGGCAACGTCATCATCTCGTTGATCTCCGGCGGGCTGACCCTGGTCTGGCTGCTGATGTTCTCGGTGCCGTACGCGCTGCTCCTCTCGCTGATGGTCGCGCTGCTCGACCTGGTTCCGGTGATCGGGTCCACCCTTGCGGGCATCGTGGTGGCCCTGGTCGCACTCACCGTGTCGATACCGGTCTGCCTGGGCACCATCGGATATTTCGTCGTCTATCGGCTCGCCGAGGACTATTTCCTCATTCCTCGCATCATCGGCCGCACCGTGAAAGTTCCGGCCCTGGCCACCATCGTCGCCGTCCTCATCGGAGGCGCCCTCCTGGGTATCGTCGGCGCACTCGTCGCCATCCCCGCTGCCGCTGCCGCACTCCTCCTGGTCCGCGAAATCCTCCTGCCTCGACTCGACCGGAATTGACACCGCCGACGGTGCGCCTGATGGTCGCGTCGGTGACCACACCGACGGTCAGGTGTAATGGGGCTCCCACATCACCGCACCCTCTACCTCGAGGATCGACATGAGCGCGGTCTCGCACGTGATCGGTCACGCCGATGGGTTGGTGGGGAACGTGTTGGAACAATCGGTGCGATCACACCACCGCCGCC
Organism: Nakamurella sp.; assembly: GCA_039916325.1. Classification (GTDB taxonomy): domain Bacteria; phylum Actinomycetota; class Actinomycetes; order Mycobacteriales; family Nakamurellaceae; genus Nakamurella. The sequence continues at coordinate 20,173 of JBDSLP010000133.1, read as the reverse complement.
GGTTGCAGAGGTTGGGTCACGCGGATGTCCTCGACTCGTCGGCGACCGAGTGGTGGGTGCCGGCGGCGCAGCCCCCGCGGCCCGGCAATTCCCTGGAGGTTCTGGTCGATGGCGAGACGGCGCTGGGTGCTGTCTTCGACGCGCTGGCCTCGGCGACCTCGCACGTTCACATCGCGGGGTGGCATCTGACCCCGGGATTCAGACTGCGGAGGGACAACGACACTCCGCAGCTGGTGGACCTGCTCGCCGAACTGGCCCAACGCCTGCACGTTCGGGTGCTGCTGTGGGCCGGACCACCGCTGCCGGTCTTCGAGCCCACCCGATCGATGATGAATGCGGTGCGCGATGAGCTCACTACCGGCACGAAGGTGCAGTGCGCGCTGGACGCACGGGAACGAACGCTGCACTGCCATCACGAGAAGGTCATCGTCGTCGACGACGAAATTGCGTTCGTGGGCGGCATCGACCTTTCCGATCTGAGCGGGGACCGCTGGGATCGGCAAGGTCATCCGCCGCGGGGCGCCATCGGCTGGCATGACGTCTCGACGCGGCTTCGCGGCCCGATCGTCGCCGATGTCGCCCAGCACTTTCGACATCGCTGGCAGGAGGTCGCCCACGAGGAGATAGCGGAGCCCGTCGTGCCACCGCCGGCCGGCAGGGTGACCGTGCAACTGGTACGCACGGTGGCCGAACGCCAATACCGTTTCGCACCCGCCGGCGAGTTCACGATCCTCGATGGTTACTTACGGGCACTCAGGTCCGCCCGGCGATTCATCTACCTGGAGAACCAATTCCTCTGGTCCTCCGAGATCGTGAAAATCCTGGTCGACAAGCTCCGACACCCGCCCACTCCGGACTTCCGCATCGTGCTCGTCCTGCCGTCCCGACCCAGTAGTGGTGCCGACACGACGCGAGGTCAGCTCGGTTGCCTGGTCGAGGCCGACAACGGAGGTCGGCTGCTTGCCGCCACCCTGATCGCCGAGGACGGTCAACCGACGTCAGCTGCGTATGTCCACGCCAAGGTCGGCATCGTCGATGATCGCTGGCTCACCATCGGGTCCGCGAACCTCAACGAGCACTCGTTGTTCAACGACACCGAGGTCAACGTCATCACCGTCGATCCTGAGTTGGCGCGAGGGACCCGGCTCCGGCTGTGGGCCGAACACCTCGACCGGCCCGAATCCGACATCGATGGCGATCCGTCGGTCGTCATCGACACTTTCTGGAAGGTGTTCGCCGAGGAACAGCTCGCCCGTACCCGCGCGGGCCTTGTCCCGACTCGCCGAATCTCCCGATTGCCGGCCGTCTCGCGCCGCTCGGAGCGGCTGAGTGGACCGGCCCGCGGGCTTCTCGTCGACGGCTGAGCCAGTACCCAGTCCTGAGTGCTCCCGGCTGACCACGACCGGCCCGGATCGGTCTTCGGCGCGCTCTCATGGACAACCCTGATCATGGCGAGCCGGCTCACACTTCGACGGTCAGGTCGGGGTGGTGTGTGTCAGCAGGCGAAGTAGTGACCTTCGACCCTGCTCGCCCACCTACCGCGCCGGGTCTAATGGTCGAGCGGTGAGGCGGCGTCAGGCCGTCCGGCTCGAACTCCGCAGACTCGAACGTCGGCGAATCTGAAGTGAGGTCGTACATGACGCAGGCCAGCGGGCTGCCCGTCGCAACGATCGGCCGGGCCGGACGGCTGCGCCAGATCCGCGCGGTGGCCGCCGATCTGCCCCTGTTTCTGACCGCCCCGCTGTACCGGCGCCGGCATTTGCGGTGGGGCGCGACCGCTTCGGAGGTCACTGCCGAGATGCCCGGTGATCAATTGTTGCCGCGTGCCCAGTTCCGGTGCACCAGGGCCATCACCATCGATGCGGCAGCAGCGGCGGTGTGGCCCTGGCTGGTCCAGGCCGGCTGCGGCCGCGCCGGCTTCTACAGCGATGATCTGCTGGACAATCTCGGCCACCCGAGCGCCACCGTGATCCTCCTCGACTGGCAACGCCTCGAAGTCGGGCAGTGGGCGGCCCCGATGGCCCCAGGGGCACCTACACCCGCGACCGCTTTCCGGGTCGACGGCTTCGAGGTCGATCGCTGGCTGCTCTGGGCCAAACCGGACGGGACCTGGTCGTGGATCCTGACCCCGAACGAGGATGGCTCAACCCGGCTGGTGACGCGTGTCCACGCCGTCTACGACTGGCACAAGCCCGCGGCTGCTCTCGTCGGGGTGGTGTTGATGGAATTCGGCGATTTCGCGATGATGCGTCGGATGCTGCTCGGTATCAAACGCCGAGCCGAAGCATTGAGCCACCACGACAGGTGAGGTGGGTAGGGAGAGGCAAACTTCAATGATCCAGATTTTGCGCATGCTCGCGGGCTCGGCTTGGCGGCGACTCGGCCACCGGCTGGCGATGGCGGGCCGGTGGTGAGTGGCAGCAACGTGCGCCGTCACGGGGAAGGCAAGGGGTACATCTGGAGTCCGACATTGTGGCGGTGTTGGATGGTCACCCTCAGCATGCAAAGGTCGGATAGTGCGAGTTGAGCAGGCGCAGGCAGACGTGCGTGGCGTCTACCGGGGCGGGTTCTCCGGGCCTCTCGTCGGGTCCGTCATCTGGTTTGCCGCGGCCGCGGTGTACGAGTGGAACTCCCCAGGTCTGGCAATGGTGGTGCTGTTCATCGGCGGCATGCTGATCTTTCCGTTGTCCACGCTGGTCCTCACGGTCCTGGGCGGCCCAGCCGCCCTCCCGAAAGGGCACCCGTCTGCATCGCTCGCGATTCAAGCCGCATTTACCGTGCCCCTGGGTCTGTTGGTGGCCGTCGTCCTCGGTTCGTATGAGGCTGCCCGCTTCTTCCCGGCGGCACTGGTCATCGTGGGCGCGCATTACCTCGTATTTGTCTCGCTCTACGGGATGCGTCTCTATGCATTGTTGGCCGCTGTCCTCATCGCTGTGGGGGTGGTTGGATTGTTCTGGGATTTGACCTCGGGAGAATTGAGTGGCTGGATCGGCGGCGGCGTCCTCCTAGGATTCACGGGTCCGCTGTATCTCGCCCGCCATCCTGCAGTCGCCGGTCGGCAGAAGATTCTCGGCGCAAGAAGGCAGCGAGCGCCGGACACGGCGCCAGGGCCCTCACGTCAGGCACCCTGACCTGCTGAAACGGCAGGCTGGCCGAGCGCTCGCCATTTCCCGGGTGTCGGAATCAGCCGGCCGCAGGCGGCACTCAGCCGCTCCTGGGTCGTGCCGGTCATCAGATCTCCTCCATATTCACTTCGAACTCCTTCAATCCTGCCGCGGGGCCCGCCAAAGGCAGCAGGGCCGAAAGAACCTCGGGTGTGATTTTCAGGTTTCCGACGTGATGTGGTCGCGGTCATTCGGCGGCGTGCAGATCCGTTGTGGCAGATGCCCCGGGGAATTCGGGGTCATCCGCAGGTCTGAAGACCCTGACACGTCAGCACGGCGTCTCCCGACCGACGGTGCCACCAGCGTTGCGAGCGCTCGGTTCGGGTGTGCGCGGCTCGGGGCGCAAGTGAACACGGTCGGCCCAGCAATCAGCGGGTGGGGGTCCGAACTGCGGTCCGACCGGCTGACGTCAGATCGTGGAGTTGTCCCTGGAGTGCGGCCACGACCACACTCGCGTCGGGGCAGCGCTGGCTGTCGGCGATCACCGTCACGACCAACGAGCCGGCATAGGACAACGCGGCGAATGAGACGGTCACGTTACCGGTGGTGAGGGTCACCGGAATGACCGTCGTGACGGTGGCGCCGAGGAATGTCATCGGTGACGTCGGGCCCCGCAGATTGGTGACGAAGGTTGTCACCAGACGCTGGCGGTCCACGAACCACCGGAATGCACCCCACTGGGCGAGCACCCGAAAGGCCGGTCCGAGCAGGGCGGCGGAGGCGCCCCTTCCGCGAGAACGACGGCGGGAGCGGGTGGTTTCGGCGATCTCGCTCAACCGGTGAAGGGTGTCGCCCCGGGCGGACACCCCGACCAGCATGGCCCCCACCCGATTCCCCAGTTGAGGTGCGTCGAGATCCCGCCGCCCGGACACCGACACGGAGAGGACGAACTCGTCAGCGGACTCGCCGCGTTCCCGCAGGAGGGTGGCCAGGGCGCCGGAGACCGCGGTGAGGAGGACGTCGTTGATGGTGGCGCTGTGGGCGTGGGCGCCGACCGAAAGGTCGGCCAGGTCGGTGCGGGCGACTGCGAGCCGCCGGCGGGACCCGGTGGGCAGATTGAGGGAGCACCTGGTCGGGTGGCCGACGTGGCCCCCACGGAGTTCGGCGACCGCGTCGCGCAACAATCGGAGACCGGCGGGCCAGCTGAGCAGGGCTCGCCATCGCGATCCGGTCGCATCGACGAACAGTTCCCAGGGGGTCGGCGGTGGCGTCGGGAAGGGCACCACCAGTCCGGCGGGAGCACCGTCGACAAGGAGGGACAGCGCAGCCAGCCCGCCCATGCCGTCAGCGACCACGTGGTGGATGACCAGGACGAGCCCGCTGAGTCCGCCCGGCATTCCGCTGACCACGGTGATCGACCAGAGGGGGCGGTCGCGGGGCAGCGGGTCGGCAACCACCGCCGCGGCGACCTCGAGCAGGGCGGCTTCACCTTCGCCGGCCGGGCACGGCCGGCTCAGGACGTGCCGGTCCAGGGTGAAATCGGCGTCGTCGACCCACACCGGTCGGCCGCACCCGACGGGTGCCCGGTGGAGCCGCTGACGAAGCCGGGGAACAGCGGCGATGCGGTCGGCCAACGCCCGGCGCACATCGGCCAGGCCGAGGCATCGATCCAGCACCAGGACCGCCGCGACCTGCATCGGCGCCGCGGCAGATTCTGCGGCCAGTGCCATCAGGTCGTTGGGGCTGGTCCGCTGGATCGGCCGTGTCGGAGGTCCGGGCACAGGTCACCGTGCCTGACCGCGATGACCGATCATCGGCCGGTCCGCATCGTGGTGAGTCGGTGGGTCCTGATGGGTGACGTTGTACACCAGCGAGGTCAGGGCGAATTCGCCGTAGGTCCATGCCCCCGAATCGGGGTGCCATTTCGCCTCGCCTGTCGTGGCCACGCGGGCCAGGCCCATCTGCGCGTAGTCACGCAGCGGCGTCGACCAGCGCAACGGGGTCAAGGAGCGACCGTCCGGGGACATCATCGCGCGGCCATCGGCCACGAAGTCCACCAGGTCTCCGCTGTCGTCGAACCGCAGTACCGCCCCGATAGTGTTCACGCCGAGGGTGAAACGCGCTGCCGCTGAACAGTTGTCGATCGACTCCCAGATGACGTCCAGCTCGAGCAGGGCGCCCGGCGCGAGGCAACACCAATCGTTGAACAGGGTCACCGTCTCGGCGCGGGTGAGCGCGGCGCCCTTCGCATTCACCATCGCCGCCACCGAGAGCAGCCGGACCCGCATGGTCGCGCCCCGCTCGTCGAAAACGTGCAGGACGTCGACCGGCAGACCCTTCATCCGGGCGTCCATCATGAACAAGCGCCGTGGGGGGTTCACGGAGTCGACCTGCTCCGCAGTGAAGCTCATCCAGGCTGCGTCGGGCGCGCCTCGGATCCGGCCGGTCCAGGTGGCTCGGAAATCGGTCACCGGCGGCCGGCCGACGACACCGGAGCGGCGGAGGTACCGCTGAACCGGGGCGGGTAGTGCGGTGAGGTCATCCTCGGTGATCAGTCCGCGGGACGGTGACAGTGCGGACGACGAACTCCGGGTCAGCTCGTGCTCGAATTCGGCGCGCAGGCTTAGTGGGCCCCGTGAGGCGAAGCCGTAGAGGACAGCCACGAGCAGCACCACGTTGGCGACGGTGCCGACCTTGGCGTCGCCCCAGGACGAGACGATCATGATCTGCGAGATCACCACCGCGCCGGCCCCCCACGCCCACCACCAGCGAGGCGCGCGGAACATCGCCGCCGCCGTGATGACCGCGAGAAGAGCGGCAGCCAGCCAGAGCAGCCCCATGAAAGGGGAGATGGGCGTTCCCCACTGCGGCAGCTCGGCCAGCCCGAAAGCCTGGGCGAAGCCGAGAAGGTGAATCAGGCCGTGCAGGGTGAACAGCGCCGCGCCGGCGATCATCATCGTGCGGTTGCGTCGCTGTGGACTGCGATCCAGCGGTGGTGCGGTTCCGGACAACCCAGCTTCGGTCATCGCGTCTGCTGTCCCTTCTCGTCGATGGCCAGCGCCGGATCGGCCCGGAGGACCGAACCGTCAGGAGCGAGCACCAGGAGCAAACCCCCGGCCAGTCCGGCGACGCCGGTGACCAGCACGAGCCCGTCCAGAACTCCGCGACGCAGCACCACCCGCCGTCCGCTCGCCGCCTCTTCCCGCAGTTGACCGGTCATGCGTTCCATTCCATTGCTGACGCGGCAGTCGCTACGACCGTGATGAGGGTTGTCCCCACCTGCCGTCCACGATGCGTGCGCAGCGACGTCCCCGGAAGGGTCGAAGGTCTCTGGTTCGAGCGCCTGCCCGGGTCGGGCGACGACGGCCGTTCGCCGCGGAGATCTGCTGCGTCGAAGACCGGGCCGCCCCGGGTCCGTCAGTCGTGGGACGAATCCAGCTCCGCTCGCAGACCGGCCACGATCCCCGGTATCGCCCGGTCTCCGACGCGCGCCACGTAGTGGCCCGCCTGCATCAGGAAGGCTGCGGCGAACCGTTGCGGGGCGGGAACGGTCGGCAGATCACCGAGTGCCTTCCACAGCACACCCCAGGTCTGCCGGTCGACGAGACCGTCGGCCGGAGCCGACGTCCGTACTTCCACCAGCCCGATCCCGGCGCCCAACTGGGCGGCCGTCATCAGGATGCGCTGCAGGTACGGCTCGTCCACGGGATCGACGGTCCCCAGCGGCAACCACGGCAGCAGCTCATCCAGCAGCTGGTCGGCGATCTCGTGGGCGACCGGCTCGAAGCCCGCACGTTGGCCCATCTCGTACAGCGTCGACACCTCGAACGTCACGCGACCCGCCGCCCGACGGTCGATCCAGGTGCTCCCGTCCCACCGGGGTGGCCGGAGCGGGAGCACCTCGGGAAGCGTTGCCGCACGCTTCCAGATCAGTGGTCGAGCGCCTTGCCTTCAGCACCGGCCCCGGTCAGCGAGCGGACCTCCATCTCGGCGGCCTTGTTCTCCAGGTGTTCCTTGCTGGTGATGGTCCCGAGGAACCCGAGCAGGAACGACGCCGGAATCGAGACCAGACCCGGATTGGACAGCGGGAACCAGGAGAAGTCCATGCTGGGGAACATCGCGCCCTTCGCCCCCGACACCGCAGGGGAGAACACGATCAGGGTGATCGTGATGGCCAGGCCGCCGTAGATGCTCCACAGACAGCCGCGGGTGTTGAACCGCTTCCAGAACAGCGAGTACAGGATGGTCGGCAGGTTCGCCGATGCGGCGACAGCGAACGCCAGCGCCACCAGGAAGGCGATGTTCTGGCCGTTGGCCGCGATTCCGCCGATGATGGCCACGATGCCCACCACCACCGCGGCGATCCGCGCGACCTTCACCTCGGCGCCGGCCGGGGGGTTACCGCGCTTGATCACGCTGGCGTAGATGTCGTGGGCGAAGGACGCCGACGCGGTGATGGTCAGCCCGGCCACCACGGCGAGGATGGTGGCGAAGGCGACCGCTGAAATTATCCCGAGAAGCACCGTGCCGCCCAGTTCGAAGGCCAGCAGCGGGGCCGCCGAGTTGGCGCCACCCGGAGCTGCCTTGATCCGGTCCGGCCCGACCAGCGCTGCGGCGCCGTAGCCCAGGATCAGGGTGAACAGGTAGAACACCCCGATCAGGCCGATCGCCCAGACCACCGACTTGCGCGCTTCCTTCGCGGTCGGCACGGTGTAGAACCGCATCAGGATGTGCGGGAGCCCGGCCGTTCCGAGCACCAGGGCCAGTGCCAGCGAGATGAAGTCCAGCTTCGTCAGACCGGTCAGCCCGTACTTGGCCCCGGGGTCCAGAGACGCACCGGCCGCGGCGCCTCGACCCAGCAACTCGGAGAAGTTCATCCCGACGTTGGAGAGCACCCAGACGCTCATCACCGCGGCACCGGCGATCAACAGGATCGCCTTGATGATCTGGACGTAGGTGGTGCCCTTCATCCCCCCGATCAGGACGTAGGCGATCATCAGCACCCCGACCACAGCGATGACCAGGCTCTGCTGGGTCCGGTTGGTGATGTTCATCAGCAGCGCGACGAGCCCACCGGCGCCGGCCATCTGGGCCAGCAGGTAGAAGAACGACACGACCAGCGTCGAGGTGGCGGCCGCGGTGCGGACCGGGCGCTCGCGCATCCGGAACGCCAGTACGTCGGCCATCGTGAATCGGCCGGTGTTGCGGAGCAACTCGGCGACCAGCAGCAGTGCGACCAGCCAGGCGACGAGAAATCCGATGCTGTAGAGGAATCCGTCGTATCCGGACAACGCGATGGCCCCGGCGATACCGAGAAACGAGGCGGCGGAAAGGTAGTCGCCTGAGATGGCAATACCGTTCTGCCGGCCGGTGAAGGCCCCGCCCGCGGTGTACATGTCGGCCGCGCTCTTGTTGGTCTTGCTGGCCCGCAACACGAAGAACATCGTGACCGCGACGAACCCGGCAAAAATGGCGAGATTCAGACCGGTGTTGCCGATCTTGGTCGATTCGGCGGCAGCACTGACAATGGCGGTGTTCACAGCAGACCCTCGGCCTTCATCGAATCGCGGATCTTCTCCGACGCGGGATCGAGTACCCGGCCGGCGTAGCGGACGTACAGCCCGGTGACCACGAAGGTCGAGACGAACTGCAGCAGACCGAGAACGAGCCCCAGGTTGATGTTGCCGAGCAGCTTGATCGCCATGAAGCCCGGCGCGTATGCGGCGACGAGGACGTACGCGAGATACCAGAGCAGTGCGCCCACGGTGACCGGGATGACCCAGCCCCGGTAGCGCTTACGCAGGTCCTGGAATTCCGGCGATCGCTGCACCGCAAGGTACTTCGCCTCGTGGGCGGTGGGTGGGGGAATGTGACTGGAATGGTCACTCTTGGTCGTACTCATGAAACCTCCGGCGTCGCTTCGTTTCGCTGGCGTGATAACCCGACGAGCGGGCTTCGTATGCGGGACTGTAGGCCCCGGGATGATGTATCCCAAGCTTCACCGCCGGGTGTCGGGACGTTCGCCTCTGGCCGGCGACCACGCCCCGACGTGGACTGGAGGCGTGAGCCATCCCCCGGACGATCTCCGATGACCCTGGCCGTCCACCCGGCGGCCACCCCGGCGCAGACCGGGCTGGTCGCCGCTGCGAGCACCGCCGAGGCCGTGCTGCTGGGGCAGTTGGCGACCTCGACGGACCGCGGACTCACCGACGCCGAGGCGTCCCGCCGCTTCGCCCGGGACGGCGCGAACGCAGTGTCGTCGCACCGGGCCCGGTGGTGGCCGGTCCTCTGGCACCAGGTGCGCTCCCCGCTGCTGGGGCTGCTGGTGGTGGCCGCGATCGCCTCGTACTTCGTGGGCGAGCGCAGCGATGCTGTGATCATCGGGGTGATCGTCGGGTTGACCGTGGGCCTCGGCTTCGGCAACGAGTACCGGGCCGAAAAAGCCGCCGAGGCCCTGCATTCGCGCATCCACCACGAGACCGTCGTGATCCGGGGCGGGCGCCCGGTCACGATCGATGTGACGCGGCTGGTGTCCGGGGACATTGTCGAGTTGCGCCTCGGTGACATCGTGCCGGCCGACATCCGGTTGCTCGACGTCGCCGCGTTGTCCTGCGACGAGGCCGTCATGACCGGGGAGTCGCTGCCGGTGGAGAAGTCGGTGGGACCGACCACACTCGGGACCCCATTGGCCGAACTCACCGGCTGCGCGCTCATGGGCAGCGTGGTACAGGCCGGCAGTGCGCACGGCGTCGTCGTGGCCACCGGCCCGCGGACCGAATTCGGGAAGATCGCGGCCGGTCTGAGCACCCACCAGTTGGAGACCGAGTTCCAGTCCGGACTGCGCCGCTTCTCGATGCTGTTGGTCTACGTCGCCGGAGGTCTGACGTCGTCGATCTTCGTCATCAACCTGCTGCTGCACCGGCCGTTGCTGGACGCCCTGCTGTTCTCGCTGGCCATCGCCGTCGGGATCACGCCGCAGCTGCTGCCGGCAGTGGTGTCCAGCAGCCTGGCTGCGGGCTCTGCGCGGATGGCCCGCCGCAAGGTGTTGGTCAAGAGACTCGTCTGTATCGAGGATCTCGGGGACATCGATGTGCTGTTCACCGACAAAACGGGGACGCTGACGCTGGGCCGCCTGGACTTCATGCGCAGCATCCCGGTGCCGGGGACACCGACGACAGAGGTGGTCCAGTGGGGGCTGCTCGGCACCGAGAACCGGGCCACCGGTGAGGCGGTCGGGGGCAACCCGTTGGACGCGGCGCTCTGGGCCTCGCCCGCAGCGTCCACCGCCCGGGCCGCCGATGACGGGTACTCCACGGTCGCGGTCCTACCCTTCGACCACGAACGGCAACTCGTCTCCGTCCTCGTCGCCGACGCCCAGGGGCGCCGGACCGTGGTCACCAAGGGTGCGCCAGAGACGGTGCTGGATCGCTGCGTATCCGTCCCGTCGGCGACCCGCTCGGCCCTGGCCGCCGAGTTCGCCGCCGGCAACCGGGTCGTGGCGGTGGCCACCGCGGCGGGCCGTAGTACCCTGACCGCCACCGACGAGCACGGGTTGAAACTGCTGGGACTGCTGGTATTTCGTGATCCCCCGAAGCCGGATGCGGCTGCGGCACTGCGGCGGCTGGCCGGGCTCGGGGTGGTGGTCAAGGTAGTCACCGGGGACAACCAGGCGGTCGCGGTGAAGGTGTGCCGCGACCTCGGCCTCGGTACCGCGACGGACGGATCCGACGTCCTGACCGGACGGGACATCGACGCCCTCGACGACGCCGCACTGGCGGCCAAACTGCCGGCGACGGTGGTGTTCGCCCGGGTCAGCCCCGAGCACAAGGCACGGATCGTGCGGCTGCAGCGCCGCAGCGGCGGGGGAGTCGCGTTCCTCGGCGACGGGGTCAACGACGCACTGGCCCTGCACGCTGCCGACGTCGGGATCTCGGTCGACTCGGGTACCGACGTCGCGAAGGATGCCGCCGACGTCATCCTGCTGGAAAAGGACCTCGACGTGCTGGCCGACGGGGTGGTCGAAGGTCGCCGCATCTTCGCCAACACCATCAAGTACGTGCTGATGGGGACGTCGAGCAACTTCGGCAACATGTTCTCGGCGGCGGGCGCGTCGATCTTCCTCGGGTTCCTGCCGATGCTGCCCTCGCAGATCCTGCTCAACAACCTGCTCTACGACGCCAGCCAGCTCGCCATCCCCACCGACAACGTCGACGAGGAGCAGCTGCACCGACCGGCCCACTGGGACATCGCCTTCATCCGCCGGTTCATGCTCCGCTTCGGTCCGCTGAGTTCGATGTTCGACTTCCTCACCTTCGCGGTGATGATCTGGGTGTTTCACTCCGGGCCGGCGCAGTTCCGCTCCGGTTGGTTCGTCGAATCGCTGGCCACCCAGACCCTGGTCATCTTCGCCATCCGCACCCGCCGGGTGCCGTTCTTCCACAGCCACCCGAGCCTGCCACTGACCCTCGCCGCACTGGGTGCCGCACTGGTCGGTGCGGTCCTCCCGTCCACCCCACTGGCCGCGTCGCTGGGCTTCACGCCCCTGCCGCTGGGCTTCTTCGCCGCGCTGGTAGGCATGGTGGTGGGATACCTGGCGTTGATCGAGCTGGCCAAGCGCCGCTTCTACCGGCAGTCAGTGCCGACCGTCCACCCGCGCACCCCACGGCCCGGACCCGACCCCCGCCACCAACGCCGACGCGCCGCCCGGTTCAGCACGGTGGCTCGCTGACCCCCGCGGGCGGTCGGGGGCCACCGGTCAGCGGGGTGAGACCAGGATCTTGACAGCGGTCTCGTTGTGTTGGATCAGCGTCTCGAATCCGTCCTCGATCAGCCGGTCCAGCGGGATGCGGGCACTGACGAACGGGGCCAGGTCAACCTTGCCCTGCTGCACCAGGCGGATGGTGGCGGCGTGGTCGTGGACATAAGCGATGGTGCCGCGGAGGTCGATCTCCTTGAGCACCAGCTTCTGCATGTCCACGGTGGCCGGATGACCCCAGATCGACACGTTCACGATCACCGCACCCGGCCGAACCGCGTCCAACAGCTGGTCGAGCACGACGTTCACGCTGGAACATTCGAATCCGACGTCGGCGCCGCGGCCCGCGGTGAGCTCCCGTACCCGGGCGACGACATCCTCCTGGCTCGGATCCAGCACGTGGTCGGCCACCCCGGTCGAGACGGCGATCGCCTTCCGGGCCGCACTGAGTTCGGAGACGATGACGGTCAGCCCCTCGGCCTTGAGTACCGCACACAGCAGCAGCCCGATCGGTCCGGCCCCTCCGACGAAGGCGACATCACCGACCCGGGCGCCACTCCGGACGAAGGCGTGGTGTCCGACCGACAGCGGTTCGATGAGCGCGGCCAGGTCCAGGGGGATGTCGCCGATCCGGTGCACCCACCGTTGATCGACGACGATCTTCTCGCTGAGGCCCCCACCGCCGCCGGCGAGCCCGATGAAACCCATTGTGGCGCAAAGGTTGTAACGACCGGCGGTGCACATGTCGCAGGTACCGCAGGCGAAATAGGGCTCCACGACGACGTTGTCGCCGACAGAGAGACTTTGGACCCCGGCGCCCAGAGCCGTGATCGTGCCGGAGAACTCGTGCCCCATGGTGACCGGTTCGGTCTCGTGGGACAGCGGATGCGGGTGCCCGGCGGCGGGGATGAAGATCGGTCCCTCCAGGTACTCGTGGAGGTCCGTGCCGCAGATGCCGCACCAGGCGACGTCGATGGCGACCGCGCCGTCACGGAGCACCGGCTCCGGGATGTCCTCGATCCGGATGTCCTTGCGTCCGTGGAACCGTGCTGCCTTCATGGTGGTCCTCTCGTTGGTCGGACGACGGCGCCGAGGCCGACGGGTTGTCGAATCGATGGTCGTGCCGGGGCCGCGTGGCCCACAGCGTGGCCGTCAGGTGACACCGGACGCCAGAGCCGAAGGTCCCGCCCCATGCCGGGCGCGGACCCGAGACGGGACCTTCGGCCGTACCGGAGCCGGACTCGGGGCCGAACACTGGAGACGTACTGCCCCGGACCGTCATCGTCCGGGGACTCGTCGCGAAGGAGTTCCCGATGTCGACCCACCATCCGAGGTTCGCCGCCACGCTCCCGTCCGGCGGCACGTCATGACCACGACCGAGGAACGAAGCCGGCCGGAGGTCGCGTCGCCGTCGGCGGGCGAGAACGTCATCTACGTCGGGATGGACGGTTCACCGACCGCTGAGGGGGCGGCGATCTGGGCGGCCCGGGATGCTCACCGACGCGGAGCCGCGTTGTGCCTGGTGCACGTGGAGAACCTCATTGTGGCCGGGTACGCGGGCGAGGTGGTCTATCCGGCCTCGATCTTCGACGCCGACCGGGTGTGGAACCAGACCGTGCTGACGAAGGTGACGGACCAGATCACGACCACGTTCCCCGGGCTCGAGGTCCGGACGGTGGTCAGCCCCGGAGCCCCCGTGGAGGTGCTGCGGCGGCTGGCCCGCCACGGCCTGATGACGGTGGTCGGGTCGCACGGCACCCACCAGTTCACCGACGTCACCCTGGGGTCCATCGCGGCCGGCAGCGTCACCCACGGCCGCGGGCCGGTGGTGGTGGTCCGGGCGGACCCCGCGACCGGCACGGTGCGCGGGGCCGGACCGGTCGTGGTCGCCCTGGACGGCTTGCCCGATTCCGACGACGCACTCGGGTTCGCCTTCGAGGAGGCGGACCTCCGCGGTCGCGTGCTGGTCGCCGTGCACACCTGGAACGATGCCGCCTTCGACGGGTTCGCCTACACCGACCCGATCGAGGTGAACCGCACCCTCATCGACGACCAGGAAACCCGCCTGCTCGCCGAGCAGCTGGCCGGCTGGGTGGACCGGTATCCCGATGTGATGGTCACCCCGGTGGTGCTCCGCGGCTCTCCGGCGGCGACCCTGCTGCGCTACTGCAGCTCCGAAGGGCACGTCCAGCCGGAGCTGTTGGTGGTCGGCAGTCGCGGGCGTGGCGGGTTCGCCGGTCTGCTGCTCGGATCCACCAGTCAGGCCCTGATCGCGCACGCGCCGTGCCCGGTCGCGGTGGTTCGTGGACGTCACGACGCCGCCTCGCGCTGAGCCCGCCGCGGGGCCGGCCCCGGCCGGGAGACGGCGGCGGATCACCCCCCGGTCGGTCGGCGCCCGGTGGGCGGTCACCGCGGTCATCCTGGCGACGTTGGCCGGGGTCCTCGTGTGGCAGCGGCAGCGGGTGGCCGGGCTCCCTGCCATCCTGCTCGACACGCGCTGGGGCTGGGTGGCGGCTGCGGTTGCCTTCGAGGCGTTCTCGATGGCGGCCCTCGCCCGGGAGCAGCGCCGGTTGCTCGGTGTCGGGGGTACGCGCCTGACCCTGCCGCCGGTGATGGCCACCGTCTACGCTGCCAACGCGATCTCGGTGTCGCTGCCCCTGGTCGGCTCGACGGCGGCGGCGATGTTCGCCTTCACCCGGTACGCAGCATTCGGGGTGGAACGCACGGTGGCGGCCTGGGCGCTGGCGGTCTCCGGGATCTACTCGGCGGTGTCGCTCACCGTCCTGGCGGGAATCGGGGCCCTCATCAGCGGCTCCCTCCTGGCGGCGCTGACGGGCGGGACGGTCCTGCTGGCCGGCGTGCTCCCGGTCGTCCTGCTACTGACGTTGCTGCACCGGCCCCGGGTGCGACGGATCACCACCCTGTTGACGACGGCCGTGGTGACCCGCGCCCGGCGGCTCTTCGGGCGGCGGCCCGCGTCCTCGACGATCGGACCCGTGCTGGATCGGATGGCCGAGCTCCGGCTGAAGCCCCGCGACGCCTTCATCGCCGGCATGTTCGCAACCGTGAACTGGACGGCCAATCTCGGGTGCCTGTGCTGTGCCATTCTCGCGGTGGAGGCCGAGATCCCTTGGCACGTGATCATTCTCATCTGGGCTGCGGGGACCGGTGTGTCGTCGCTGGGGCTGACGCCCGGCGGGCTCGGCGTCGTGGACGCGATCGTCGGGGCCGGTCTGATCGCCGCCGGTGTCCCCGCCGCGCCCGCCGTCGCCGCGGTGGTCGTCTACCGGGCGGTGTCCCTCTGGTTGGTGTTGGTGATCGGCGGGGTCACGCTGGCCGTCGTCCGGGGACGGGCCCCGTCCGAGGTCGCCATCCGGTCAGTGGACGGAGGCCTGGGGCCTGCCGAAGGTGCGATAGACGATCTCGACCCCGACCGCCCCGGTAGCGCCGATGAGCAGCGACCAGACCGCGAACTCCCACGGCAGGGAGAAGTTGAAGAAGTCGCGCCCGGCGGGCAGCAGGAACGCGAGTAAGCAGATTCCGATCATCGACCCGATCAGCAGCGCCTTCCAGCGCATGAACGGCCGCGCCAGGCAGACCAGGATCCAGAGGAAGACGACGATCAGGGCCAGCGTGGCGGCGGTGCCGGTCTGCTGCTGACCGGCCCGACCGGGAAAGGAGCCGTGGGTGGTCAGGTAGGCCGCGATCACCGCCACGCCGGCGATCAGTCCGGTCGGGATCGCGAACCGCAGCACCCGGTTCAGGAACCCGGGGAGGTAGCGACGCTTGTTCGGGCCCAACGCCAGGAAGAACGCCGGGATACCGATGGTCACCGTCGACACCAGGGTCAGGTGCCGGGGGAGGAACGGGAACGGCAGGAAGAAGATCGCCGCGCTGACGATCGCGACCAGGCTCATCACGTTCTTGGCCACGAACAGGTTCGCCACCCGCTCGACGTTGCCGATGACCCGGCGCCCCTCGGCCAGCACGTTCGGGAGGTGCGAGAACTTGCCGTCCAGCAGCACCAGCTGGGCCACGGCCTTGGTCGCCTGGGCACCGTTGCCCATCGCGACGCCGATGTCGGCGTCCTTGAGCGCGAGCGCGTCGTTCACGCCGTCGCCGGTCATCGCCACCACGTGGCCGTTCTTCTGCAACGCCTGGACCAGCATCCGCTTCTGCTGTGGCGACACGCGACCGAAAACCGTGGTCCGTTCGGCGATCTCGCGGAGCTCCTCCGGATCTTCGCCGAGCGTCCTGGCGTCGACCACGTTCTGGACGTCCAGGCCGACCCGGCGGGCGATAGCGGCGACAGTCTCGGGGTTGTCACCGGAGATGACCTTGATCGCGACGCCCTGCTCGGCGAAGAAGGCCAGCGTTTCGGCGGCGTCGGGGCGGACCTGTTCGCCGAGGATGACCAGCGCCTTCCAGATCAGTCCCGGCGGCAGCACCGGACCGGTCAGTGGGTGAGAGGTCTGACCGGCCAGTAGTACCCGCCGCCCGGTCCCGGCGAGTTCCTGCACCCGGTCCCGGATCGGGTCATCGGTGGCCAACAGCACGTCCGGAGCCCCGAACACCCAGCAGCCGTGGCCCTCGAACTCGGCGGCCGACCACTTGCGGGCCGAGTTGAACGCCACCGTCTGGGTCCGGTGCCAACCATCGGGGGCGGACAGCTTCGCCGCCACCGCGACCAGCGTTCCGTTGGCGTTAGGGTCGTCGGCCAGGGCGCCGAGAGCGTCTTCGACGTAGGCGTCGTCGTGCTCGGGTGCGAGGTGTTCGATGCCCTCGTAGATGATGTCGCCGACGGTGAGCGTGCCGGTCTTGTCCAGGCAGACCACATCGACCCGGGCCAGTCCCTCGACCGCAGGCAGCTCCTGGACCAGCACCTGCTGCCTGGTCAGCGTGACCGCGGCCAGCAGGAAGGCGACCGAGGTGAGCAGCACCAGACCCTCGGGCACCAGACCGACCAGGCCCGCGGACGACCGGATGACCACCTGCTGCCAGCCCTCGTCACCGATGGCGCGCCACTGCGACCAGACCTGAAGCGGCAACGCGACGACGATGACCCAGGTGATGTACTTCAGCAGCGTGTTGATCGAGTCCTGGATCTCCGAGCGGGTCTTGGTGAACTTGCGGGCCTCATCGGCGATCCGGTTGGCGTAGGCGTCGTGTCCGACCGCTGCGGCGTGGAAGCGCCCGGTGCCGGCCACCACGGTCGTGCCGGACAGACATTCGTCGCCCGGCTCCTTGGCGACCGCGTCGGACTCGCCGGTCAGGTTGGACTCGTCGACCTCCAGGCCGGCGCTGGACTCCAGGTGCCCGTCGGCGGGGACCTGATCACCGGTCCGCAGCTCGATGAGGTCGTCCAGCACCACCTCGCCGGTCGGAACCGTCGACACCCGACCCTCCCGGACGACGTTCGTGGTCGGTGCGTTGAGCAGCGCCAGCCGGTCGAGCTTGCGCTTGGCCGCGAGCTCCTGGGTGATGCCGATCGCCGAGTTGATGATCAGCGCCACCCCGAACAGGCCGTCGATCGGACTTCCGGCGACCAGGATCAGCACGAACAGGGCACCCAGGATGGCGTTGAACCGGGTCAACACGTTCGTCCGGATGATCTGCCACGCCGATCGGGTCGACGTCCGGTCCGTGGCGTTCACCAGCCCACGGGCGACCCGGTCAGCTACCTCGGCGTCGGACAGGCCGTCCTCGGTCCGCGGATGGTCGAGGTCATCGGGTCGCGTGGTTGCGGTACTCACCCGGTCATCGTCCCAGACGGCCATCGGATCCGTGCTCAACTGGACGGCGATGACCACCACCCTGCTCCGCGGTGGCCGGATCCACAATCCGGTCGAACCCCACGCCACCTGTCTCGCGATCACCGACGGGGTGGTCAGCTGGATCGGGCCGGACACCGGCATCGAGCAGGCCGGGCACATCGACGACACCGTCGATCTGGACGGCCTGTTCGTGGCCCCGGCGTTCGTCGATGCGCACGTGCACTGCACCGACGCCGGATTGGCGATGGTCGGGCTCGATCTGCGCTCGGCCCCGAGCCTGGCCGTGGCCCTGGACCTGCTGCGCGCGCACGCCTCGACAGGCAGCGGTCTGATCTGGGGGCACGGCTGGGACGAGGCGGACTGGCCGGAGCGCCGCCCGCCGACCCGGCGCGAGATCGACGCCGCGGTCGGCAGCCGACCGACGTACCTGACCCGCATCGACGTGCACTCCGCCGTGGTGTCCAGTGCGATGGGGGACCGGCTGGAGCGCGACCGGGCCGGCTACACCGCGGACGGTCCGCTCACCCAGGACAGCCACCACGAAGCCCGCCGGCTGGCTCGCGCCATGCTGTCCGACGCGGACCGGTCCACCGCGCAGCGGGCGTTCCTGGACCATGCGGCGTCCCGCGGGATCGTCGAGGTTCACGAGTGCGCGTTCGGCGATCCGCAGGCGGTGGCCGACCTGGCCGGGCTGCTCGCGCTGGACACCCCGGTCGCGGTCCGGGCCTACCTCGGGCAGTCCGTCACCGATCCGGTGGAGGCGGCCGAGCTGCTGGCCCGGACCGGCGCGCATGCCCTCGGCGGGGATCTTTCGGTGGACGGAGCACTGGGTTCCCGCACCGCGTCGTTGCTTGCCCCCTACGCCGACTCGGCCCATGGCGCCGGGCATGACCGCGGGGTGCGGTACCTGACCGACGGGCAGATCGCCGACCACCTGGTGGCGTGTGCCCGCGCCGGGATCCAGCCCGGGTTCCACGCCATCGGTGACGACGCGGTTGCCGCGGTCGCGGGCGGACTGCGGCGGGCCGCGGAGATCCTCGGTGGCACCTTGCCGCTGGCCGCCGTGGTGCCGCGGATCGAGCACGCCGAGATGATCTCGGCGGCCGACATCGAGATCCTGTCCCGGTGCGGCGCGGTGGCCAGCGTCCAGCCGCTGTTCGACGCGCTCTGGGGTGGCGACAACGGTGTGTACGTCCAGCGTCTCGGGGCGGAACGGGCCCGTCCGATGAATCCGTTCGCGGCCATCGCCGCCGCCGGGGTCACACTGGCCTTCGGTTCCGACGCCCCGGTCACCGCCGCCGAGCCGTGGGCCGCGGTCCGCGCCGCGGTAAACCACCGCACCGCTGGATCGTCGGTCACCCCGCGCGCGGCGTTCACCGCGCACACCCGGGGCGCCCACCGGGCCGCGCGCCGGATGGACCGCGGCGTCCTGACCATCGGCGCCACCGCCGATCTGGCGATCTGGCGGACCGGGGAACTGGTCCGACCGGAGGCGACGGAGATGGCCCGTCGGTGGTCGACCGACCCGCGGTCGCGGGTGCCGCTGCTACCCGATCTCGGCCCGGACGCGCCCGCCCCGGACTGCGTCTCGACCGTGTCGGCCGGTCGGATCGCCTACGACACCGGCCTGCTGGTCAACTCGTCCCTTCCCCGGTAGCCGTGGCGGCAGCTGCCGCGAGCTGCCGCTCCGGCGGCTACCAGGTTGAGTGGCTAGGGGTACCGGACCGCTGCCGAGAGACCGTGGCGGTCGATGAGTTCGGTGACCTCATCGAGGTGGAAGGTCAGCCCGTAGTGAAGGGCCAGCCGTTCCAGTTCGTCGCCCGGTGGCTCTGTGGGGCCGCTGAACAGGTCGGACACTTCGTGGAAGAAGCGCTCGAATCCGGCGGGCGAGATGATTTCGAGGAAGCGCGCCGGTTCCGTTGTTGCATTCCACGCGGCGTGCTTGATTCCACGCGGTTTGGTGACGAGCATGCCGGCCGTTGCTTCGAACTCTGTCGGGCCGAGCATCATGCCCAGCGTTCCGGAGACGATGAAGGAATACTCGTCTTCTCGTTCGTGGGTGTGGGGCTCGATCAGGGATCCTGGGGCCATGGGGTGTTCCACGACCGACAGGCGACCGTCAGTCAGCTCACCGGCAAGAAGGAGAATCATTTCCACGCCACCGCCGAGCGAGATCGCGGGTGGGGGAGGGGAAACTGCAGCATCCATGACGTGCTCCTCTGCGCTCAGAGCGACGACTCTAAGACCCGGCAACGTGCTCAGTCCAGCGGAAGGACAACTCCGGCGCACTCGCTGCCCGCCACCGTCCGACTCTGGCGCTCCACACCGCCCTGGACCAGACGGAACCGGCTTGATGTCACAGCGGCGCTTGACGGTCTGCCGAGCTGTGGGGGCGACATCGAGATCTCACGGCGGCCATAGCCGCTGGTCCGAGAGCGCTGCTCGTTGCTCCGAACTGGACTCCGTCACCCAACTGGCTTCACTTCAGGTCTCGACCGTATGGTCTGGTCGGATCGCCTACGACCCCGGCCGGCTGGTCA
>JBDSLP010000132.1:0-14356 GCA_039916325.1 Nakamurella sp. | reverse complement strand
TGACCGGCGGCGGCTTCGGCGGCTCGGCCATCGCCGTCGTGCCGACCGGGTCGGTCGCCGCGGTGTCCGACGCGGTCACGGCCGCCTTCGTCGCCGAGGGACGCACCGCCCCGGTGATTCGTCGGGTGCTGCCCAGCGCGGGCGCGGCCCGGGACTGACCGCCTCCTTCACCGAGGGGCCATCCGGATCGCTCCGTCGAGCCGGATGACCTCACCGTTGAGCATCGGGTTGGTGACGATGTGCTCGACCAGCTGGGCGTATTCGTCCGGCCGCCCGAGCCGGGCCGGATGCGGCACCTGCGAACCCAGTGACGCCCGTGCCTCGTCGGAAAGCGTTGCCAGCAATGGGGTCTCGAAGAGGCCCGGGGCGATCGTCATCACCCGGATCAGCAGCGGTGCCAGGTCGCGGGCGATGGGTAGCGTCATCCCGACGACGCCCCCCTTGGACGCGGCGTAGGCCGCCTGCCCGATCTGCCCGTCGTAGGCGGCCACCGAGGCGGTGTTGATGATGACGCCGCGTTCCCCGGTCCCGTCCTCGCCGTACACCGGCTCGTTCGAGGCCATCGCGGCGGCGGCCAGCCGGATCACCGTGAAGGTGCCGATCAGGTTGATCCGGATGGTGCGTTCGAAGGCCTCGCCCGGATGCGGGCCGCTCTTTCCGACAGTGCGGATGGCGGGTGCGACGCCGGCGCAGTTGACCACGATGCGCAGGGTGCGGTCAGCGTTGGCCGACGCAACCGCGGCAGCCACCTGACCCTCGTCGGTGACGTCGGTCGGGACCAGCCGCGCGTCTTCCGGCAGCGCGGACGCATCCGCCGACGGCAGGTCGATCACGGTCACCCGCGCCCCGGCGGCCGCCAGCCGCCGCGTCGTCGCCAGGCCCAGCCCCGAGGCCCCACCCGTCACCAGTGCCGCCGCTCCGTCGATACGCATGCACGCCACGCTATTACCGGCTGGCTAGGCTCGCTCGGATGTCCACTCCCCCACCGCGCGTGGCGCTCGCCGATGCCCTCGCCGCCGGACCGGTGGTGCTCGACGGCGGGCTGGCCACCCTGCTCGAGGCGCACGGCGCCGACCTGACGTCGTCGTTGTGGTCGGCTCGGCTGCTCCGGGATGACCCGGCGGCCATCGGTGCGGCCCACCGTGAGTACTACATGGCCGGTGCGCAGGTGGCCATCACGGCGTCCTACCAAGCCTCGTTCGAGGGCTTCGCAGGGTTGGGTGCGGACCGCGACATCGCCGCGGCGTTGATGACCCGGAGCGTCGAGATCGCGCTGACCGCAAGGGATGCCGTGCGCCCCGACGGATGGGTGGCGGCGTCGGTCGGGCCCTACGGCGCGGTGCTCGCCGACGGCTCGGAGTACCGCGGTGACTACGGCCTCAGCGTTGCCGAGCTCCGGGAATGGCACCGGCCGCGACTGGAGGTGCTGCGGGCGGCCGGCGCCGACGTGCTCGCGGTGGAGACCGTCCCCAGCCTGGCTGAAGCGACGGCGGTGGTCGCCGAGATCGCGGGCACCGGACACCCGGCGTGGCTCGCGCTCACCGTCGACGGCGACCGGACCCGCACCGGGGAGCCGCTGGACG
The DNA here is from genome assembly GCA_039916325.1 of Nakamurella sp. Lineage (GTDB taxonomy): Bacteria > Actinomycetota > Actinomycetes > Mycobacteriales > Nakamurellaceae > Nakamurella. The sequence continues at coordinate 12,773 of JBDSLP010000132.1, read as the reverse complement.
AGGTCTTCGCGATGGCCGCCGAGGTCGACGAGATCATCGCGCTCGGGGTGAACTGCACCGCCCCGGCGGACGTCGCCGCGGCGGTGGCGATCGCGGCGAGGTACCGGCCGGTCGTGGTCTACCCGAACAGTGGCCAGGGCTGGGACGCCGCCGGGCGGTGCTGGACCGGCACCGCGGCGTTCGACGCCGGCCAGGTGCGGGAGTGGATCGACGCCGGGGCCCGGCTGATCGGCGGCTGCTGCCGTGTCGGACCCGCCGAGATCGCCGCCATCGCCGCCGGTCTCACCACGTGGGGCGGATAACTCGCACAGGTGAGAGTCATCCGCCCCGATCGGCGGGGCCCGGGCGGCGGCGAGGGTCAGAGGCCGCGGACCGCGTCCACGAGGACGGCCAGGCCCTCGGTGAGCAGGGCCTCGCCGATGACCAGCGGGGGCAGCAGGCGGATGACGTTCCCGTAGGTCCCGCAGGTGAGGACGACGACGCCGGCGGCGTGGCAGGCCTTGGCCACCGCACCCGCGGCGGCGGCATCGGGATCCGACGTGCCCTTGACGACGAACTCGACGGCGATCATCGCCCCGCGACCACGGACCTCACCGATCCGGCCCGTCTCGGCGGCGAGCGCCGCCAGCACCGGGCGGGCGATCGCCTCGATGCGGCGGGCGGCCCCGGTGAGGTCCTCGACCTGCATCGTCTCGATGGCGGCCAGCGCCGCGGCGCAGGCGATCGGGTTGCCGCCGTAGGTGCCGCCCAGCCCGCCGGGGTGGACGGCGTCCATCAGGGCGGCGCGGCCGGTGACGGCGGCCAGCGGCATCCCGCCGGCGATGCCCTTGGCCGTGGTGATCAGGTCCGGCACGACGCCCTCGTGGTCGCAGGCGAACCAGTCGCCGGTGCGGCAGAAACCGGTCTGGATCTCGTCGGCGATGAACACCACGCCGTTGGAAGTGCACCACTGCGACAGGGCGGGCAGGAAACCCTCGGCGGGGACCACGAAGCCGCCTTCGCCCTGGATCGGCTCGATCAACACGGCGGCGACCTTGTCGGCGCCGATCTGGGTGACGATCGCAGCGATCGCCCTGGCTGCCGCCTCCTTGCCACCCAGACCGTCGCGGAACGGGTAGCTCATGGGCATCCGGTAGATCTCCGGAGCGAACGGGCCGAAGCCGGACTTGTAGGGCATCGCCTTCGCGGTCAGTGCCATGGTCAGGTTGGTACGGCCGTGGTAGGCGTGGTCGAACACGACGACCGCCGTGCGGCCGGTCGCGAGACGGGCGATCTTGACGGCATTCTCGACCGCCTCGGACCCGGAATTGAACAGTGCGGTCTTCTTCGCGTGCGATCCGGGGGTGAGCTCGTTGAGCTTCTCGGCCACGGCCACGTAGCCCTCGTAGGGCGTGATCATGAAGCAGGTGTGGGTGAAGTGCGTGATCGCCTCCTGCACCGCGTCGACCACCCGTGGGGCCGCGTTACCGACCGAGGCGACCGCGATACCGGAGCCGAGGTCGATCAGCGAGTTGCCGTCGATGTCGACGATGACGCCACCCGCGGCGTCGGCAACGTAGACCGGCAGGGTGCTCGAGACGCCGGCCGAGACGGACGCCCGACGGCGCTCGTGCAGCGCGGCCGACTTCGGGCCGGGGATGGCCGTGACCAGCCGGCGCTCCTGCGGGAGTCCGGCGGCGGAGGTGGTGTCGGGGGCCAGCAGGGACGTCACGGTCGGAGCCTCTCGGTCGGAGATCGTGGGGGGCGGATGGGTGCTTTACAGAACCGGCACGATGCGGTTTAGTATCACCAAACCCCCAGGGTTTAGCAATACCAAACCTGCTGGGACCCGCACCGGTCTCGACTGCGCAGACGGAGGTGATCCCCATCGTCGCACCGGCTCCCCGGACCGCTCCCGACACGAGCCCGTACACGACCCCCGAGACGAGCACCGACGGCGCCTCCGGCATGGGTCAGGCCGGTCCACGGCTGCGCGAGATCCGCCTCGAGCAGGGCCTGTCGCTGGCCACCGTGGCGGCGGGTGCCGGGGTCACGAAAGGCTTCCTCAGCCAGGCCGAGCGCGGCCTCACCCGGGTCTCCGTACCCACCCTGCTGCAGATCTGCACCGTGCTCGGAGTCGGGATCGGCAGCCTGTTCGACTACCCGGAGAGCACCGTCGCCGGCCCGGTCCCGCTGGACATGGGCGGCATCGGCGTCCAGGAGTACCTGCTCACGCCCGCCTCGGAATCGCTGGTGCAGGTCATGCGGACACAGCTGCAGCCCGGCGGTGGTTCCGGCGGCGTGTTCGCCCTGGACACCGAGACCATTTTCGTCACCGTGCTGCACGGCAGCTTCGAAATCGTCGTCGAGGGGGAACGGCGGTTGCTGACCACCGGCGAATCGACGACGTTCGGCGGCCGCAGCACCCACGAGTGGCGCAACCCCGGCGGCGAACCCGCCGAGGTGCTCTGGGTTCTCGCTCCCCCGCTCCCCGGCGACCGGGCCCGCACCACCCGCTGACCCCTCACCATCCGCCCGATCCCAGGAGTCCTGATGTCCGTTTCCGCCGCCACCATCTCCGCGCTCATCGACCGCACCCCCACCGGGCTGCTCATCAACGGTGAGTGGACGACCACCGGGGCGAGCTTCGCGGTGGAGAACCCGGCGACGCAGGAGCCGCTGACCGAGATCGCCGACGCCGGGGTGCCCGAGGCAGTCGCCGCGCTGGACGCCGCCGTCGCCGCCCAGGAGGCCTGGGCCGCCACCGACCCGCGGCACCGCGGTGAGATCCTGCGGAAGGCGTTCGAGCTGATCACCGCCCGTGCGGACGACTTCGCGCTGCTGATGACGCTGGAGATGGGCAAGCCGCTGGCCGAGGCCCGCGGCGAGGTCACCTACGGCGCCGAATTCCTGCGCTGGTTCTCCGAGGAGGCGGTCCGGATCTCCGGCCGCTACTCCATCGCGCCGTCGGGCGGCACCCGGCTGCTCACCATGAAGCAGCCGATCGGGCCGGTCTACGCGATCACCCCGTGGAACTTCCCGCTGGCGATGGGCACCCGCAAGCTCGGCCCCGCGCTGGCCGCGGGCTGCACCGTGGTCATCAAGCCGGCCGCACTGACCCCGCTGACCACGCTGGCCTTCGCGCAGGTCCTCATCGAGGCGGGCGTGCCCGACGGTGTCGTCAACGTCATCACCACGACGAAGTCCGGCGAGGTCAGCAAGCGCATCATCAGCGATCCGCGGCTGCGCAAACTCACCTTCACCGGGTCCACCGGCGTCGGGCAGCAGCTCATCGCGCAGTCCGCCGAGCAGGTCCTCAAGATCAGCATGGAGCTCGGCGGCAACGCCCCGTTCCTGGTCTTCGGCGACGCCGACCTCGACAGGGCCGTCGACGGCGCGATGCTGGCCAAGATGCGCAACATCGGCGAGGCGTGCACGGCGGCCAACCGCTTCATCGTCCACGAGTCGGTCGCCGCCGAGTTCTCCCGCCGCTTTGCTGACCGGATGGGAGCCCTGACGGTCGGTCCGGGCTACGAGGACGGCGTCCAGGTCGGCCCACTCATCGAGCGGAAGGCGGTGGACAAGGTCGAGGAGCTGGTCGGTAACGCGGTGGGTGCCGGCGCCACCGTGCTCACCGGCGGGCACCAGCTGGACCGGCGCGGTTACTTCTACGCCCCGACCGTGCTCACCGACGTACCACCGACCGCCGACGTCTTCCACCAGGAGATCTTCGGTCCCGTCGCGCCCATCACCACGTTCGACAGCGACGACGAGGGTCTGCGATTGGCCAACGACACCGAGTACGGCCTGGTCGCCTACGCCTTCACCACTGACCTCAGCCGGGCGTTGAAGGTGGCCGAGGGCCTGCAGACCGGCATGGTCGGCATCAATCAGGGTGTCGTCAGCAACCCGGCCGCCCCGTTCGGCGGGGTCAAGCAGTCGGGACTGGGCCGAGAGGGTGGCAGCGAGGGGATCGACGAGTACCTGGAGACCAAATACGTCGGCATCGCCCTGTAGGCCTCACCCGATGCGGACGACGCGGCTCGCCCTGCTGCGTCCATTCGTGCTGGTCGGTGGGGGGCTGGTGGGTAGACTCAGCAACGGGCGACAGGCCCTCCGCCGGGTCCGCCCGGTCGTCCCGGTAGCCCGGGTCGGTCCGGTCCGCCGGGCGCAGTCATGACAGGAAAGGCCAGCATGCGCTACATCCGACAGATCCACCTCGAGTACCCGGCCACCTCGAACCAGCACATTTCGCAGATCCGGTTCTCCACCACTCCGACCGGCGCGATGTCGACCGAGACCCGCGCCTCGGTGATCCGCAACATCGAGAACCGTTGGCAGAGTTATTACTGGTACGACGAGCGGTCCGGCGACGAGGGTCGGGTGACCACCGGCAGCACCGACTGGGGCACCAAGTGCATCGCCACCGCCCACGACGAGGCCGCCGCGGATCTGCTCAAACTCCCCCGCTTCTGACCCACGGACGGCAGCGCCCGGCGACGGCCGGCGGCGGCTGACCCACCTACCGCTCCAGCACTCCCTCCAGCGCCAACAGCTCGCGCTTGGCGTCAGGCCCGCCCAGGTATCCGCCGAGGGCGCCGTCGGCGCGCACCACCCGGTGACACGGGACCACGATCGGCACCGGATTGGTGGCGCATGCCGTTCCCACCGCCCGGACTGCGCGCGGGTGGCCGGCCAGGACTGCGACCGCACCGTAGGTGGCCACCGACCCGAACCGGACATCGGGCAGATGGCCCAGGACAGCCCGCCGGAACCCGGCCGCCAGCCGCAGGTCCACCGGCACCTCGAACACCCGGCGGCGCCCGGCGAAGTACTCGTCGAGCTCTCGTGCCACCTGGTCCAATCGGGCCGGCGCGTGCAGCACCCGCGGACTGACCCGATCGGCCAGCGACCCCAGCACGAGGTCGAAGCCGACCCCGGTGACGGCCGCGTCGAACGCCACCCGAACCAGGCCGACGTCGGTCGCGGCGAGCAGCAGCGGTCCGAACGGGCTGTCCACCGTCCGGTAGGCCACGTCGAGCAGTCCTTCGTCGGCGGCGGTGGTAACCAGCCGGGCGTGCAGCCGGTGCAGCGCCGTCGCGTCGGCGACCGCCGATCCGTCCGAGCCGCCGAACAGTTCCGTCATGGACCCTCCCCGCTCTGCAACGCGCGACGTAACGCCGCGACCCCGTCGGACGCGGCCCGCCGGGCGGCGGCCTCGCTGTTCCCGAGGATCCCGGCGACCTCGCGATAGGGCAGTCCGCCGAGGTGGTGGTAGGCCACCGCCTGCCGCTGCCTGGGCGGCAGTGCGGCCAGCGCGGCCCAGAGCGCCGCGTCCGTCTCGGGCACGACCGCGACCTGCTCCGGGAGCTCGGCCCACGGCACCGGCCGCCGCGCACGCGACCGGTGCTGGTCGATGGCCTTGCGGTGGGCGATGGTCACCAGCCACGCCTCGACGTTGGCCGTGGCCGGCAACTCCGGGTAGGCACGCAGGGCGGCCAGGAACGTCTCGGCCCAGGCGTCTTCGGCATCCGGACCGCCCACGACGGCACGGCAGACCCGCAGCACGGTCGGCCCGTGCCGGTTCACCACGTCCTCGAACGGCAGCCTCACGACAGGAAGACGCCCGGCAGGGGCGATCCGTGAGCTTCCGACGACATGCGGGGAACCTACCCGCGCGGCCTAGTCGACGGCGGTGGCGAGCGCCTCGGTCGGCTGCACGACGACGGTGACCTGATCCCCGGCCGACAGCGCCGACACCTCCGGCGCCGACAGCTGGGCGAGGACCAGGGTGTCGTCGCGCAGCCGGACCTGGACCCGGCCGTGGGCTCCGAGGAAGCTCGTCGACACCACCGTCGCCGCCCCCGGGCCGTCGGCACCCATGGTGATCCGCACCGCCTCCGGCCGGACCAGCACCATGACCGGACCCGACGCCGGCGCCCCCGGTAGCAGCGGCACCCGGGAGCCGAGCACGTCGGCGACCGCACCGGAGGAGGTCCCGGCGAGCCGGTTCGTCGACCCGATGAACTCGGCCACGAAACGGGTGGTCGGCCGGTTGTAGATCTCGTCCGGCGCGGCGATCTGCTCGATCTTCCCCTCACGCATCACCCCCACCCGGTCGGCGACGGCCAGCGCCTCCTCCTGGTCGTGGGTGACGAACAGGGTGGTGATACCGACCTCGAGCTGGATACGGCGGATCTCGTCGCGCAGCTGGACCCGGACCTTCGCGTCCAGCGCCGACAGCGGCTCGTCCAGCAGCAGCACCTGCGGCTGGATGGCCAACGCCCGGGCCAGCGCCACCCGCTGCTGCTGACCACCGCTCATCTGGTGCGCGTACCGGTCGGCCTGGGCGGCCAGCCCGACCAGCTCGAGGTTCTCGCCCGCCCGCCGCTTGCGGGCAGCACCGTCGATCCCCCGGAGCCGCAGTCCGAACTCGACGTTCTCGCGGGCCGTCATGTGCGGGAACAGGGAGTAGGCCTGGAACACCATGCCCATGTCGCGCTTGTTGGTGGGGACATGGGTGATGTCGCGACCGTCGACGACGACGCGGCCCTCGTCGGCCTCCTCGAGACCCGCCAGCACCCGCAGCGCGGTGGTCTTGCCGCAGCCCGACGGACCCAGCAGCACCACCAGCTCCCCCGGGCTCATGGCCAGCTGCATGCCGTCCAGCGCGTGTACCGAACCGAAGCTGCGGCGCAGACCGGCCAGCTCGACGGTGACGCCCTGGGTGCTGGTGTCGCTTCGGGTCGAGCCGGTGTCGGCGACGATGCCGGCGGAGGTACGGGCGGTCACGAGGTGGCCTTTCGGGAGGTCCGGGAGCTGACCAGCGACAACAGGAGCAGCAGGACGAAGCCCAGCGCCAGGGCGACCAGCGCCATCGCCGAGGCGGTCTTCACGTTGTTCTGGCCCACCAGGAAGATGGCCGTCTGCAGGTTCCGGCGGGCCAACAACGAGGCCACCGTGTACTCACCGAGGACCAGCGCGAGGGAGATGAAGCTGGCGCTGATCACGGCCGAGCGGATGTTGGGCAGCACGATGCGGAACATCACCGTGCCCCAGCCGGCCCCGAGCGATCGGGCCGCCTCCGACAGGGTGCGGACCTCGATGCCGTCCAGCCCGGCGTCCAGCGCCCGGTAGGCGAACGGCAGGACCAGGATCGCGTAGATGAAGCACAGCCAGACAGCCCCGGTGCCGAGCAGGTCGGCAACCCGGCGGTAGACCGGGCCGAGGCCGACCACCAGCACGATCGCCGGGATGGTCAGTGGCAGCAGACAGACGAACTCCATGATTCGGCGCAGGTACGGCGCCCGCAGCCGGATCCAGATCATCGTCGGGATGAGCAACAGCAGCATCAGCACCAGGGTGGCCGCGACCAGCAGCAACGAATTGACCAGCCCGTCCCGGATCAACCGGCTGGACGGGTCCGACGACGTGGCGACCTGCAGGATCGGATCCCAGGCCGACCATTCCCGGCCCCCGCCGCGGAGCCGGCTGGACGAGTCCAGCAGCGACAGGATCGGGATGGCGAAGAACAGCAGCACCACGGCGACCACCACCCAGCGGAACGCCCGCTGCGACCGACGCCGGGTGGCGAGCTGGGAGCGTCGCTTCTCGGGCGGGGTCTCGGTCAGCCCGGCCAGGGTGGCGGTCATCGGAGCTCCCTCATCGCAACCACCGGGAGGCCCGACGCTGCATCAAGGCGTAGAGCGTCATCACGATCGCCACGATGACGACCATCAGGAAAGCCAGCACCTTCGCGGTGCTCTGCTGACCGCTGACCACCTCGCCGGACAGCGCACCACGGATCTGCAAGGCGAGCAGTGGGTTGGCCTGGCTGATCAGGGCCGCGGCCGTGGCGTAGGCGGAGAACGCATTGGCGAACAGCAACAGCAGGGACGACACGAACGCCGGCAGCAGGATCGGGCCGGCGACTCTGGACCAGTACGTCCAGGTGGAGCCGCCCATCGTCTCGGTCGCCTCCCGCCACTGCGGCCGGATGCCGTCCAGCGCGGGCAGGAACACGATCACCATCAGGGGGATCTGGAAGTAGGCGTAGACCAGCACCAAACCTGGGAACTCGTAGAGCCAGGTGGTGTCGATCCGGGTCCCGGTGATGTCGAGGACGATCTGGGTGACGCTGCCGTTGCGGCCGATCGCGGCGATGAAGCAGAACGCCAGCATGACGCCGCCGAACTGGGCCAGCACCGAGCAGATCGCGAGCACCGAGCGGCGGAGCTTGCCCTCGGGATCGGCGGTGGCCAGCGCGTAGGCCAGTAGCGCGCCCACGACCGCTCCGGTGATCGCCGAGATCGCCGAGAGTCCCACGGTGGTGAACGTGGCGCTGCGCACCGCGGGGTTGTTGAGCAGCGCGAGGTTGGAGGTGGTGAAGCCGCCGTCGTTCTGGAACGCACCGACCACGACGATGCCGGTGGGCAGCACCAGGAAGATCGTGACGTAGACGAAGAAGGGCACCGTGGGGGCGATGACTCCCAACCGGGAGCCCAGACCACGGCCGCCGCCCCGGGGGGCGGCGGCCGTGACGGCAGTAGTCACCATGGGTCAGTTCTCGGCCCTGACGTCAGGACCCGATGACCTTGGGCCACTCGGTCTGCAGCAGGGCCGCAGCCTTCTCGATCTGGGCGGAAGTCTGCACGACCGGGGTCTCCGAGCTCGGCAGTGCGTCCAGGTATTCCTTGTTGATAGTGCCGGCCTTGACCATGGCCTCCTGGAGGACCGGGTTGGCCCCACCCTTCAGCCAGAGGTTCTGGGCGTCGGGCGTGTACAGGAACTCCTGCCACAACCGGGCGGCCGCGGGATGCGGTGCGTCCAGGTTGATCGCCTGGTTGTAGTACGAGCCCAGCGCCGCGCCTTCGGGCACGAAGACCTTCCACTCGATGCCCTCGGCCGACAGGGACTTGGCGTATCCCGGCATGTTGTACGTCCAGTCCATCACTGCACCGGCCTCACCGGACTGGATGATGGCCCCCGTGATGTCGCCCGGGTAGAGGTTGCCGGCGTCCTTGACCTTCTGGAAGAAGTCGATACCGGGCTGGATGTCGTCCAGCGACCCACCCTTGGCCAGCGCGGCCATCACCACGCCGTTGAAGGCGGCCCCGGCCTGGGTCGGGTTGCCGTTCGGGCCGACGACGCCGGCGAACTTCGGGTCGAGCAGGTCGTCGAGGCTCGTGACCTCGCCGTAGGTGGTGGCGTCATAACCGACCGCCATCGTGCCCGTGTAGTCGTTCACGAACAGGCCGGTGGACTCCTTGTTGACGTCGGGGATGTCGGCCCAGGCGGCGACCTTGTAGGGCGCGAACTTGTCCTTGGAGGCCAGCGCCACGGAGGCGCCCACGTCGAAGACGTCCGGGGCGACGTCGGTGCCCTTGTTGGTGTCGGCGGCGGCGATCTCGTCGGCGCTGGACGCGTTCGGGTTCTGCTCGTTGACGGTGATGTCGGGGTACTTCGTCTTGAACGCGGCGATGATCTCGCCGTAATTCGCCCAGTCCGGCGGCAGCGCGATGACGTTGAGCGCACCCTCTGCCTTGGCGGCGGCTTCCAGGCCCGCCATCCCGCCGAAGTCGGCGAGCGAGGTCGCGGTCGCGGCGTCGCCGGTGGCGGTGCCGGTGGCCGACGTCGACGAACTCGCCGAGCTGTCCGAACCGGCCGAGCTGCTGCTGCTGCTGGTCGAGCTGGAACTGGACGGGCTGGAACTGGTGGAGCTGGCGGCGCCGCTGTCGCTGGAGCCGCAGCCAGCGACGACCAGGGCCAGCGCGGCCAGGCCGGCCACCGCCCCGGTCCGTCGGGTGGAACGGAAAATCAGGGACTTACGCACGAACGTCCTCCTGAGGTCTCACGATGTGGCGGTACTGGTGAACGGGTTGCGAATGACGAGACGCCACGCGCATGACGCTCACTGTGACATCTGAATACACCATCCGGGGCGGTGCGGGGTTACCAAACTTGAACGGCTGCATAACGGACGGTTATCGTCATGCCGGCGATTACTCACCGCTTCGCAAAGATCACCCGGCGACCCGATCCCGGCGGATACGTGAGGGATGCGACACGGTCCCTAGGTACGACATCCGGCCGGTGTTACGGTGTATCCGCAGGTTGCCTGGGGGCCAGAGCCCGGCCACCTCGTGTGAGCATCACATCCACCGTCCGTTCGTGTGTGTTCCGAGCGGATCTCGGCGCGACCAGCGCCACCTCTGGAGTTGCACGGTCGAACCAACGGCCGTCCGCGGCAGCGACGCCGCTTCGCGTCTTTACCTGAAGGGTGACCTGTGTCCGTCTCCACCGATCCGGTCGTGCGCCCGGCGCCGCCAGTCGCGGCGCTGCGCTTCGGCATCCTCGGCACCTACCCGCCGACCCAGTGCGGGTTGGCCTCGTTCAGCAACTCCCTGCTCGAAGCCCTGCGCTCCCCCCGTGACCAGGTCCGGGTGCTCAGCATCGTCGACGAACCCGCCGCGCAGCGCCACGACGACGTCGCCCACGAGTGGGTCCGCCTCGCCGACGGCGCCGTCACGGCGGCCGCCACGCACCTGAACTCCTACGACATCGCGATCATCCAGCACGAGTACGGGATCTATCCGGGCCGCGACGGTATCGACCTGCTCGACCTGTTGCCCCTGCTCACGGTGCCCACGATCACCGTGCTGCACACCGTGCTGGTCACCCCGAGCGACGCCCAGCGGCTGATCCTCGAGACGCTGGTCGGTCACAGCCGGGCCGTGGTGACGATGACCCATACCGCCAAGGAGCGGCTGATCGCGCACTACGCGGTCGACGCCGACAAGATCCGGGTCATCCCGCACGGCGCGGTCGACAACCGGCCCGCGCTGCGGGCGGTCCCGGTGGCCGACCGCGCGCTGCGGCCGGCGACACCCGAACGCGCCCCGGTCGTGCTGACCTGGGGCCTGCTCGGCGAGGGCAAGGGCATCGAATGGGCGATCGCGGCGATGGCCCAGCTGCAGGACCTGGATCCGCAGCCGGAGTACCACATCGTCGGGCAGACCCACCCCAAGGTCGTCGAGCGGTTCGGTGAGCGTTACCGGGACCGTCTGGTGGCCCGTGCCGACGAACTCGGCATCGCCCATACGGTGCACTTCGACGCCCGCTACATCGGCAAGGCCGAACTGAACGCGCTGGTCCAGAAGGCCGACATCGTGCTGCTGCCCTACGACTCCCGCGAGCAGGTCACCTCCGGTGTGCTCATCGAGGCGGTGACCGCCGGCAAGCCGGTGGTGTCCACCGGTTTTCCGCACGCCCGTGAGCTGCTGTCCAGCGGCGCCGGTCTGCTGGTGGACCGGCAGGACCCGACCGGGATGGCCGCGGCGCTGCGGCGGGTGATCACCGAGCCGGGGCTGGCCGCGTCGATGTCCGCCGAGGCCGCCCGCATCGCCCCCGAGCTGCTCTGGCCGGCGGTGGCCGACGGCTACCGGCGGCTCGCGGCCGACGCCCTGGCCTCGACCGATCCCGTGTCGGCGACCCTGCGCGTGTCCGCGTGAACGTTGCGGGGCACCCGCTCCCGCCCGTCACCTTCGACCACGTCTACCGCCTCACCGACGAGGTGGGCATCTTCGAGCACGCCGAATTCACCCGGCCGCGAACGGCCCACGCCTACTGCGTGGACGACGTCTCCCGCGGACTCATCGCCGCCGCCCGGGAGCCGCGGCCGGACCGCCGACTGCGCGAGCTGGCCGATTTGTACCTGGGGTTCGTACTGGCCGCCCAGACCCCGGACGGACGCTTCCACAACCGCCGCGCCCTCGACCGGAGCTGGCAGGACGCGGCCACGCTGGAGGACTGCTGGGGTCGGGCGATGTGGTGCCTGGGGACCGTCGCGGCCCGGATGCCCGCATTGGCCGAACGGGCGCTGGCCGCCTTCGACCGCAGCGCCGGACTGCGACCGGAGTGGTCGCGGTCGATGTCCTTCGCCGGGCTGGGCGCTGCTGAGATCCTTCGGGTCCGCCCCGACCACGCCGCAGCGCGCGCCCTGCTGACGTCCGTCGTCGCCCTGGTCGGCACCCCGGACGACGGGGTGCAGCTGACCGGTGATCCCGACTGGCACTGGCCGGAGGACCGGCTGCGCTACGCCAACGGCGCGCTGCCCGAGGTGCTCATCCTTGCCGGCGACCTGCTCGGCGATACCGCCGCCCTGGACCACGGGCTAATGATGCTCGGCTGGTTGGTGGACGTCGAGACCGCCCAGGGGCACTTCTCGCTGACGCCGGTCGACGGCTGGTCCCGGGGCGAACCCCGACCGGCCTTCGACCAGCAGCCGATCGAGACCGCGTCGATCGCCGACGCCTGCGCCACCGCGTACGAGGTGACCGGTGACGAGCGCTGGTGGGCCGCCGTCCAGCTCGCGGCGGCCTGGTTCGTCGGGGTCAACGACGCCTGGACCAGCCTCATCGACCCGGTCAGCGGCGGCGGCTGTGACGGGCTGCTGGTCTTCGGACGCAACGAGAACCAGGGCGCGGAGTCGACGCTGGCCTGGATCTCGACCCTGCAGCAGGCGCACCGGCTGCCACTACCGGTCCCGCTGCCGCTCGCCGGCTGATTCTCCCGACCCGGACCCGGAGCTGCGGCGCCGCCCGCCGGTAGCGGTGAGATAACCTGCGGTTCCTATGGGTGACGACCGCATTCTCCTGGAGCGCGGATCGACCGTCCTGCGACCGGATCCGTCCCGGGTCATCGCCAAGCTGTTCCTGCCTGGCCAGGAGCTCGTGGCCAGCGGCGTCTCGCGCGCCGACGCGGTCATCGCGCGGGCGCTGGCCATCGACGAGGAC
>JBDSLP010000131.1:0-20469 GCA_039916325.1 Nakamurella sp. | reverse complement strand
AGCGGGAGCGGGACCGCACCGGTTCGGAGGCGATCCGGTCGAAGAAGCAGCGGCCGTTCTGGATCGAGCTCCCGATCCTGCTGATCATCGCGTTCATCATGACGTTCCTGATCCAGACGTTCCTGTTCAAGGTCTACTACATCCCGTCCGGGTCCATGGAGCAGACCCTGCACGGGGTCGCGTCCGGGGGCGACCGGGTGCTGGTGAACAAGGTCGTCTACGACTTCAGCGAGCCCCGACCCGGTGAGGTCGTGGTGTTCAGCGGCCCGCCCACCTGGGCCCCCGAAGCCAACATCCCAGGGCCGTCGACCTGGTACGGCCGGCTCTTCCAATCCGTCGGTTCGGTGGTGGGCATCGCTCCGCCGAACGAGAAGGACTTCGTCAAACGCGTGATCGCCACCGCCGGTCAGACCGTCCAGTGCTGCGACGCGCAGGGTCGGGTGATGGTCGACGGTGTACCGCTGGACGAGCCCTACATCTACCAGGACTTCCCGTTCCTGGCCGGGACCAGCGACTGCGCCACATCGATCGAGGCGCAGCGCTGCTTCGGGCCGATCACCGTTCCGCCCGCCTCGTTGTGGGTGATGGGCGACCACCGGAGCGGCTCCAAGGACTCCACCTACGGTTGCCGCGCGACCGAACTCGCTGGTGACTGTCAGGGCCCGATCCCCGTCGACAACGTCATCGGGCACGCCGTTTTCATCGTGATGCCGGTGTCCCGCTGGGGGATCGTCGGCTCGCCGGACATCCAGGGTGGCGCTGTCATCGCCGCGCTCGGCCTGCTCGCGATCCCCCGATCCGACCTGACCGGCGGTATCCCGTCTCCGCGCCTCCGGAGATCGCGGTGGAGGCGGCGCTGACTCCACCCCGCCGTCCCCGGGCGGCGGTGGTGCCGAACGGCCGACGGCCCGATCTGCGGACCGAGAAGTCGCTACTACGTGGCGGTGTCGAACGCCTCGCGGCGATGGACGAGGTGGGCCGCGGGTCGCTCGCCGGCCCGGTGAGCATCGGTGTCGTCGTCGTGACCCCGGCCATCGGCCGGGTACCGGTCGGGGTGCGGGACTCGAAGCTGCTCAGCCCGGTCGCGCGCACCGCGCTGGTCAGCCCGATCCGGCGCTGGGTCCGGGAGTACGCCATCGGTCACGCGAGCTGCGTCGAGATCGACGCGGTCGGCATCATCGGCGGCCTCCGGCTCGCCGCGCTCCGGGCGTTGGCCCAGTTGGACACGGTGGATGCCGTCCTGCTCGACGGCAACTACAACTACCTGCTGGGCAGCACGGACCTTCCGGTGCACACCCGGATCAAGGGCGACCTGACCTGTGCCGGCGTCGCGGCGGCCTCGGTACTGGCCAAGACGGAGCGGGACGCGATGATGGTCGGCCTGGATCCGGACCACCCGGTCTACGGATTCGCGGTCAACAAGGGCTACGCCACTCCCGAGCACATGAACGCCCTGCGCGAGCACGGACCCAGTGCGGCGCACCGCCGTTCGTGGCGGCTGCCCGGCTGCGCGCACGAAACCGACGATTCTCCCGCTATCTTCCAGGTATGAGCGCAGAGGATCTCGAGCAGTACGAAACCGAGATGGAACTGCAGCTGTACCGGGAGTACCGGGACATCGTCGGCCACTTCTCCTTCGTGGTGGAGACCGAGCGCAGGTTCTATCTGTGTAACGCCGTCGACGTGCAGGTCCGCAATTCCGAAGGTGACATGTACTTCGAAGTGCGGATGTCGGACGCCTGGGTATGGGACATGTACCGGCCGGCCCGCTTCGTCAAGAACGTCCGGGTGGTCACCTTCAAGGACGTCAACGTGGAGGAGCTCGAGAAGCCCGATCTCCGGCTTCCCGAGGACGGCGAGTTCTGATCCCCCGACGAGAGGCTCCGATGATGTCACCCGCATTTGCCCATGCTCCTACCGTCCTGTTCGTCCTGACCAGCCACGCGGTCCTCGGCGACACCGGGAAATCGACGGGCTACACGGTCAGTGAAGCCGCTGACCCGTGGAAGGTCTTCGTCGACCACGGCTGGGGTGTTCACGTGGCCACGGTGGCGGGTGGGCCGGCTCCCGAGGACGGCTTCGACCCGGCGGACGCCACCCAGGTCGCCTGGAAGTCCGATCCCGGGATCGCGCACCAGATGGCGACGGCGCCGCAACCGGAACACGTGAACGCCGCCCAGTACGACGTCGTATACCTGGTCGGTGGCCACGGCACGATGTGGGACTTCCCCGACAACGACCAGCTCTCCGCTCTGATCGCGGACGCCTGGGACCGCGGCGGTGTGGTCGCCGCGGTCTGTCACGGCCCGGCCGCGTTGACCACGGCACGGTTGCACGACGGCTCGCTGCTGATCGACGGACGTCGGGTCACCGGCTTCGCCAACGCGGAGGAGTCGGCCATCGAGCTGACCGAGGTGGTTCCGTTCCTGCTGGCCGACCGGCTGGCGGCGGCGGGTGGCCACTATTCAGAGGGTCCGGTCTGGGCGTCCTACGTGGTCACCGACGGTCGGCTGGTGACGGGGCAGAACCCGGCGTCGGCCGCCGCCGTGGCCGAAGCGGCGATCGCGGCCAGCGGCCACTGAAGCGTCCACAAGGCCGGATCTGTCCACATCGGCGACCGGCCGCCGGTACCGACCGATCCGCCCGGAGCATCCTCGAACCCGTCAGGGGATGAGGAACCGGGGGGACGCAGGTGGCGGCGAAGGACGAGGTCGGTCGGAACGGCGAGGAGCTGGCGGCGCGGTATCTGACCGACATCGGGCTGATCGTGGTGACGCGCAACTGGCGGTGCCGCGAGGGTGAGCTCGACATCGTCGCCACCGACGGCCGGGATCTGGCCGTGGTCTGCGAGGTCAAGACCCGCAGCGGGGTGCGGTACGGCTCCGGCGCGGAGGCCGTCGATGCGGGCAAGCGGCGCCGGATCCGCCGGCTGGCCACCCTGTGGCTGGCCGCCCACCAAGCCCGGCCCGGTGTTCGGCTGCGCTTCGACGTGATCAGCGTGCTGTGGGAGCACGACACCGAGCCGCAGCTCACCCACATCGCGGGCGCGTTCTGATGGCGCTGGCCCGCACCCTCGCGGTGCAACTCGACGGCCTCGACGGGCACCTGGTGAGCGTGGAGGCCGATCTCGCGAACGGCCTGCCCGGCACCACGGTGATCGGGATGGGCGACATCGCGGTGCAGCAGTCCCGGGATCGGGTCAAGGCCGCCGTGGTCAACTCCGGGCAGACCTGGCCCGACCGACGGATCACGCTGGCGCTGTCGCCCGCGTCGCTGCGCAAGAACGGCTCCGGCTTCGACCTGGCCATCGCGGTGGCGGTGCTCGTCGCCGCCGAAGTGGTCGGGCTGCGGCGGGGGGCCGACACGGTGTGGATCGGCGAGCTCGGCCTGGACGGCCAGGTCCGCGCGGTCCGGGGGGTGCTGCCTGCGCTGGTGGCGGCGCGACGGGCGGGGGTGCGCGTCGCGGTGGTCCCGCTGGGAAACGTGGCCGAGGCCGGCCTCGTGCACGGCCTCGAGGTGCTCGGTGCGGCGACCCTGCGGGAGGTCATCACCCACCTCAGCGGCGGGGTCGGGCTGACCGGACCGGGCGTGCGGGTGGCGCCGGATCGACCGCTGCTGCCCGACATGGCCGACGTGCTCGGCCAACCGGAGGGCCGGGCGGCGCTGGAGCTGGCGGCCGCCGGCGGTCACCACCTGTCGATGATCGGCCCGCCGGGGGCCGGCAAGACGATGTTGGCGGCCCGGCTGCCGAGCATCCTGCCCGCGCTCACCGGCGACCAGGCGCTCGAGGTGACAGCGGTGCACTCGGTCGCCGGGGTGCTGGCGGCGGGCATGCCGTTGGTCACCGCCGCGCCGTTCGTCGACCCGCACCACACCGCATCGGCCGCGGCCATCATCGGTGGCGGCTCGACGCTGATCCGGCCGGGCAGTATCTCGCTGGCCCACCGCGGGGTGCTGTTCCTCGACGAGGCACCGGAGTTCAAACCCAAGGTCCTCGATGCGCTCCGGCAGCCGCTGGAGAGCGGCGAGGTGATGATCGCGCGCGCCGCCGGTGCGGTGCGCTACCCGGCACGCTTCCAGCTGGTGCTGGCCGCCAACCCGTGTCCGTGCGCGGCCGCGCGGGACCTGGACTGCCGTTGCGAGGTCGGACTGCGGCGGCGCTACCTGAGCCGCCTGTCCGGCCCGCTGATGGACCGGGTGGACATCCGGATCCAACTGCCCGCCCTGGATCCGGTCGCGCTGGGCTCGGGTGAGCCCGGTGAGCCGTCGGCGGCGATCGCCGAGCGGGTGCTCGCCGCCCGCGACCGGGCCGCGTACCGCTGGCAGGACACTCCGTGGCGGTACAACGCCGAGGTGTCCGGTGCGGTGCTGCGCCGCCGGTGGCGACCGTCCGGCGAGCCGTCCCGGCTGCTGGACCGCGCGGTTCGCGCCGGCCTGCTGACCGGACGTGGCTACGACCGGGTGCTGCGGCTGTCCTTGACCGCGGCCGATCTAGCCTGCCGCGACGAGCCGACGATGTCCGATGTGGCGACCGCGTTGAGCCTGCGCAGCAGCGGACAGGCGGCCTGATGACGGGGCATCCGGAAGACGATCGGACGGGCGCCCACGACGAGGTGCGGGTGGCCAGGGCCGGCCTGCTGCGCCTCGTGGAGCCACCGGCGCCGGCGGTGGTGGAGCTGGTCGCCCGGATCGGGGTGGCGGCCGCCTTCGAGGCGGTGATCGCACGAATGGCGCCGGCGGCGGCGCTCTCGGCGAGCGCGGCGCGGACCGAGGGACGGTCGCCGGAGCTGCTGCGGGCCGCGGCCGAGCGTGATCTGGCCGCCGCCGGAGCAGCCGGTGGGTACCTGCTGTGCCCAGAGGATGCGGACTGGCCGGAGGCGGCCACCGTCGGATTCGGGATGGCCGGCGGGCGGGGCGTCAGCGGTGCCGCGCCGCCACTGGGGCTCTACGTCCGGGGCACGTTGCCGCCGGATCTGCCGCAGGCCGGTGTCACCATCGTCGGATCCCGGGCGAGCAGCCCGTACGGCGAGCGGGTGGCCGCGGACTTCGCGCTCGGGGTGGCCGACGCCGGATTCGCGATCATCTCCGGCGGCGCGTTCGGCATCGACACCGCCGCCCACCGGGCCGCGGTGACCAGCGGGGGGCTGTCGGTGGCGGTGCTCGCCTGCGGGATCGACCGGGCCTACCCGGCGGCCAACGCGCGGCTGCTGCAGCGGATCGTCGCCCAGGGGGCGGTGATCACCGAGTACCCGCCGGGGACCACGCCGGCCCGGCACCGCTTTCTGGTCCGGAATCGGCTGTTGGCCGCACTCGGGTCGGTGACGGTGGTCGTAGAGGCGAGCCGGCGGTCCGGCTCGTTGTCCACGGCAGCAGCGGCGGCGCACCTCGGTCGTACCGTGATGGCCGTGCCGGGGCCGGTGACGTCGGCCATGTCGGTGGGGTGCCACCTGCTGCTCCGCGACCGGTTCGCGCTGCTGGCCGCGTCCACCCAGGACGTGCTCGCGGCCGCGCGGCCGATGGAGTCGGGACTGTTCGGGTCACCGACAGACCCGGGATCTGCAGATCCGTCGGGGTCTACGGCCGCCGACGTCCGACGCACCGACGGGCTCGACCCGCTGGCCCTGCGGGTGCACGGCGCGCTGCCGACCAGGGGGACGTCGACGGTGTCCGAACTCAGCACGTCCTCCGGAGTACCGGCCCTCCAGGTCATCTCGACGCTGCCGGTGTTGGAGCTGGCCGGTCTGGTCCGGAAGGAGGGGGCGGTGTGGCGGCGGCTCTGAGCGAGTCAGGGGCGGTTCAGGCCGGCGGTTCGAGGCGGCCGTCGGTGACCGGCTCCGGCTTCTTCCAGAACAGCAGCGCGTCCGCCGAGGTCGAACCCCGGAACTGGCTGAACTGCTCCGACACGGTGCTGGACACCAGCTCCCAGCCGGACATGCTCATCGACTCCAGGTGCCGGTCCATCGTGTCGCGGAACTGGTCGGAGTTGATGCCGATGCCCTGAACGGCGATGTGGGTCATCTTGTGCTGGTACATCCGGGCATGCTCGCACGTCCGACGACACGGGCGCATACTCGGCGTGACGTCAGGTGCGGGGACGGTTACCCGCGGGACCCGGGGATGACAGATGACGCTGGTGGCGATGCGACAGGAATTCGACGAGATCCTGCTCGGTTGGCGGTCCCGGCCGCCGGCCGAGCACCGAACCGACGTGCAGCGCCTCACCGCGCTGCGCGCCGCCGCGGTGGAATCGTCCGACGCCGGCACCGAACAGCTCGTGGTCGAGATCGAGGACCTCATCGGCCAGATCGCCCAGACCGGCCTGCCCCGCCAGCGGGACCGCCAGACGGCGTACCACGAGCCCAGCGACGCAATGTGACGGCCGGGTCCGGGAGCCGAGCCGGGCCGACGGGCGAGGCCGGGCCGACGGGCGAGGCCGGGCCAACGGGCGAGCCCGGACCGATGGTCGAGCCCGGACCGACCGGGGAACGGGACGCGCTACTGGCCGACTACCGGCGGCATCTGCAGTTCGAACGGGGCGTCGCGACCGCGACCGTACGCGCCTACCTGGCCGACACCATCGACCTGCTCGACCACCTGGACCGGACGAAGCGCGATTTGACCGGTCTGGACCTCGCTGCGCTCCGCAGCTGGCTGGCCCGATTGAGCAGCGCGGGGACAGCCCGCAGCTCACTGGCCCGCAAAGCCGCTGCCGCCCGTTCATTCACCGGCTGGGCGCATCGCACCGGCCGGATCGCCACCGACCCGGGGGCCCGGCTCGCCGCACCCCGGGCGCACCGCTCACTGCCGGGCGTCCTGCGCACCGACCAGGCCGCCGCGCTGCTCGCCCCGGCCCCGCCCGGTCCGCCCGGTCCACCCGGCACCACCGCGGACCCGTCCGATCTCGACACCGCCGTCGGCCACCGCGACCAGGCGATGCTCGAGTTGCTCTACGCCGCCGGCCTGCGGGTGTCGGAGCTGGTCGGTCTGGACCTCGACGACCTCGACCGGCGCCGGCTGGTGCTGCGCGTCATCGGCAAGGGAGACAAGGAGCGCACCGTCCCCTACGGCAGGCCCGCGGACGTCGCCCTGGGGGTGTACCTCACCCACGGCCGGCCGCTGCTGGCCTCGGGCAGCGAACGGGCCGCGGTGTTCCTCGGCGTCCGTGGGGCCCGCCTGGACCAGCGCGCGGTGCGCACCCTCGTCCACCGACGGCTCGAGAACGTCGCCGGTGCACCCGATCTCGGCCCGCACGGGCTGCGGCACTCGGCCGCGACGCACCTGCTGGAGGGCGGCGCGGACCTACGCACCGTGCAGGAGATCCTTGGTCACGCCAGCATCGGCACCACCCAGATCTACACCCACGTCTCGGCCGAGCGGCTCCGGTCGGTGTTCATCCAGGCGCACCCGCGGGCGTGACCGGGGCCGCTCCGGCTCACCCGTCCCACGGCAGCAGCCGCACCCGGACCGGCCGCTGCAGTGCCATCGGGTCCAGGTAGGCCCCGTCCAGCCGGACGCCCCAGTGCAGGCACACCGCCGGCGCGCATTGCGGATGCCCGACCTCCACCGTCCCCACCACCGCGCCCGCGAGCACCCGCTGGCCGATCGTGACCGACGCGGTCACCGGCTCCAGCGAGGTACGCAACCCGTCGTCGTGCTGCAGGGACACCACCCCGCGGTCGACGAGCCGGCCGGCGAACACCACGATCCCGGGCGCCGGGGCCCGCACCCCGCCGCCGGCGGTGGCCGCGAGGTCGACGCCGCGGTGGCCCGGTCCGTAGCGGGTGGCCGGGGCGCTGAAGGGGGTGAGGACGGTGAGCGGCGAGAGCGGCGGCTGCATCGGCGGGCCGGCTCCGGCCGCCGCGGCTGCGCCGGCCGGCGGGGTCGGACCCGGCAGCACGACCGTCACCACTGCGAGGAGCAGCGCGAGGCACCACCGCGACACCGATCCACCACGGTTCATCCCGACACTGTCGCGCAGCGGCGGGCACACCGTCCCCCGTGGGGCCGCGGGATGTGCACAACCGTGGGCCCCAGCCACACTGTGGATACCGTATCCTCGAACAGCGGCCCGTGCGTGCACGGGCTGACTTCGCGCGCCCTGTCGCGGCCAGCCGGCCCGAGTCCTCTCGGACTCCGGTAGTGGTCGCCGGAGCATCCACGGTCCCCGCGAGGGGCGGATGTCCCGAGGGCGCCAGGGCTCCCTCCGCCGGAGGGAGCGCCAACTGAACGCGCGACCAGGAACCTGGCGCGCCCACCTGAAGGGACGACCATGGCTGTCGTCACGATGCGTCAGCTCCTTGACGCCGGTGTCCACTTCGGACACCAGACCCGTCGCTGGAACCCGAAGATGAAGCGATTCATCTTCACCGAGCGCAACGGCATCTACATCATCGATCTCCAGCAGACGCTGACGTACATCGACAAGGCGTACGAATTAGTCAAGGAGACCGTCGCCCACGGCGGCACCGTGCTGTTCATCGGTACGAAGCGCCAGGCGCAGGAAGCGATCGCCGATCAGGCGACCCGCGTCTCCATGCCCTACGTGAACCAGCGCTGGCTGGGCGGCATGCTGACCAACTTCACCACCGTCCACAAGCGGCTGCAGCGTCTCAAGGACCTGGAAGCCATGGAGGAGACGGGTGACGTCGCGGGGCGCACCAAGAAGGAACTGCTCCTGATGAACCGCGAGAAGGTCAAGCTGGCCAAGACCCTCGGCGGCGTCCGGGACATGGCCAAGGTGCCGTCCGTGGTGTGGATCGTCGACACCAAGAAGGAGCACATCGCCGTCGGCGAGGCCCGCAAGCTGGGCATCCCGGTCGTCGCGGTGCTCGACACCAACTGCGACCCGGACGAGGTCGACTTCCCGATCCCGGGTAACGACGACGCGATCCGCAGCGCCGCCGTGCTGACCCGTGTCGTGGCCGACGCCGTCGCCGAGGGCCTGCTGGCCCGCTCGGGTGGCGGCAACGCCGTCGCCGAGGAGCCGCTGGCCGAGTGGGAGCGCGAATTGCTCGCCACCACCGACAACGGTGCATCGGTCGTCGCCGCAGCCGAGTCCGCGGCGATCGATCCGGCCGCGCTGACCACGGAGGCTCCGGTCGGCGAGACCGAGGCAGCCGCCCAGGCCGCGAACCAGGCTGTGCGCGAAGAAGTTCCGGGCGACACGTCGTCCATCGTCTGATCCGTCGTTGCGATGGAGCGGGTGGTCGGCCCCGGTGGCCGGCCACCCGCTCGTCGGAACGCGGTCAACCGTTCTGAGCACCATCAGACAAGAGGGAAAGAATCATCATGGCGAGCGCTGCTGAAGTGAAGAAGCTCCGGGACATGACCGGAGCCGGGATGATGGATTGCAAGCGGGCTCTGGACGAGACCGGGGGCGACTTCGACAAGGCGGTCGAGATCCTGCGCATCAAGGGTGCCAAGGATGTCGGTAAGCGGGCCGATCGCACGACCTCGCAGGGTCTTGTCGCATCCTCGGGCGGGTCGCTCATCGAGTTGGCCTCCGAGACCGACTTCGTCGCGAAGAACGAGGAATTCCAGGCGCTGGCCAACGACATCGTCGCGGCCGTGTCCGAGGACGCCGCTGACGTGGAGTCCGTGCTGGCCGCCCCACTGGGCTCGGGCACCGTGGCCGACGCGATCACCGCGGCCTCGGCCAAGCTCGGCGAGAAGATCGAGTTGCGCCGTGTCGTGCGTTACGGCGGCCCGACCACCACCTACCTGCACCGTCGTTCCGCCGACCTGCCGCCGGCCATCGGCGTACTCATCGAGTACACCGGTTCCGGTGAGGCTGCCGCCGACGTCGCACGTGCGGCCGCCATGCAGGTCGCCTCGCTGCGGGCCCGCTACGTGACCCGCGACCAGGTCCCCGCCGAGGTGCTCGAGACCGAGCGCCGCATCGCCGAGGCCACCGCCCGTGAGGAGGGCAAGCCGGAAGCGGCGCTGCCCAAGATCGTCGAAGGCCGGGTCAACGGCTTCTTCAAGGACGCTGTCCTTCTCGAGCAGTCCTCGGTGCTGGACTCCAAGAAGACCGTCGGCAAGATCCTCGAAGAGGCGGGCGTGACCGTGACCGCGTTCTCGCGGTTCGAGGTCGGCGCCGGCTGAACCCGGTGCGGCCGCGTTCCCGCGGCTGACCCGCGCCACCCAGCTTTACCTGCAGAAAGGCCGGTGCATCGGCAGATGACAGACAACCTCCCGGTGCGCCGGCCTTTTCAGCGCGTATTGCTCAAACTCGGCGGCGAGATGTTCGGCGGCGGCGAGGTCGGCGTCGACCCCAAGGTCGTGTCCAACGTGGCCCGCCAGATCGCCGAGGTCGTCGCCAACGGCACCGAGGTCGCGGTCGTCATCGGCGGTGGAAACTTCTTCCGCGGCGCCGAACTGCAGGATCTAGGCATCGACCGGGCCCGCGCCGACTACATGGGCATGCTCGGCACGGTGATGAACTGCCTTGCCCTGCAGGACTTCCTGGAGCGCGAGTTCGGTATCGACACCCGGGTGCAGACCGCCATCACGATGGGCCAGGTCGCCGAGCCCTACATCCCGCGGCGCGCCCAGCGGCACCTGGAGAAGGGCCGCGTGGTCATATTCGGCTGCGGGATGGGCATGCCCTACTTCTCCACCGACACCACGGCCGCCCAACGCGCGCTGGAGATCCACGCCGAGGTCGTCCTGATGGCCAAAGCGGTCGACGGTGTCTACGACGCCGACCCGCGCAAGGTCCCGGACGCGACCATGTTCACCCAGATCACCCATCGGGAGGTCATCGAGCGGGGCCTGCAGGTCGCCGACGCGACCGCGTTCACGCTGTGCATGGACAACAACATGCCCATCATCGTGTTCAACTTGCTGGTCGACGGCAACATCGCCCGCGCCGTCCTCGGCGAGCCGATCGGCACCCTCGTCACTACTGAGTAAAGGTTCACAGATGATCGACGAAGAGTTGTTCGACGCCGAGGAAAAGATGGAGAAGGCGGTCACCTCCGCCAAGGACGATCTGTCGACCCTGCGGACCGGTCGGGCCAACCCGAACATGTTCGCCCGGATCCAGATCGACTACTACGGCGCGCCGACCCCGCTGACCCAGATGGCGCAGATCACCGTGCCCGAGGCGCGGATGGCCGTCATCAAGCCCTACGACATGAGCCAGCTGTCGGCCATCGAGAAGGGCATCCGCGACTCCGACCTGGGCGTCAACCCCAGCAACGACGGCAACATCCTGCGCGTGCTGTTCCCGCAGCTGACCGAGGAACGCCGCCGTGAGCTCGGCAAGACCGCGCGGGCCAAGGGCGAGGACGCCAAGGTCGCGATCCGTAACATCCGCCGCCGCACCAAGGACACCCTGGACAAGCTGGTCAAGGACAAGGACTCCGAGGTCAGCGAGGACGACGGGCGGACGGCGGAGAAGGAGCTGCAGACCCTGACCGACCGCTACGTCGCCACCGTCGACGAGTTGGTCAGGCACAAGGAATCCGAGCTCCTCGAGGTCTGATGACGTCAGCGCTGGCCTCCCGATGACCTCACCCGCCCCCGGACCGGCCGATCACGCGCCGTCCCGGACCGGCCGTGACCTGCCCGCCGCGATCGGCGTGGCGCTCGTCCTCGGGGTGGTCGTCGTCGGGTCACTGCTGCTGTTCCGTCCGCTCTTCGTCGCCGTCATCGCCGCGGCCACGGCCGCATCCGTCTGGGAGCTGCGGGCCACGCTGCTCGCGGCCCGGGGCATCGTGCTCAGCTGGATCCCGATCGTGGTCGGCGGGGTGGCCACCATCACCCTCGCGTGGCCGTACGGCCTGCGCGCCCAGGTCATCGGGATCGCGCTCACCGTGCTCGCGTGCATGATCTGGCGACTGCCCGGCGGCGCCGACGGCTACCTGCGTGACGTCTCCGCCTCGACGTTCGTGACGCTGTACGTGATGTTCTTCGCCTCGTTCGCGACGTTGCTGGTGGCGCCGGGTAACGGTGCCCAGCGGGTGCTCACCTTCATCATCGTGGTGGTGAGCTCCGACACCGGCGGATACATCGCCGGGGTGTCGTTCGGGAAACACCCAATGGCTCCGCGGATCTCGCCGAAGAAGAGCTGGGAGGGCTTCGCCGGCTCCGTCGTCGGCGCGGCCATTGCGGGGGCGTTGACCGGCGTCCTGATGCTGGACCACGCCTGGTGGCGCGGCGCTCTGCTCGGCGTACTGGTCTGCGTGACGGCCACCCTGGGTGATCTCATCGAGTCGATGATCAAACGCGACATCGGTGTGAAGGACATGGGCACGCTGCTGCCCGGTCACGGTGGGGTGATGGACCGGATGGATTCACTGCTGCCCTCGGCCGTGGTGACCTGGCTGATCCTCTCGATATGAACGGTAGGCGATTGTGACCACCCACACCCGGATCGGCGCCAACACCATGCTGCCGGCCCGCAGACAGCCGTTCGCCCTGCGCACCGCGGACGGCCTCGACCTGGTCGCCGAGCTCGCGCTGCCCCTGGACGCCGAACCGGTCGCCACCCTGATCACGCTGCACCCGCTGCCCACCCACGCCGGGATGATGGACTCCCACGTATTGCGCAAGGCGTCCTTCCGGCTGCCGGCCCTGGCCGACATCGCGGTGCTGCGCTTCAACACCCGGGGCACGGTGAGTGCCGCCGGTCGCAGCGACGGTGCCTTCGACGGTGGCGACGGTGAGCGGTTCGACCTGGCGGCCGCGGTCGCCTACGCGGTGGAACGTCAGCTGCCCGACCGCTGGCTCGTCGGCTGGTCCTTCGGCACCGAACTGGCCCTGAGGTACGGCGCTACGGCCGACGTCACCGGGGCCGTGCTGCTGTCGCCGCCGCTGCACCGGGCCGGAGACGGCGACCTGGACGCCTGGGCAGCCGCCGGGAAACCGCTCGTTGCCCTCGTGCCGGAGCTGGACGACTACCTACGTCCGGCCGAGGCTCGGGACCGGTTCGCCCGTACCCCGCAGTGTCGGGTGCGGGATTTCCCCTCGGTCAAACACCTGTGGGTGGGTCAGGCCGAGGCCGCGCTGGACGCCATCGTCGATGCGGTGCGGCCAGGCTTCGGCCCGCTGCCGCGGACCTGGGACGGCCCCTCGGAGAACGTGCCGGCGCAGATCGTGTCCGGCTGAGCTGCTGAACGGGGAGACCGTGAGTGAGCAGGAGCTGAAGTACCCCGGCGTCAACGCGGACCCGACCATCGTCGGCACCGCGCTCGCCACCCGCGGACTGCACAAGGAGTTCGGCGGGGTGGCGGCGGTGGATCAGCTCACCCTCGACGTCCCGACGGGTTCGTTCTTCGGGTTGGTCGGACCGAACGGGGCAGGCAAGACGACCACCCTGTCGATGGTCACCGGGCTGCTCCGGCCGGACTCCGGCCACGCGTACATCGCCGGTCACGACGTGTGGGCGGACCCGGTCGGCGCCAAGACCCGGATGGGGGTGTTGCCCGACGGATTGCGGCTCTTCGAGCGGCTGTCCGGGATGGAGCTGTTGACCTACCTGGGGCGGTTCCGAGGGATGCCGCTGGACCAGGTCACGTCCCGGGCGACCGAGTTGCTCAAAGTGCTGGATCTCACCGACGCCGGTGACAAGGTGGTGGCCGACTACTCGACCGGGATGCGCAAGAAGGTGACACTGGCCGCGGCCCTACTGCACTCACCGCGGGTACTGCTGCTGGACGAGCCGCTGGAGGCGGTGGACCCCGTCTCGGCGAGGGTCATCCGCCACGTCCTCACCCGTTACACCACCGGTGGCGGCACCGTCATCTTCTCCAGCCACGTGATGGCGCTGGTCGAGGAGCTCTGCACCCATGTGGCGGTGATGGCCCACGGACGGCTGGCGGCGGTCGGCACGCTCGCCGAGGTTCGCGGTGCCGCCGCCTCGCTCGACGACGCATTCATGCACCTCGTCGGGGCCGATGACCGCGGGTCGGGGGGACTGGAATGGTTGCGCTCTTCGTCAGCCTGAAATGGCACCTGCTGACCGGCCGGATCCGGACCGCGTCGCCGGTGAAGCGAGCCGGAACTGTCGCCGGTCTGGTCCTGGTGGTACTGCTGGCCGCGGCGGCCGCGTTCGGACTGGGAATGCTGCGACAGTTCCCGACCTACGCAGTCACCACCGGCGCGTTGCTGCTGGCCAGCCAGCTGGTCGCCTGGATGCTCACGCCGCTCATCGCTTTCGGGGTGGACGAGACGCTGGACCCGCATCGCTTCGCCCTGTTGCCGTTGCGGCGTGGCGACCTGCTTCGTGGTCTGACCGTGAGCGCGATGATCGGATGGCTCCCGGTGGCCAACCTGGTGGTGCTCGTGGGTGTCGCGGTGATGATCAGCCCGACCTGGGGGGTGCTGCCGGTCGCGCTGATCTGCATGGCGCTGCAACTACTGATGATCGTGGGGCTGTCCCGGGCGGCGTCCACCGCGCTGGCCGACCTGATGGCCACCCGCCGCGGACGTGACCTGGGCATGTTCGTGGGCTTCGGGGTGTTCCTGCTCTACTTCGCGGCCAGTCTCGGACTCGGTCAGGTGTCCTCGGGATCGGGCCTGGGCGTCGGGGTGTCCACGGCGGGAAGGATCCTGGCGTGGACGCCACCCGGTGCGCTGGCCCGGATCCCCACCCTGGTCCACGACGGCGATCTGGGGCTCGCTGCGGTGTTGCTGCTCGTTGCGCTCGCCGGGATAGTCGGGGGCTACCTGTGGTGGGCGTCCGCGCTGCGCCGATCCATGGAGTCCGGCCCCTCCACGACGGAGTCGTCGTCGCTGGCCGGCGACCACGACTTCGGTCCGGCGGGCGCCGGCACCGTCCGGGTGGTGGCGACCCGGGACCGGCTGCTGGTCTGGCGGGACCCGATGCGCCGACTGCCGTGGCTGATGGTCATGGTGTTCATCGTGCTGTGGCCGTTCCTCGTCGTCCGGGGGCACGGCTCGCTGTTCGCGGTCGCCTTCGGGGCGCTGATGACGGGCACCCAGGTGGGCAACCAGTTCGGGGTGGACGGCTCCGGGATGTGGCTGCATCTCGTGGCCATCGGGGATCGGACGCGAGCGCGCGGTGAGATGCTCGGTCATCTGGTGGTCGTTCTCATCCCGGGCAGCGTGTTGGTAATCGCCGGGGTCGTCCTGCACGCCGTGATCCGCGACGACGTGGCCTGGGTACCGGCCGCGCTGGGCGTCTGCCTGGCCGGGCTGATCGGTTCGGCGGGCGTGGCCGCCTACATGTCCGCGGCCAAGCCCTATGCGATGCCGCAGACCCGGACGTCGATGTTCGCCTCGGCCGCACCGCAGCACAAGAGCCGGTCGCTGGTGGTGGCGTTGTCCGTGCTCCTCGGCGGTCTGGCGCTGGCGCTACCGGCTGTGGTGGGTGCCGTGCTCACCGTTGCGGTCGCCCCGGCGTGGGGCTGGGTCGGTCTCGTGCTCGGCCCGGCCGTCGCCGCCGCGCTGGCCTGGAACCTCGTCCAGCGGGGGTCCACCCGCTACTTCGAGCAGGGTCCGGAGATCTTCGCCGCGGTCAGGATCGGCGACCGGAGCTGACCGGCTCGGACTCCGCGGCGCGGGGGTCGTCGGCACTGAAGTCGACCGCGCCGACCTCGGGATCGAAGTCGCCCCCGCCCGGCTTGGTGGCTTCGTCGGAGCGGGCCTGCAGCAGTTCGTGGGCGCGCGCGCTGGCCTCGTCGATCGCCGACAGGAACGGCCGCAGGCCGGCCAACTGACCGAGCACGTGGCTGCGCAGTTCGACGAGATGGTCGACCGCGGCGTCGGCCTCGACCACCCGGCGGTGCGATTCCTGCGCGGCCAGCGACACCCGCCGCTGGGCCTCGGCGTCGGCGGTCTCGACGAGGGCCGCCGCTTCGGCGGTGGCGTTGGCCACCAGCTCCTCGGCCTGCTGGCGGGATTCGTCCTCCTGCTCGGCGACGTACTGGTGGGCCTGCGTCCGGCGCGCGGTGATGGCGATCGTGAAGTCCTCCTCGATCTCCTTCCGGCGGCTGTGGGACTCCGCGTCCAACCGCTGGCGCTCCTCCGTTGCCGCAGCGTCCATCGCCTGCGCGTGCTCGGTGATGCGGTCGAGATGATCGGTGGCCTGGGCGATCAGCCGTTGGGCCTCGGCCTGGGCAGCCCCGACGATGGTGGCCGCTTCGTGGCTGGCGTCGCCACGGACCCGCTCGCTCTCGGTCAGAGCCTCGTGGGTGATGTCCTCGACCTGCTGCGCGAGCTGGCCGCGGGCCTTCTCCCGTTCCGCGTCGAAGGATCGCCGCGCCTCGGCGAGGTCGGCGGCGCGCTGATCGGTGTCGGTCTGGCGTTCGGCGGCGTCGGCGTGCGCCCGGGCCCGGATCTCCGACGCCTCCTCCTCGGCGAGCCGGATCATCCGCTGCATGCGCTCGGACAGACCCGACATCGTCGGCGTGCTCATCGCGGTGCGGTCCAGCTGGTGGCGTAACTCGTCGGCGTCGGACTGCGCGGCCTGCAGCTGAGCCGTCGTCTCCGACAACCGGTGGGTCGCGGAGTCGCGGTCGGCGGTCAGGATGCGCAGGTCGTATTCCAGCCGGTCCAGGTATTCGTTGACCTGCTCCGGGCTGTAGCCGCGTCGGACCGATTCGAAAGCGACCTGTTGCGGGAGCCATTCGCGGGAAGTCATGCCCCCATCGTCCCACGCACCGACGGTCTACCAGGTCACCCGGTGGGCGCGTCAGATCATGTCGTGGCCTTCGCCTCGACGTGGCGGGACTGCCCCTCTAGGGTTCGCCCATGGTCAAGGCCATCGAAGTGCAGGACCTGCGCAAGCGGTACGGATCACTGGCGGCCGTGGATGGAGTGACCTTCGAGGTCGGCACGGGGGAGTTCTTCGGGATCCTCGGGCCCAACGGTGCGGGTAAGACCACCCTGCTGGAACTCGTCGAGGGTCTGCGTGAACCGGACAGCGGTACGATCAGCGTGCTCGGGCAGCGTCCGTGGCCGCGCAATCCCGCCCTGCTGCCGCGGATGGGCGTCCAGCTGCAGTCCTCGGCGTTCTTCGAGATGCTGACCGCGCGGGAACAACTGCAGACCTTCGCCGACCTGTTCGCCGTCGACCACCGGCGGGTGGACGAGATGCTGGAGCTGGTCGGCCTCACCGACAGCGCGAAGGTCCGCTCCGAGAAGCTCTCCGGCGGACAGTCCCAGCGACTGTCCATCGCCTGCGCGCTCATCTCCGACCCGGAGATCGTCTTCCTGGACGAGCCGACCGCGGCGCTGGACCCGCAGGCCCGGCGCAACCTGTGGACGGTACTCACCTCGATCGCTGAGAGCGGCCGCACCGTGGTGCTGACCACCCACCACATGGACGAGGCCGAGATCCTGTGCGACCGGGTCGCGGTGATGGATGCCGGCCGGATCCTGCAGCTCGATTCGCCGGTCGCGCTGATCCGGGCGCTGGACGCACCGGTGCGGATCTCGGTGGAGCGGGGCGTCCTCACGCCCGCGCAGGCGGCGGCGATCCCCGGAGCGGAGCACGTCGAGGCGGAAGCGACGTCGACCGTCATCAGCACCCGGGAACCGGCGCGGGTGTTGTCCGCGCTGGCCGATGCCGACGCGCTGGCCGGCCTGCAGGTGCGGGGCGCGACGCTCGAGGACGTCTTCCTCGACCTCACCGGACGGGAGTACCGGGTGTGACGGGATTCGTGGCGTTGGCGCTGGCGATGCTCAAAGGCTTCTACCGGGACCGGCTGACGCTCTTCTTCACCGTGTTCTTCCCGTTGTTCTTCATCCTGATCTTCGGGGTGGTGTTCGGCGGCGGGGGTACTGCGTCGAAGCAGAAACTCATCCCGGTCGGGGACGTGGCCTTCATCACCGCTCTACCGGCCCAGGCGCGGGCGGGCTTCGACGAGGTCTTTGATTTGCAACCGGCCGAGGGGTTGGACGCGGCGCTGGCGGCGGTCCGCACCGGCGACGCCGCGGCGGCGGTGGAACAGCGGGGCGACGCGCTGGTCGTGCACGTCTCCCGGGCCGACCAGGTCGCCGCGGCGACCGTGCAGGGCGTGTTGTCGTCGTTCGTGGACACCACCAACCTGGCGGTCGCCCAGGTCCAGCCGACCTACAGCCTGCAGGTGACCCAGGTCGAGGACGAGTCACTCAAGGGCATCCAGTACGTCGCGCCCGGGATGATCAGCTACGGCATCACCATCGGGGCCACCTTCGGGGCGGCGTTGACGCTGATCACCTGGCGCAACAGCAAACTGCTCAGGCGGCTGCGGCTCGCGCCGGTGGCCACCGGTGCGGTGGTCGGTGCGCGGGTGGTGGTGTCCCTGGTGGTCGCGGTGTTCCAGCTGGTGCTGCTGATCGGCGTGTCCATGCTCCTGGGGCTGAGACTGTCCGGGGCCTGGTACATGGCGATCCCGCTGACCATCGCCGGGACGCTCGCGTTCCTGGCCATCGGACTGCTGGTCGGATCCATCGCCAAGACGTCCGAGGGCGGCTCGGGCCTGGCCAACCTCATCACGCTGCCGATGGGGTTCCTGTCGGGGGCGTTCATCCCACTGATCGCGGCACCCGGCTGGCTCATCGTGATCAGCAAGATCATGCCGATGGGCTACCTGGTGTCCGGCCTGTCGGACGTGCTGGTGCGGGGGCAGGGTCCCTCGTCCGCGCTGCTGCCGATACTCATCCTGCTCGGTTTCGCGGCCGGGTTGACGTTCATCGCGACCCGGCTGTTCCGCTGGGACGCCGCCTGACGATCAGAAGTCCCCGGCCGCCTTGCGCAGTTTGGTGAGCAGCGACGAGAGCTGGATCAGCTCGCCCGGCTCCAGACCGACGAAGCCGAAGTCGGTCTTGAGCACGCTCTGGGTGGCTTCGGTCAGGCGCTTGCGCCCGGTGGGGGTGAGGGTGACGAGCGTGGTGCGCCGATCGGTGGGATGGGGCAGCCGCTGGGCGAGACCGTCGGCCTCGAGCCGGTCGACGATGTTGGTGATCGAGGTCGGGTGCAGCTGCAGGCGTTCGCCCATCAGTCGCATCGGCAGCGAATCCCGGCTCGAGAACGACAGCAGCACCAGCGCCTCGTACCGGGCGAAGGTCAGCCCGTGCTGCCGCAACGATTCGTCCACCGCGGCCTGCAGGATCTGCTGCACCCGCATGATGTTGCTGACCGCTTCCATAGACTCCGACGGGCCGATGCGCTCCCGCCAGGTCTGGGCGGCTTTGGCGATGAGGTCGAACGGCACCGCGGTCTCTGTCACGGTGCAGACGCTAGCAGGATGGAGAATCACAGGTATGACCCGAAGCAACCCGCGCACCGACCCGACGGCGCTGTCCGCCGCCTTCTCCCGGGCGGTCGACCTGTCCGCGCTCAAGCGCCCCCCGACCCCCACCGCCGGTCCCGCCGGCGCCTCCGCCCCGACCGACGCCGTGGTCGCAACCTGGGTCACCGACGTCACCGAGGCGAACTTCCCGACCGAGGTGGTGGAGAGGTCCATGCAGACCCTGGTCCTGGTCGACCTGGGTTCGGCCCGCTCGCCGGTGTCGGCGCAGGTCTCGGCCATGATGGAGCGCATCGTCGGCCAGTACGGCGGCGCCATCGCGCTGGCCCGGGTCGACGTGGACACCCAGCCGCGGATCGGCCAGGCCTTCGGTGTCCAGACCATCCCCACCGTCATCGCGGTCGCGGCCGGGCAGCCGGTCGACGCCTTCACCGGTGAGCAGCCCGAGGCTCAGATCACCGCGTGGGTGCAGGGCCTGGTCGAGGCGGTCGCCGACCGGCTGCCCGGGACGGTGGGGGCGGCTGGGGACGACGCGGCCGCGGTCGACGCGCCGGTGGATCCGCTGGTCGAGCAGGCCGAGGATGCGCTGGAGGCCGGCGATCTCGCCGGGGCGATCGCCGCCTACGAGGCCCTCGCCGCGCAGGACCCGAACGACACCGAAGCCGCCCTCGCCGTCGCGCAGCTACGGTTCCAGGAGCGGGCGACGGACCTGCCCGCCGATGCCGTCGAGTCGGCGGCGGCCTCCCCAGACGACCTGCCGGCCCAGTTCGTCGCCGCGGACCTGCTCTTCGCCACCGGCCGGACCGAGGAGGCGTTCGCCTTCCTGGTGGACGTGGTGGGGCGCTTCTACTCCGACGACCGCAACGCCGCCCGGGATCATCTGCTGGAGTTGTTCTCGCTGCTGGGGAACGACGACCCGCTCGTGATCAGCTATCGCCGCAAGCTCGCCACCGCTCTGTATTGAGCACCGCGCAGTAAAAGGCACTTCGTTTTCAGGCGCTCAACAACGGCCGGCGAGTCCATCCAGATACCCGGCCACGAGGTCGAGATCGGTTCCCGGGCGGGTGCGCAACAGGTTCAGCGCCTCGTCCGGGTCGGTCAGCCGGCCACCCACCCGGTCCGGCCCGACGGTCCCGAAGAGTCCCTGCATCCAGCGACCGACGGCACAGCCCCGCTCGGCGCCGCCGCCGGACGTCGCCTCGAGGCGGCCGGCCGCCGCCAGGGCGGCATCCCCCAGCGGGGCGGCCAGCGCCCGGTCGGCCTCGGT
>JBDSLP010000130.1:0-28609 GCA_039916325.1 Nakamurella sp. | reverse complement strand
CGGAGGTCGGCCAGCGCTCTGACCAGGCGTTCCATCCCCGGCGGGTCGGCGGATCCGACCACCAGCACGCGATCCGCGGCGTCCAGCAGAGCCAGGGTAGCGCCGTTGCGCCGCGGAGCCAGGGTGTCGAAGCTCAGCTCCTCGTCGGCCTCGATGGAGAACCCGCAGTCCACCACGGTGACCGCGGCCAGCGCTCGGGCCGCGACGAGCAGCGGCACCAACGCGGACGGACGCAGCTCCGGCCACCGGTCGGCGCGGGCGATCCCGGGGAGTAGTCGCAGGTTCTCCCCCACCGACCAGCAGAAGTGATCGAGATCGTCAGCGGTCAGCCGACCGTTGGCCGCCGACCGGCAGGCCCCGGCCAGTCCGGGCGATTCCTCCAGGACCCCGAAGGCGCTGGCCAGTACCCCGCCGTAGACATCGGCGTCGACCAGCAGGGTGTCGACGGCCCGGTCGGCCCACGCGTCGGCCAGGCCGGCCGCCACCGTGGACCGCCCCGGGGCGCCGGTCGGGCCCCAGACCACGATCACCTCGCCCGACGCTCGGTCGGGCGCATCGGACGTCGCCGACGGCTCGGGAGGCGGAACCGACGAGGGGGGCAGCGCCCGACCCGGATCGGCCGGCGCACCGGCGGCTGACGTCCGCCCCCCGCCGGCGGCGACCGCCTGGCGGGCCACCGTGAGCACCGCTTCGGGCCCGTCGCTGTCGCCGACCAGCGCCGTGACCCCGAGTCGCTCGAGCCGGGCCCTGGACCGCACGTCGCCGGAGGTGAACACCCCGACGACCACGACCCCCGCGGACCGCAGCCGCTGCACCGCCTCGGTGTCGAACCGCCGCAGGCTGCCGTCGACCACCGCGATCCTGGCCCGGCCGGTGGCGGCGGTGGCCAGCACCTCGCCGATGTCGGCACAGCGACGCACCACCGTCATCGGCGCGCCCGGCCGTTCCAGCGTCGTGACCAGTTCGGCTTCCCACGACTGGCCGGATCCGGCGGTCACGACACCCGGCGTGACCGTGGTCATCCGGCCGCCACCAGGACCACCACGGCTTCGCCCTGCGGGAGGGTCCGGACCAGCCGATCGGCGGTCTCGGCGTCGACGAGGACCGCCACCTGGTAACGGGTCGCCGAGGCACCGGACAGCCCGCCGGCGGACGGAGCCGTGACCGACTGCACGGTCAGGGCCGCTTCGAGGAGTGCGGTGTCGACGGTGGTGGTGCCCCCGCTGAGCGACTCCGAGGACAGGTACAGGTCGATGACCGAGCCGTGGTCGACGCCCGGCGGGAACTTGTCCGCCGGCACCGGGACGACGACGACCCGCCCCGACGCCGGCCGACCCAATGCTGCGGCAGGCACCAGCTCACCGGGCTGCAACGGAACGGCGACCTCGCGGCCCACCGGGTCCGATCCGGCACCGACGTAGCGCGAGCCGGCCGCCCCGAGATTGACGTCGACCGCCTCCAGATCGCCGGCGGCGAGCACCGTACCGACCGCCAGCGGACGGGTCGCCGACCAGATCGGCGCGGTCTGCGAACTGGCCGCCACCACGCGGGAGCCGACCACCACCGCAACCACCACCAACAGGATGCCGCCGATGATCCGCGGATCCAGCCACCGCGGCGTGGTCAGCCGTCGCGGCGACCGGGACGGTTGCCGAAGTGCCATCAACTGCTCCCCTGCTGGTCCGCGTCGATCATGGCGATCGAGCACGGTGTGGATAATCTGGTGTCAACGTGCACGGTCGATGTCAGGATCACATCAAAGAACATCAAGCGGTCTCTTCCGGGGCGGTGTCCACAGGTCGTTCGGCCCGTACCCCCCGCGCCGCCTGAACCCGCGCGCCGCCCGGCCCCCCGCGCCGCCCGAACCCCCGACCACCGACGTCCCGAGCAGCCGAACCCCCGACCAACGGACCAACCGAGAGGGCGCATCATGACGACCGACCGCTTCCTGACGCTGGCGGACGTGGCCGAGATCCTCAACATCTCCGCGTCGCAGTCCTACGCGTTGGTCCGCAGCGGTGACCTGCAGGGCATCCAGATCGGTGGCCGCAACCAGTGGCGGGTGGAGCGGTCCAAGCTCGAGGAGTACATCGAGCAGGCCTACCGCCGGACCGCGGCCCAACTGGCCGAAATGCCCGCCGAGATGACGCAGCCGGCGGAGTCCGCCGACCACTGACCTAAGTCCGGCGCACGATCTGCCGCCGCCGTATCGCCCGCTCATGCCAGTGGCACCGATCGGATCATCACCACGGACGCCAACGGCACCAGGACAACGCCCTGGACGGCCGCACGCCGGCGTATCTCCCAGGCCGCGTGCGCGGCCAGCTCGAAGAAGTCGGCGCCGACCCGGTCGACGGTGCCCGTGAGTTCGGCGCCGTGGGCGGTGTGCACGCTGACGGGAGCCCGGTCGCGAGCCACCGATCGGACCGCTTTGCGCAGGTCGAAGCGCTGATCCACCGCCCCGAGCGGGGAGCCGGTCTGCCAGGACAGCCCTTCCACACCCGTCACCGCCGCCCACGCCACCAGCAGATCGGTCGACTCGGATTCGCGGAGCAACAGCCAGTCCACACCCACCCGCGTCAGACGTCCGGAGACCCGCTGCCCGCCCGCGAGACGGATGCGCAGCACACCGCCGAGCGATCCGGCCAGGCGTTGCGCGGCCGAGACCGTGCCGTACTCGACCCGGACGCGGTCGCCCTGCTCTGCATCCTCGGCCGCGTCGAGCAGTTCCTCGAACTGCCGATCCAGATCTTCGAAGAGTTCTTCCCACCGCACCGGTCCACCAGACCACGGCCCATTGTCCATTCGTGAGCACATCCACCAAAGATCTCGGCACACGGGTGAACGTAGCTCCTCCGGGTGAAGGAGATCCGCGCGCCGACACAATCCCTCACCGCCGGCTCAACCACCAACCCGAACGGTTCTTATCCCTTCGTTTGACGTCGTTTGCCTTGACTTGAGGCCAGTTAAGTTCTTACTGTCGTTCCATGCCAAACGAGAGCCAATGGCGGCAAACGAGTCGATTAAGCGCTTCAGTGCGGCCATCAGTGCCTCCGGGAGCCGCCCTGGCCCTGGTAGCGGCCGGTACGGTGGTGGCCCTGCTGGTCACGGTGCTGCCCAGCCCGGGCGAGGTCTTCTCGGCGAATTCGACGATCGGGATCTCGGGCCAGGTCGATCGCCTGGCAATGACCGTCGCGACGGTGCTGACCTGGGCGCTCGCCGCCTGGCTGAGTGGCGTGCTGCTCGTGGTGATCGGCGCCCGGATCACCAGAGGCAGCCGGCGGGCAGAGTTGATCATCACCCGTTCGGCTCGGGTGCTGTTGCCCCGGGCGTTCCGCGGCGTGGTCGTCACCGCGCTGGGCGTCGGATCGCTGAGCGCCATGGCCGGCTGCGCCCCCGCAACCGTCGCCGCGGCGGAAACGGCGGTCGCCACCGCCGGCGCAGAGCAGCTCGTGACCGGCCCGGATTCCGCCGATGCGACCGGGTCCACAGTCCCCCTCACGATGGTGCTCGACTGGCCGATGGACGCCCCGGAGCCGGATGTCTCGCAGCCGGCTGCCGCCTCCCCGGCCGCCACCAGCGTCGACGACACACCCGTCGCGTCGTCCGCGGCTGAATCGTTCCCGGCTGAATCGTTCCCGGCTGAGTCATTCCCGGCGGTCCCGGCGGAAGCCCCGTCGTCACCCGGTGCGGCCGGGGCCACCCACATGACCCCTGCACCCACCGCACCCACCGTTGTCACCGAGGGGGGGCCTGCCGAGCCGGCTCCGCCCGCCGAGGCCGCGGTGGGCCCAGCAGCGACGCCGAGGCCCGTCCCGTCGACGACCTCACCGGTGACGCCACCGACCTCCACCGACGCCGACGCTGACGCTGACGCCGTCACCGTGGTGCCCGGTGATTCCCTGTGGTCCATCGCCGCGGCGCACCTTCCGGCCGACGCCGGCAACGCACACATCGCCGCCGAGTGGCCCCGCTGGTACGACGCCAATCGCGCTCTCATCGGGGCAGATCCGGACCGCATCGAGCCCGGCTGGCAGCTCTCCGTTCCCTCCGACCGTCAGGACGCCCAGTAATGACCACCGCACTGTCGAGCCCCACGATGCCCGCCACCGACCGCCCCATCGACCGCCCCGCCGACGACCGCTCGGAGCTCGAGCACCCGTCGACAGCGCGGCCGGCCCCCGACCACCTCACCGCCGGTCGATCGGCCGGTAGCGCTACCGCGGGCAGAGCAACCGCGGGCAGAGCTACCGCCGGCACCCGGCCGGCGGTCGCCACCCGGACCCGGCCGGCGGCAGCGGCTCCGGCAGCCCGCACTGCCGTCCACCCTCAGCCGAGCCACCGTCGCACCCATCTGGCCGCCGTGCCGGACTGCGAGCCGCCGTTCGACGACGAGCGGCCCGGATTCGGGCCGGTCTCCACCGCTGTGGCCCGCTGGACGTGGAGCCGCTCGGTCGGGGTCCCGGTCGTCGACTGGACGGTGCCGAGCTGGTGCAACGACACCGACATGGGGGTCGAGCGCACGGCTCGCAGTGGGCTGCCCGACCCGCGGGAGACTGCCGGGGTACTGGCGCGTGCCGTGATCGAGGCGTTGGCCGGGCTGCGTCAGCTCAACCAGCTCAGCGCCCATTGCTCGCCCGAGGTGTTCGCCGCGCTCAAGCTCCGGGTGCGGGCGGGTGGTGCGCCACCGAAGCTCATGTCAGTGCGGGCCAGCGAACCGACGGATGGGATTGCCGAGGCCTCTGCGGTGTTCCGCCGCGGGGCCCGGGCCGCCGCGTTGGCCTTCCGGCTGCAGGGTATCGACGGCCGATGGCGGGTGACCGCCCTGCAGATCGGCTGACCGGCGGTCCTCACCGGCCCGCGACGACCTGAGACAGAACTCCCGCCACCGGACATCAGTGGCGGGAGTTCTCGGGCTTTGTCCGGGGCGAAACCCCGGCGGCTCAGGCTCCCGGGCGACCGTGGCAGAGCTTGTACTTCCGGCCCGACCCGCAGGGGCATGGTGCGTTGCGGGAGATGCCGTTCGGATCGACGGTGTCCGCAGCGGCACCCTGACGAGCGCCGGTGGTCTGGGCGCCGCCGTCTTCGCTGGGCCCGGTGTAGGTCAGCTGCTGCTGCCTGGTCACCGGCGCGCCGAGGCCCTTGGCCCGCAGCGCGGACGCTCCCTCGGCCACCGGAACGGTCACCTTCTGCTGGCTGGGCAGGGCCTCGACGGGACGCTGCTGGCGACGGACCTGCTGCCGGCCGGCGGGCCGGGACGGCGCACTGTGGGCCACCTCGTCGGCGTGGGCCGAGGCACCCTGAACCGATCCGCCGTGGGCCGCCACGCCGTGTGCCACCGCACCGTTGCCCGCGCCGTTGGTCCGGGCGCTGACGGCTGCCGGCGCGACCGGCGCCGTACCCACCGCCGGCACCGCTTCGGCCGCCGGAGCCGGCTCGGCCGCGGTGACCTGCACCTGCAGGTTGTAGAGGAAGCCGACCGACTCCTCCTTGAGCGAATCGAGCATGGCCTGGAACATGTCGTAGCCCTCGCGCTGGTACTCGATCAGCGGATCACGCTGGGCCATCGCTCGCAGGCCGATGCCCTCCTTGAGGTAGTCCATCTCGTAGAGGTGTTCACGCCACTTGCGATCGAGCACCGACAGCACCACGCGGCGCTCGAGCTCGCGCATGATCGGCGCTCCGAGGGTCTCCTCGCGGCGGCTGTAGGCCGCCCGGGCGTCGTCCAGCACCGCAGCCTTCAGGCTGTCCGCCGAGAGGTCGCCGTGGTCCTTGGCCACTCCTTCGGGGGTCAGTCCGACCGGGTACAGCGTCTTCAGCGCCGCCCACAGCGCGTCGGTGTCCCAGTCCTCGGAGTACCCCTCGCTGGTCGCACCGGTGACGTAGGCCTCGACGACGTCGGTGACCATGTGCTGCACCTGCTCGTGCAGATCCTCCCCGTTGAGCACCCGCTTGCGCTCGTCGTAAATGACCGTGCGCTGCTGGTTCATCACCTCGTCGTACTTGAGAACGTTCTTGCGGATCTCGAAGTTCTGCTGCTCGACCTGGGTCTGGGCGTTCTTGATCGCCTTGGACACGAAGTTGTGTTCGATCGGCATGTCCTCGGGCATCCGCAACCGGGTCATCAGCGCCTCCACGGTCTGGCCGCCGACCCGACGCATCAGGTCGTCGCCGAGGGAGAGGTAGAACCGGGACTCGCCCGGATCGCCCTGCCGCCCGGAGCGACCACGCAGCTGGTTGTCGATCCGGCGGGACTCGTGCCGCTCGGTGCCCAGGACGTACAGGCCGCCGGCGTTGCGAACCTTCTCGGCCTCGGCCGCGGTCTTCTTGGTGGCCGCCTCGACCGCTTCCTTCCACCCGGCTTCGTACTCCTCCGGGGTGTCCAGCGGACTCAACCCCTCGGTACGCAGCTCCAGGTCAGCGGCGAAGTCGACGTTCCCGCCGAGGATGATGTCGGTGCCACGACCGGCCATGTTGGTGGCCACTGTGACGGCACCGACCCGGCCGGCCTGCGCGATGATCGCGGCCTCCCGGGCGTGGTTCTTGGCGTTGAGGACCTCGTGCGGGATACCGGCCCGGAGGAGCTTCTTGCTCAGCAACTCGGACTTCTCCACGCTGGCGGTACCGACCAGGACCGGCTGGCCCTTCTCGTGGCGCTCGGCGATGTCGGTGACGACGGCGTCGAACTTGGCGTCCTCGCCCTTGTAGATGAGGTCGGCCTCGTCGAGACGCCGAACGGGGCGGTTCGACGGGATCGGGACCACACCCAGCTTGTAGGTCTGGTTGAGCTCGGCCGCCTCGGTCTGGGCGGTGCCGGTCATCCCGGCGAGCTTCTCGTAGAGCCGGAAGAAGTTCTGCAGCGTGATGGTGGCCAGCGTCTGGTTCTCCGCCTTGACCTCGACACCCTCCTTGGCCTCGATCGCCTGGTGCATGCCCTCGTTGTAGCGCCGACCGTGCAGCACCCGGCCGGTGAACTCGTCGACGATGAGCACCTCACCGGAGACCACGATGTAGTCGCGGTCCTTCTTGTACAGC
Source organism: Nakamurella sp. (assembly GCA_039916325.1). Taxonomy (GTDB): domain Bacteria; phylum Actinomycetota; class Actinomycetes; order Mycobacteriales; family Nakamurellaceae; genus Nakamurella. The sequence continues at coordinate 21,574 of JBDSLP010000130.1, read as the reverse complement.
TCCTTGGCCTTGAGCGAGTTGTTGAGGAAGCCGACGAGCGGGGTGTTGACCGACTCGTAGAGGTTGTCGATGCCCAGCGCACGCTCGATCTTGGCGACGCCCTCCTCGCTGACGCCCACGGTCCGTTTGGACTCGTCGACCTCGTAGTCGACCTCTTTCACCAGTCGCGGGGCCAGCCGGGCGAACTCGCCGTACCACTTGGACGACTGGTCCGAGGGGCCGGAGATGATCAGCGGCGTCCGGGCCTCGTCGATCAGGATGGAGTCGACCTCGTCGATGATCGCGAAGGTGTGACCGCGCTGGACCAGCCCGTCCTTGGACCAGGCCATGTTGTCGCGCAGGTAGTCGAAGCCGAACTCGTTGTTCGTGCCGTAGGTGATATCGGCGTCGTAGGCGACCTTGCGCTCCTCCGGCGTCATCTGGCCCAGGATGACCCCGACCTCCAGACCCAGGAAGCGGTGTACCCGGCCCATCCACTCGCTGTCGCGCTTGGCCAGGTAGTCGTTGACCGTGACGATGTGAACGCCGTTGCCGGCGAGCGCATTGAGGTACGCCGGCAGGGTGGAGACCAGAGTCTTGCCCTCACAGGTCTTCATCTCCGCGATGTTGCCCAGGTGCAGCGCGGCGCCACCCATCAACTGGACGTCGAAGTGCCGCTGACCCAGGGTGCGCTTGGCGGCCTCCCGGACCACGGCGTACGCCTCCGGGAGCAGATGGTCCAACGACTCACCGTCGGCCAACCGCGCCTTGAACGTGTCGGTGTGACCGCGCAGCTCCGCGTCGGTCAGACCGGTGTAATCGTCCTCGAGGCCGTTGATGTGGTCGGCGATGGTGCGCAGGCGCTTGACCGTCTTCGCTTCACCGGCTCGCAGCAGGCGGGAAAAAACCACGTGTTCACCCTCAGTCAGTCAATCGGCCGCCGACCCGCGGCAAGCACCCGTGGGTGTCACCGCGACCCGGTGTCCGCTGGTCGCGTGTCGCGAGCTGTCCCCCGACCCGCACGTACATGGCAGCGTGCAGCAGCCGAGGCGTCCTCGACTCGTCCATGGTAGGCGCTGACCAGCGGCAGCGGGTCGCCCTCCGGGGCCGGTGGCCGATTCCGCCCGTTCGCCACCGGCGGTGACCCCACGTGACCCACTCGCGGCCGGCGCGATCCGTGGCAACACGATCGCCGTCGCCGGCCGCGGGTGGCGGCGCGTCCGAGCAGTCCTTGAGAAGCAGGTCGGGTGCAGGGCGGAAAGGCAGGTCAGGAAAGGCGCAGCAGTCCGTAGTCGAAGCCGTGCCGCCGGTAGACCACGGTGGGCAGTCCGGTGTCCGCGTCGTTGAACAGGTAGAAGTCATGGCCCACCAACTCCATCTGAAACAGCGCCTGGTCGACGGTGATGGGCTCAGCGGGATGGTCCTTGATCCGGACAACCCGGCCGGGGCCGCCGTCGCTGCCCTGCGCGAAGTCGTCCTCCGCGGGGTCCGTGAGCGTCGCGACCGATCCGTTCTGGTGTTCCAGGGCCTCGTCGACCAGGGAGCCCGTCAGCGCGCCGTCGTGCGGCAGAGCGGCGATCGGGGTCCGCTCGTGGTGCTTGTGCTGGCGGCGGTCGTGGGCGCGCCGTGCGCGGTTCTCCAGCTTGTCGAACGCCTGCTCGAGGGCGGCGTAGAAGTTCTCTGCTTTGGCCTCCGCACGCACTGCGGGGCCCTTGGTCACCAGAGTGATCTCAACCTTCTGGCAGACCTTGGACAACCGCCGGTTGGCCTCGTGGCTGAGCTCGATCTCGGCGCGGACGATCTTGGAGTCGTACCGCTCGATCCTGGCGAGCTTTTCGGCGACCTTGGTCCGGTAGTGCTCGGGCACCTCGACGTTACGACCGGTGACAACGATGTCCACATCTCCTCCTTCGCTCCGGCTGCGATGAGCCGGCTGGGCCTGCAGGGGGGAACGCCTGTCCCCCGGGAAACCGGGTGCGGCGTACGCGATGCCCTGCGCCGAGGGATGTACGCCCGACCGTACGCGAAGTGGCCCACTTCGCAAGAGCGGTCCACAGACGCCTGCACGGCACCTGGACAGCGCCTGCCCAGCGTCCGATCGGCGTCTGAACGGCGTCTGAACGGCGTCCGACCCGGCGCCGACGCCGTGCGGGAAGCGCCGTTCACGCCGTGGACCGACCGTCATACCGGCTGGTCAGCGTGACAACGCGGGCACCGCGGCCAGCGTGAGCACGGCCTGAACCGGGTGCCCGCGGGCGCGCAGGAACCGACTTGCCGCAGCGGCCGTGGCGCCGGTGGTCAGGACGTCGTCCACCAGCACGACGGCTGCTCCGGGCGGTGGTGCGCCGGACTCCCGCCAGCGGATGCGGCCCTCCAGGTTGGCTCGGCGCGCAGCCGCGTCCAGCCCCACCGAGTCCCGGGCCCCACGCCCGGTGAACAGACACGGCGACACCCCGGTCCGGTGCCCGGCGGACTGCAGGATCGGCGCGGCGGTCCGGGCCATCAAGGTCATCGGGTCACCACCCCGGCGACGTGCGGCGGCGGGTCGGGTGGGGGCGGGCACCAGCCACAGCGGCGCCGTGATCACGGCGACGGACGCCAACCGGGCGAGGGCGGCTCCCAGGGAAACCCCCAGCAGGCCGGGCAGGTCACGGCGTCCGTGCTCCTTCGCGGCGATGACCGCAGCCCGGACCGGACCCCGGTATCGGCTCATCGCGTAGGCCGGCGGCAGTTCCGAGTCCTCCTCCGACGGCGGCGGTATCACCCGTCGCGGGCGGCCATCCAGCTCGGCCGCGCACGTGTCACACCAGGGCACACCGGAACCGCAGCCGGGACAGGTACGCGGCAGGACGAGATCGAGCAGGGTGGCCCACATGGTGGCGAGCCTGCCGGTCCCCCCTCAGCGCGACGCACGCCCCGGCGTCCGATGTGGACAACCCGACCCCGGGACAGCCTTGTGGACGGGCAGCGGCGCGGACCGTCGACCCCGCGGTCGACCCAGCCGCTCCTGGATCAGGACGGATACAGCGGCCAGCGGCCGGCCGCGGATCCGCCGTCGGGGTTGGCGGTCACCCACTCGCCCCCGCCGTCATCCCCTCTGAGCTGCAGGATCTGCCCGCCGGAGCTGATCAGGGTGGGCAACGCCCCGGTGGTGCTGACGGCGTCCACATCGGCGACGATCCCGCGGGTCGTGAAGGGCGCACGCTGCCGACCGTCCAGGCCGACCCGCCATACCGCCCGGTAAGTGCTGGCCTGGTCGGACGCCGCCACCAGCAGGTCCAGCGAGTTCGACCAGACCACCGCCCGCACTGCGAGATCGTTGCGCAACCGCACCGGGACCCCCAGGGTGGCCACCCCGGATGCGGCCGCGTCGCCGGTGGTGTGGGTGTCATCGGTGTAGATGACCGACGCCAGGTAGAGAGAGGTGTCGGCGATGACCGCGACGCGGGCTCCGTCGGGCGACAGCGCCAGCCCGGTCACCGCGCCCAGCCCGGCCAGGCTCGACGAGTCGACCGGGTAGCGACTGCCGTCGGTGAGAAGTCTGACCACTTCCGGGTTGTTCGCGCCGTTGATCACCGACCACACCTCGTCACCGGCCCGCGAGAACGACGGTGGCGTGAAGGTCGCAGCGGTCAACCGCGGCTCCATCGGGACCTGGGTCAGTGGCGCCCCGACGAACAGGGTCTGCGCCCCGTCCGGACCACCGACGACAGCGAGGTCACCGGTGGCAGCCGACATCGCCGCGCTGACCCCGGCCAGCGCGCCGGTTCCGGCATCGCCCCAGAGCGGCACCCCCCGCAGGTTGACCAGGGCACCGTCGCCGTCGACGTAATAGCCGACCGTGCTGGTGGCGCCGGACCCGGGAACGCCGTCCGGGTCGAAGGACCCCAGCACGCCGGCCGTCCAGATGGCCTGGTTCGCGTCGAGTGGGGTGCCGTCCACCAGGATGCGGATGCGGGCGGCATCCAACCGCAGGGTGTAGACCAGCTGAGCGGCGACCCCACGCGCCGCAGCCGTGGTCAGCGACGGCAGGCCGGTGATGTCGACCTGGAGGACCCCGTCGGCGGTGGCGATCGGCACCCGCAGCCGAGCCCCCTGCAGGTTGTTGCGGACAGCACCGATCAGCGGTGTGCTCGGCCCGTCGATCACCGAATCCACCAGCCGACTGACCACGGTGCCGGGGGACAACGAGCTGTTGGGCAGCCAGCGCCGGTCCGGGACCACGCCGGTCCCGGCGTTGTCGAGGAAGTAGACCTCACGTTGGGTGAAGGCCAGGTTGAAGTCGTTGACCGACATGATCAGCTGCCCCGGCGGGGTGGCGATGCGCCACTCGCCGTCGACCTGCTGCAGGCTCACCGACACGGTGAACTCCTGTCGCGGGGTGGGCACGTAGGCGCCGTCGGGGGCCAGGTAGCCGTCCGTGCTGCCGGACAGCTGGACCACGTCGTCGTCGCCCTCGACCACGTCGTAGCGGGGGCTCGCGGCCAGGATCATCACGCCGCCCTGGCCCGTCCACCAGGACGCCTTGGCGGTATCGGTCAGGTACGAGCGAGCCGCCAGCAGCTGAAGGTCCTGGTCGATCCTGGTCCCGGCGGCGACGAAGCCGCGGACGACCTCCTGCGTGGACAGCCCCTCGGCCGGGGCGGTGTCCCGCACCTGGGTGCCGGGGTCGGCGACCTGCGAGTAGTCGATGGGCTCCCCGCTGCTCGGCACGGTGGCGCACCCGGTCAGGGCGAGCAGCACCGCCATCGCCCAGACCGCGACCCGGGAACGCTTCACGACGGCTCCGTCCGCACGTCGCCGGGGTCGGCGGCCGCACCGGAGTGGAAGCCGCTGGACAACGCGGCGAGCGCGGTGGCGCTGAGCAGCCCGTCACCGCTCTGCGGACCCACCGGTACCGCGCTGACCGGGAGTTGCATGACCGGTACCGAATGCGTGAACTGGCTGGTCGACGCCGGACCGACCGGGTCCGCGGCCTCGTCGGGATCCAGCGGGAGCGGCGATCCGAGCAGTAGGGTGCCCTGCTTCCGGGGCAGCGTCAGCCGGAACCGGGCCCCTTCGCCCGGGCGTCCGTGGGCCTGCAGCCAGCCACCGTGCAACCGGGCGTCCTCCAGCGAGATGGACAGTCCGAGCCCGGTGCCACCCGTCTGCCGCTGCCGGGACGGGTCGGCCCGCCAGAAGCGGTTGAAGACCAGGCCCGCTTCGCCGGGTTTCAGTCCTACCCCGGAGTCGGACACCACCACCGCGACCGCGGTGTCGTCCGCGGCGACCTCCACCTCCACCGGGTGCCCCTCGGCGTGGTCGATCGCGTTGGCCAGCAGGTTGCGCAGGATCCGCTCGATGCGGCGGGAGTCGATCTGGACCCGGACCGGCTCGTCCGGCAGCATCGTGATGATCTGCACTTTCGCGACGGTGGCGATGCTGGTCACCGTGTAGATCGCGTTGCCGATGACGGATCGGAGGTCGATCACCTCCGCGCTCAGTTCGGCCATCCCGGCGTCGTAGCGGCTGATCTCGAGCAGATCGGCGAGCAGGTCCTCGAACCGGTCCAGCTCGTCGACCATCAGCTCGGTGGACCGGGCCAGATGGGGTGGCAGCTCGTCGCGGTCCGCGTGCAGCAGATCCGCGGCCATCCGGACCGTGGTCAGCGGCGTCCGCAGCTCGTGGGAGACGTCGGAGGTGAACTGGCGCTGCAGCTGCCCGAATTCTTCCAGCCGGCTGATCTGGGCCTTGATCGCCTGCGCCATGCCGTTGAAGGACCGCGAGAGCTGGGCCAGCTCCACCGGACCCTTCACCGCCATTCGCTCGTCGAGCGCGCCGGCCGCGAGTCGACTCGCCGCGGCCGACGCCCGCCGGACCGGACGCACGACCTGGTGGGCGACCAGCGCCGCGATCAACGCCAGCAGCAACGCCAACAGGGTGCCACCGACGAGCAGGGTGTTGCGGACCAGATCCAGCGTCCGCTGCTCGCCCGACAACAGGTAGATCAGGTACAGCTCGTAGGTGTCGTTGCGGGTGCTGACCGGGGCCCCGACGACCAAAGCCGGCAGCCGGACCCCGTCCCGGACAACGGTGACGTACTGGCTGGCGAGCTGGCCGGCGGCGATGCGCGCCCGCAGCGCGGCGGGAACATCCTTGGCCGGCCCGGCGGTGACCTCGTCGGCGAGCAGTGGCCGGGGAGAGATCAGCACCGGCTCGAACACGCCGGCGTTGGACCCCTGGCCGCTGCCGTCGCCGGCCCGGGCCGGATCGGCGAGTTGCTCCAGCGCGAGGTTGAGCTTCCGCGGCACCTGACTCGGGTCGACCTCGGCACCGACCAGATTGTCCGCGGCGGACCCCCGGGCCGCGCCGACCTCGGCGATGGCCGCGTCCAACTTGTTCTGCATCAGGCGCGCGGTGATCTGGCCCTGCAGCGCGATCCCCAGCACGCCCATCACCATGACGGACAGCAGCAGGGTGGCCAGGATGACCCGCACCCAGAGCGAACGGACCAGGAACTGACCGAGTAGTCCGAGCCGCTGCCGGGCCAGGGCGGAGCGGGACGGGTCCGGCTCCGCCGGTCCTGTCACCGGCTCGATCACCGGTTCCGCCGACAGCCGTCCCGGTACCGCCACGGACGGCCGGTTCATCCCGGCACGCCCCGCATTACTGGGTGCCGGCCTTGTATCCGACGCCACGGACGGTCAGGACCACTTCGGGACGTTCCGGGTCCCGCTCGATCTTGCTCCGCAGCCGCTGCACGTGGACGTTGACCAGCCGGGTGTCGGCGGCGTGTCGATAACCCCACACCTGCTCGAGCAGCACCTCGCGGGTGAAGACCTGGCGGGGCTTGCGGGCCAGCGCCACGAGCAGGTCGAACTCCAGCGGGGTGAGCGAGATCTGCTCCTCGTCGCGGCTCACCTGATGGCCGAGGACGTCGATGTCGATGTCGGCGACGCGCAGCCGCTCGGCCGAGGTCACGTCGGTGCGTCGCAGCCGCGCGCGGATTCGGGCCGTGAGCTCCTTGGGTTTGAACGGCTTGACGATGTAGTCGTCGGCACCGGCCTCGAGGCCGAGCACCACGTCCACGGTGTCGGTCCTGGCGGTCAGCATGATGATGGGCAGGCCCGACTCCTGCCGGATCTCCTTGCAGATCTCCAGCCCCGACATCCCGGGCAGCATCAGGTCCAGCAGGATCAGATCCGGATGGGTCTCGCGGAACGCCTCGACCGCCTTGGACCCGTCCCGGACGACCGCGGTGTCGAAACCGTCCCCCCGCAGGACGATGGTCAACATCTCGGCCAGTGCCGGGTCGTCGTCGACGACAAGAACGCGCGATCTCATGCCCCCATGGTGACATGGCCGCCCGCCACCGGGCCGCTGTCGTCCGCGACAGGCGGAAACCGGCTCGTGGCGCGGACCCGCGGCCGCCGAGGTCACGCCCTTGACGGCCGACAGCACCGCCGCCGGATGTCACGATGGAGCGGTGACCACGCCCTCCTACCCGTCTCCCCCGCCGTCCACCGCCCGCCGCGATCCCCAGGGTGCCCCGTGGCCGGGCCTCATCCCGCTGCGTCCGCTGGGAATCGGCGACCTGTTCGGGGCGGCGCTGCGGCTGGTGCGCGCGCACGCCGCGCTGCTGTGCCTGGTGGCGTTGGGCGGCACTGTCCTCGGCGGCGCTGCGGTGTTCGGCGTGTTGGCGTTGCTGCCGGACAACTCGGCGTACTTCGACGACCAGTGGACGACACAGCTGGCGGCGGGCCGGTTCGTGCTGCCGCCGGCCGCGACCGTGTTGCCGTTACTCGCCGGTGGCCTCATCAGCTACATCACCACGATCGTGGTGTCGGGTCTGGCGACGGCCCTGATCGGCGACGCGTCGATCGGCCGGCCCACCGGCACCCGGGCCGCGCTGGACCGCCTGCACGGTCGCTGGTGGGTGCTGATCGGGGTGAGTGTGCTGGTCAGCCTGCTGGTGGTGATCGGGTTCGCGGCGTTCGTCATCCCCGGGTTCATCGTCCTGGCGATGCTGCTGCACGCGTCGCCGATCGTGGTGCTGGAGAAGGCCGGGCTCGGGGCCGCGCTCCAGCGGTCCGTGCAGCTGACCTACGGGCTGCGGGCCCGCATCCTCGGCATCACCGTGCTGGCCTACCTGATCACCTCGGTGATCAGCTCCGCAGTGCTCAACCTGTTGCCGGCCGCGCCGACCCTGTCGGCGACTGTGGTCGCACTGGCCGTACAGGCGGTGATCTCGGCGTTCACCGTGCCGTGGGCGGCGAGCGTCATCGCCCTGCTGTACGTGGACACCCGGATCCGGAAGGAAGGGCTCGCGCAGAGCCTGGTCCGGTCGTCGATGCGCTGACCCGCCCGGCGGTCCCTCAGCCGGGTCCGAGCAGGTCTGCCGGGATGGGCACGGCACCGTTGTCTCCCGGGCTGAGCACCCGCCACGGCGAGAGGTAGTGCTGCGCAGCGAGTGCGGCGTACATCGACGCCGTGCGTCGCTGCAGGCCGCCGTCGGACTCGAAGGAGTCCAGCGCCCGGTCGGCCGAAGTGTCCGCCCGGCGGAGCGCTCTGGCCCGAGCCACCGCAAGGGGGACGTCGAGCAGGATCTGCAGGTCGGGTACCGGGACGCCGAACCGGTCGATCTCCAGCGAGCGGACCCATTCGGGGAAGTCGTTGGGAGTGGCGGGCGCGCCGAGCCGAGCTGCCCCGTAGGCGGCGTTGGACGCGACATAGCGGTCCAGCAGCACGATGTCGTGGCCGGCCAGCAGGTCGCGGATCTCCTCGGCGGCGTCGCGCCGGTCCAGCGCGAACAGCAGCGCGGGCCCGTGGACCGAATCGGACAGGTCGCCCATCCGTCCGTACAGCGTGTCCCTGACCAGTTCGGCGTAGATGCTGTCGGCGTACCGCGGGAACGCGAGCCGGGCGACCCGGCGACCCTGCGCGGTCCACTTCGCGCTCAGCGACGCCGTCAGCGTGGCCTTGCCGGAACCGTCCAGACCCTCGATGACGAGCAGTCGGCCGCCCACGGATCTCCCTTCGGACCGGAGCGCGGCGCACCTTGAGGGCGGGCCGCGGACCGGGATGGATCAGTACCGGATCGCTACCACTCAGTAGCGGTAGTGGTCGGCCTTGAACGGGCCCTCGACGTCGACGCCGATGTACTCCGCCTGCTCCTTGGTGAGCTTGGTCAGCTCGCCACCGAGCGCCTCCACGTGGATCTTGGCGACCTTCTCGTCGAGCTGCTTGGGAAGGCGGTAGACCTCGTTGTCGTACTCCTGGTGCTTGGTGAACAGCTCGATCTGGGCGATCACCTGGTTGGAGAACGACGAGCTCATCACGAACGACGGGTGCCCGGTGGCGTTACCGAGGTTCAGCAGCCGTCCTTCGGACAGCACCAGGATGGTGCGCCCGGACGGGAAGGTCCACAGATGCACCTGCGGCTTGATCTCGGTGCGGTGGATGCCGTGGATCCGGGCGAGCCCGGCCATGTCGATCTCGTTGTCGAAGTGGCCGATGTTGCCCAGGATGGCCTGGTGCTTCATGGCCTGCATGTGCGCGACGGTGATGATGTCCTTGTTGCCGGTCGTGGTGACGACGATGTCGGCGCGACCGATGGCCTTGTCGACGGTGGTGACCTCGAAGCCGTCCATCAGCGCCTGCAGCGCGCAGATCGGGTCGATCTCGGCGATGACCACCCGAGCGCCCTGGCCGCGGAGCGACTCGGCACTGCCCTTGCCGACGTCGCCGTAGCCCACCACCACCGCGACCTTGCCGCCGATCAGGACGTCGGTGGCGCGGTTGATGCCGTCGATGAGCGAGTGCCGGACGCCGTACTTGTTGTCGAACTTGCTCTTGGTGACCGAGTCGTTGACGTTGATCGCCGGGAACAGCAGCTCGCCGGCAGCGGCCAGCTGGTACAGCCGCAGCACTCCGGTGGTGGTCTCCTCGGTGACGCCGCGCAGCTGCGGGCTGACCCGGGTCCAGTACTGCGGGTCGTCGCGCAGCGACTGCCGGAGGAGGTCGAGGATGACGCCGTACTCCTCGGAATCATGGTCGTCGGTGGGGGGAACGACTCCGGCCTTCTCGTACTGCACACCCTTGTGGATCAGCAGGGTGGCGTCACCACCGTCGTCGAGCAGCATGTTCGGACCCTGCTCGTCGCCAGTGGGCGAAGCGGGCCAGCGCAGCATCTGGTCCGTGCACCACCAGTACTCCGGAAGCGTCTCGCCCTTCCAGGCGTAGACCGAGACACCCTGCGGGGACTCCGGGGTGCCGTACGGGCCGACGACGGTCGCGGCAGCGGCGTGATCCTGGGTGGAGAAGATGTTGCAGCTCACCCAGCGCACGTCCGCCCCGAGGCTCACCAGGGTCTCGATCAGCACGGCGGTCTGCACGGTCATGTGCAGCGATCCGGCGATCCGGGCCCCCTTCAGCGGCTGGACGTCGGCGTACTCGCGGCGCAGTGACATCAGGCCGGGCATCTCGTGCTCGGCGAGGGTGATCTCCTTACGGCCGTACTCGGCGAGCGAGAGGTCGGCCACCTTGAAGTCGAGGGTGCCGATGCGGTCCGCCACCAGGGCGGGAACGGCGGCGGTGGGGGCGGGCGCGGACATGGAACTCCTCAGTGGCATCACGGGGACGAGAGCGACATCGCTGCTCGACGGGGGTGCGGGACCGTCAGCGCGGACCGGCGGCGGGATCGGCGACCCGGCCTGGACCGGAGCGAACCCCGCAACGAGGTTACCCGCTGCGATACCCGGTCAGGCGGGCTGACCCGGTCAGCCCAGCGGCAGCGGCGCGTGGCCCAGCCCGACCACCGAGCCGGTCAGCGTCCCCCCGCCGACGAGCTCGACGACACACTGCGGCAGCGGGATGTAGGTGTGGACCGGGTCGCCCGCCGGATCGATGGCGTCGACTTCCCAGATCGACGCCGGGAACAGCGACACCGCCCGTACCTCCAACCGGCCCGCGAAGGTCGGGTCGTCGGTGCGGGTGAGGGCAGCGGCGAGGGCTGCGCAACTGGACGCCAGCGCCGCGTCGTCGGCGAACCCGGTGAAACGGCCCTGGTCGTCGAAGACCGACCGGATCCGGAACGATCCGAGGATCTCGGTGTGGTGCGGCTGGTCGCAGGTCAGGGTGACGGGTCCCCAGGCGTTCGTCGCCGCCTCGACGCAGCTGCCGAGGCGGCTCGCCGGTGGTGTGGCGGTTCCCGCGCGTAGCGATCCGGCCAGCAGTTGCCGGTCGGGAGCCACGACGATGCACGCCACCCATCCCTGGGACGGCGTGCGTTGCGACGGCGGGGCGGCCAGGAGCTGACTGTCCACGACGGGACTGGACGCGCTCCACCATGGTGATCCCGGCACCTCCGGGCCATGGACCCAGGACCGCTGCGCGTCCTGGCACGACGCGGTCCCGACGCGGCCGCCGCTGCCGAACGGGTAGGCGGCGACCGCGGCGAAGGTGGCGATACCGGGGGGCAGGGTGCCCGCCGGCCAGGTCTGGACCACCTCGGCGTGGTGGTCCCGGTCGCAGGGCACTGCGTCCGAGCGATCCGCGGTGAGCAACAGGCAACTTCCGACGGCGGGCGGCGCAGGCAGCGGGGTGGCTGTGGCCTGCCCTGTCACCCCCGGATTGAGCGCCGCCGAGGTGGTCACCGCCAGGACGAGGGCCGTCAACAGGACCAGTGCGCCGGCGCCGCGAGACCGCGGAGCCGGCCGATCGACGACCGGCCCGGTCATGAGAGGGGGCCCGGCGCCATGGGCGCGAGGGTACGCGTGGGTGCGGCCGGGGCGGGGGGTTCGGCGCCGCGCCGGCGGACATCTGGGGCGCTGGGCCGAAGTTGTCCACAAGGGCGGTTCGGACCTGGGGTGTGGACGACCGGCGGTGACATCGAACACCTGTCCGGCATCTCCATCGACGTCCTGGCTGCGCCCAGGCCCGAGGGGGACGGGGTCAAGGACCGGCGGCCGGCCGCGGCCCGACGCGCCCACGCCCTCGTCGACATCATCCGGCGGGCCATCACCCACCCCGATCTCCCCGCCCACGGCGGGTAGCGGCGAAGTCCTGACCTCGAGCGCACGGCTCGGTCCGCTCAGCCGAGTGCGGCCCGGACCTGCTCGACCGTGCGTCGGGCGGCGTCGCGGAGGCCGGTGACCGAGGGGCCCGCGCCGAGGATCTCCCGGCTGCTGCTGGGCAACACCGCGGAAAGATCGTCGCCGAACACGGTCCGCAGGTCGGCCGGCGTAGCGCCCTGAGCGCCGATCCCCGGTGCCAGCATCGGCCCGTTGACTCGACCCAGGCGCACCCCGGTGGCACCGATGGTCGCCCCGACGACCAGCCCGACCGACCCCAGGGGTAAGGCCCCCGCGTTGCGGGCCGCAGCGGCATCGGCGATCTGCTGGGCGATGACCACGCCGCCGGCGCCGACGGCATGTTGCACCTGCGGCCCCTCTGCATTGGACGTCAACGCCAGCACGAACACGCCCCGACCGGTCGCGGCGGCCAGATCCAGCGCCGGAGCGAGCGACCCGAAGCCCAGGAACGGCGACACCGTGATCGCGTCCGCCGCCAACGGCGCCCCGTCGGCCAGGTAGGCCTCGGCGTAGGCGCTCATCGTCGAGCCGATGTCCCCACGTTTGACGTCCAGCAGAGTCAGTGCGCCGGCCTCGGCGCACGCCGCCAGTACCTTCTCCAGCACGGCTATCCCGGCGCTGCCGAAGACCTCGAAGAACGCCGACTGCGGCTTGAGTACGGCGACCTCACCGGCCAGTGCCTCCACCGTGGTCATCGCGAACCGCTCCAGTCCGGCGACCGTCACCGGCAGGTCCCAGGATCGCAGCAGACCCCGGTGCGGATCGATGCCGGCGCACAGTGGCCCCCGGTCGCGCATGGCTGCGGCCAGCCGGGCTCCGAACGATTCACGGGAACCGGCTGCTTCCGTCGGGGAACCGGCGTCGACATCTCCGGTAGTGGTCATCGGGGTCCTGTCCTGGTGGGCTGCGCCGGTCGGGCGGGCGGGTGGTGTCCGAGTTGCCCCGCGGGTGTGGGCTGCACCGCGGGATAACAGCTGGGAAGGGATCAGTCGCAGGCCACGACGGCCCGATTGATCGCCCGCACCAGGCCTGGACCCCGGTAGATCAGTCCGGTGTAGATCTGCAGCAGGGCGGCCCCGGCGTCCAGCATCGCCAGGCCGTCATCGGCGTTCATGATCCCGCCGACCCCGATCACCGGCAGGTCCGTGTGCGAGCTGACGAACGACACGACCTCCCGGGCCCGGAGGGTCAGCGGCGCCCCGGACAGGCCCCCCGGCTCACCGGCCGGGACCAGGTCCCGCGCCACGATGCCGCTCCGCGAAACCGTGGTGTTGGTGGCGATGACGCCCGCCACCCCGGTGTCGGTGCAGACCTGCAACACCTCCCCGATCGCGCTGTCGGTGAGGTCCGGCGAGATCTTCACCAGGATGGGTACCGGCTGACCACCGGCCCCGGCCAGTTCCGCCGCTTCGTCCGTCAGGGCGCCGAGAAGCTCGGTCAGCGGCCGCTTCTCCTGCAGCGACCGGAGCCCGAAGGTGTTCGGCGACGACACGTTCACCGCGATGTAGTCGGCGTAGGTGTGCAGCAGGCGCAGCGAGGTGAGGTAGTCCTCGACGGCCGCGCCGATCGGGGTCACCTTCGACTTGCCGATCGAGATGCCCAGCGGTGTGCGGAGCGGGCCGAGGCCGTCCAGCCGCGTCGCCAGCCGCCGGGCGCCCGCGTTGTTGAAGCCCATCCGGTTGATCACGGCCTGCGACCCGACAAGGCGGAACAGCCGGGGCCGCTCGTTACCCGGCTGCGGGTGCGCGGTCACCGTGCCTACCTCGGTGAAGCCGAAACCCAGTGCGGGCCATGCGGTCAGCGCACTGCCGTCCTTGTCCATCCCGGCCGCCACCCCCACCACCGACGGGAACGTGACACCGAAGACCCGTCGCGACGAGCGGTCGACGGCCAACAGCCGCTGCATCGCGGTGCGGGCCCAGGGCCGCCGACCCAGATGGTGCAGCGCGCCCAGGGTCCGGTGATGGGCCAGCTCCGCGTCGCCGTGACCCAGCCGGAACAGGAAGGGGCGGACCGCAGCGGTGTAACCCCGCTCCATCAGGGTCATGACGCGGGAACCGTTCCCGTGACGAAGGTGTCGGAGAAGGCATCAGCACCGGCGTTCTCGGCGGCGACAGCGGCCCGGAGACCTGCCTGCAGGTTCTGCAGCGACGCCACCCCGACGTTCCCACGGACCATCGCCTCGATGCCCTGGATGGCCGCGGCCGCCCCGGCCACGGTGGTGATGCACGGGATGTCGGCGCTGACCGCGGCGGTGCGGATCTCGAAGCCGTCGATGCGGGTGCCGGACTGGCCGTACGGGGTGTTGATGACCAGGTCGATCTCGCCGGCCCTGATCATCTCGACCACGTTGCCGTCACCCTCGAAGTGCTTACGTACCACCTGGACCTGCATCCCGTTGCGCCGCAGCATCTCCGCGGTACCGGCGGTGGCCACCACGGTGAAACCGATGTCGGCGAGCCGCTTGATCGGGAACACCATCGAGCGTTTGTCCCGGTTGGCCACCGACACGAACACGGTGCCCTTCAGCGGGAGGGATCCGTAGGACCCGGCCTGCGACTTGGCGAACGCCGGCCCGAACGCGGCGTCGATACCCATCACCTCGCCGGTGGAACGCATCTCGGGTCCGAGGATGGTGTCGACCCCGGTGCCGTCGGGACGGCGGAAGCGGTGGAACGGCATCACCGCCTCTTTCACTGCGACCGGGGCGCCGGCCGGGAGCGTGCCGCCGTCGCCGACGGTCATCAACATGCCCTCGGCGCGCAGCTCGGCGATGGTCGAGCCGGTCATGATCCGGGCCGCCGCTTTGGCCAGCGGCACCGCGGTTGCCTTCGACGAGAACGGCACGGTCCGCGACGCCCGCTGATTGGCCTCCAGCACGTACAGGGTCTCGCCCTTGAGCGCGTACTGGACGTTGAGCAGGCCGCGCACCCCGCCGTCCAGCGCGATCCGTTCGGTGTACAGCCGCACCTTGTCGATGTCGCTGCGCCCCAACGTGATCGGCGGCAGTACGCACGCTGAGTCACCGGAGTGCACGCCGGCTTCCTCGATGTGCTCCATCACGCCACCGAGGTAGATGTCGGTCCCGTCGCAGAGTGCGTCGACGTCGATCTCGATGGCGTCGTCGAGGAAGCGGTCCACCATCACCGGCGACTCGTCGGTGATCTCGGTCGCCCGGGAGATGTAGTCGGCCAGCGACGGTTCGTCGTAGACGATCTCCATCCCGCGGCCGCCGAGCACGTACGACGGCCGGACCAGCACCGGGTACCCGATTCGCGACGCGACCGTCGACGCCTCGTCGAACGAGGTGGCCATCCCGAACGCCGGCGCCGGCAGCCCGGCGGCGGCGAGCAGCGCGCCGAACCGGGCCCGGTCCTCGGCGAGATCGATGGCGTCGGGTGACGTCCCGAGCAGCGGCACCCCTTCGGCCGCCAGGATGCCGGCCAGCTTGAGCGGCGTCTGACCGCCGAGGGTGACGATGACCCCGGCAACGGTCCCGGACTCCTGCTCGGCGGCGATGACCTCCAGTACGTCCTCGGCGGTGAGCGGCTCGAAATACAGCCGGTCCGAGGTGTCGTAGTCGGTAGACACCGTCTCCGGGTTGCAGTTGACCATGACGGTCTCGTAACCGGCGTCGCGCAGCGCCATCGCGGCGTGCACGCACGAGTAGTCGAACTCGATGCCCTGACCGATCCGGTTGGGCCCCGAGCCCAGGATGATCACCTTCGGGCGGTCCCGCTGCGGCGCGACTTCCGACTCGGCGGCCGGATCGGTCTCGTAGGCCGAGTAGTGGTAGGGGGTGAACGCCTCGAACTCAGCCGCGCAGGTGTCCACGGTCTTGTAGACCGGCCGGACGCCGAGCGCCCGACGTACCTCGCGGATGCTTCGCTCCGTGACGACAGTCGCGGTGGTGGAACGGATCCGGGCGATCTGCAGGTCCGAGAGCCCGTAGCGCTTGGCCTTCCGCAGCAGATCCGCCGAGAGCTCCTTCGCGGTAGCCACCTCGGTCGCCACCGACTGGATGAGGACGATCTGGTCCAGGAACCAGGGGTCGATTCCGGTGGCCTCGTGCACCTGTGCCACGGTGGCGCCGTAGCGCAGCGCCCGCTCCACCTGGAAGATCCGACCGTCGGTCGGGATCGCGGCGGCAGCCAGCACCTCCTCGACGGTCTCGCCGTCGGGATCAGGCAGGGTCCAGAAACCCAGGTTCTTGGTCTCCATCGAGCGCAGGGCCTTGCCGAACGCCTCGGCGAAGCTCCGGCCGATACTCATCGCCTCGCCGACCGACTTCATCGTCGTGGTCAGGGTCGGGTCGGCTCCGGGGAACTTCTCGAACGCGAACCGCGGGATCTTGACGACCACGTAGTCCAGGGTCGGTTCGAACGCCGCCGGGGTGGCCTTGGTGATGTCGTTGGCGATCTCGCTCAGGTGGTAGCCGATGGCCAGCTTCGCGGCGATCTTGGCGATCGGGAAACCGGTGGCCTTGGACGCGAGCGCCGACGACCGGGACACCCGGGGGTTCATCTCGATGACGATCATCCGGCCCGTGTCCGGCTGGATGGCGAACTGGATGTTGCAGCCGCCGGTGGCCACGCCGACCGCCCGCAGCACCTTGAGCCCGAGGTCGCGCATGTCCTGGTACTCCCGGTCGGTCAGCGTCATCGCCGGCGCGACGGTCATCGAGTCGCCGGTGTGCACCCCCATCGGGTCGATGTTCTCGATGGAGCAGACGACCACGGCGTTGTCCGCGCCGTCGCGCATCAGTTCGAGTTCGTACTCCTTCCAGCCGAGCACCGACTCCTCGATCAGCACCTCGTGCACCGGGGAGGCGGCCAGCCCGATGGAGGCGATCCGCTCCAGGTCATCCGGGGTGTAGGCCAGGCCGGAGCCCAGCCCGCCCATGGTGAACGACGGCCGGATGACCACGGGCAGCCCGAGCTGCTCGACCGTCAGGCGCACCTCCTCCATCGAGTGGCAGACGGCGGAATCCGGTACGTCGCCACCGATGTCGCGGACGATGTCCTTGAAGATCTGCCGGTCCTCGCCACGCTGGATGGCCGGGATGTCGGCCCCGATGAGCTCGACGCCGTGCTTGGCGAGCATGCCGGCATCGTGCAGCGCGATGGCGGTGTTCAACGCGGTCTGACCACCGAGGGTGGCCAGGATGGCGTCCACCGGGAAACCCTGACGCTTCTGGTCGAGCAGCACCTTCTCCACGAACTCGGCCGTGATGGGCTCGATGTAGGTGGCGTCGGCGAACTCCGGGTCGGTCATGATCGTGGCGGGGTTGGAGTTGATCAGGCTGACCCGGAGGCCCTCGTCGCGCAGGACGCGGCATGCCTGGGTGCCCGAGTAGTCGAACTCGCAGGCCTGGCCGATGACGATCGGCCCGGAGCCGATCACCAGGATGTGCTTGAGCTCTGTGCGGCGCGGCATCTCTAGATACTCCTTGCAAGGTCAGGGGTCTCAGCTTCGGCGGCGGCACGCATCAGCTCGACGAACCGGTCGAACAGGTAGCTCGCGTCGTGCGGGCCGGCGGCGGCCTCCGGGTGGAACTGCACCGAGAAGGCCGGCACGTCGAGGCAGTTCAGACCCTCGACCACGCCGTCGTTCAGCGACGAGAACCCGACCCGGACGGTGCCGAATTCGGTCGCCACCGCCTCCGACGCGGCGGCCGGGAACTCCACCGCGAAGCCGTGGTTCTGGCTGGTCACCAGGGTGGCCCCGGTAACGTGGTCGATCACCGGCTGGTTGATCCCGCGGTGCCCGAACTTGAGCTTGTAGGTGCCGAAACCCAGGGCGCGGCCGAGAATCTGGTTGCCGAAGCAAATACCGAACAGCGGGATCCGACGGGTCAGGATCTCCCGGGTCAGCGCCACCGCGTGGTCGGCGGTCGCCGGGTCGCCCGGCCCGTTGGACAGGAACACCCCATCCACCCCCAGGGCAAGGATCTCGTCGACCGTCACCGACGCGGGCACCACGTGGGTGGTGATTCCGCGGGCGGCGAACGAGCGGGGGGTGTTCGCCTTGATCCCGAGATCGACGGCGGCCACGGACAACCCGAGGTCTGGCGCCGTGTCGTCAGCCGGCACCGTGTACGTCGCACTCGTACTGACCTCGTCGGTCAGGTTCAGTCCGGCCATCGACGGGATGTCCCGCACCGCGGCGACCATGTCCCCGGTCGCGACGACGGCGTCGCCGGTGAAAATCCCGCAGCGCATAGCGCCGGCGGTGCGCAGGTGCCGGGTCAGCGCCCGGGTGTCGACGCCGGCGATACCGACGACGCCCTGGGAGCTCATCGCGTCCGGTAGCGAGCTGGTGGCGCGCCAGTTCGACGGGGCCGGCGACAGGTCACGGATGACGAACCCGGCGACCTGGATGCCGGCGGACTCGTCGTCCTCGGCCACCCAGCCGGTGTTACCGATCTGCGGCGCGGTCGCCACCACCACCTGGCGTCGGTACGACGGGTCGGTGAGGGTCTCCTGGTAACCGGTCATCCCGGTGGCGAAGACGGCCTCGCCGAACGCGGTGCCGGTGGCGCCGAAGGACGTGCCGCCGAAGACACGGCCGTCCTCCAGGACGAGCACGGCGGCGACGGCTGGGTTCTGGGTCATGCGGTCGCTCCCGGGGTGGTGCGGAAAAGGGCTGCGGTGGCGGTGATCCAGTCGACCTGAGCGTCCGGGTCGTCGGCCCGGATACCGGAGTCGACCTCGGTGTCCCCCCAGGCCCAGGTGATCAGCAGGATGCCGTCGGCCAGGCCCATCACCTTGCCGGCCACCCCGGGCGCGGTGCCGACGGCGGCGACCGCCGTGCGCGGGATCCACAACGCGGTCTCCCCGATCCGGTCGATCAGGATGCCGTCCTCGTGCAGCTCCACCGTGGCCTTGGCGCGGCGGCCCACCGTCTGGGTGACGATACGGTCCTGCCAGTGGCCGGACACCGTGGTGGACACGTAGATGCCGGTCAGCGGCGGCGCCAACTCCGTACCCAGCACGTCCGGAACCGCGGGCAGCTCGGGATAGCCGGACTGACGGCGGCCGCGCCGCGACCAGCCCAGGTACAGCAGCGCGCCGAGCACGCCGCAGAGCGCGACCAAGGCCAGCGTCAGCCAGAAGCGGGGCCAGTCCATGTCAGCTCCGTCCCGCCGTGGCGGGGTCCTGGACCGCACCGTCGAGCACGGTGGGCCGGCCACGCAGGAACGTGGCGACCACCCGGGCCGGCAGCACGTGCCCCTCGAACGGGGTGTTGGACGACAGACTCGCGAGCTCGACACCGCGCACCGTCCATTCCGCGTCCGGCGCGACCAGCGTCAGGTTGGCCGGCTCGCCGACCGCGATCGGCCGCCCGTGATCGACGAGACCACCGATGGCGGCCGGGTTCTCGCTCATCACCCGGGCCACTCCGCGCCAGTCCAGCCGACCGGGCCGAAGCATCGTCGAGACCACCACCGACAGTGCGGTCTGCAGACCGAGCATGCCGGGACTGGCCTGGTCCCACTCGCACTCCTTGTGCTGCGCGGCGTGCGGGGCGTGGTCAGTGGCCACGATGTCGATGGTGCCGTCGGCCAGTCCGGCCCGGACGGCTTCCACATCGGCCGAGGTGCGCAACGGCGGATTGACCTTGAAGACCGGGTCGTAGTCCTGCGCCAGCTCGTCGGTCAACACCAGGTGGTGCGGCGTGACCTCGGCGGTGACCCGGGTACCGCGGGCCTTGGCCGCGGCGATCACCGCGACGGAGCCCGCAGTGGACAGGTGGCAGACGTGCAGCCGGGAGTCGACGTGGTCGGCCAGCAGACAGTCGCGGGCGATGATCGCCTCCTCGGCGACGGCCGGCCACCCGGTCATCCCGAGGCGGGCGGACACGTCGCCCTCGTGCATCTGCGCACCGACGGTCAGCCGCGGCTCCTGGGCGTGCTGCGCGATGACGCCGTCGAAGGCCTTCACGTACTCCAACGAGCGCCGCATCAGCAGCGCATCGGACACGCAGTCCCCGTCGTCGGAGAACACCCGCACCTGAGCCGCCGAAGTGGCCATCGCCGACAGCTCGGCGAGCCGCTCGCCCTGACGGCCGACGGTGACGGCGCCGATCGGCTGCACATCGACCAACCCGACCGCCTGCCCGAGCCGATACACCTGCTCGACGACGCCCGCGGTATCGGCGGTGGGATCGGTGTTGGGCATCGCGAACACGGCGGTGTACCCGCCGAGAGCTGCGGCGCGCGAACCGGTCTCGACCGTCTCGGCATCCTCCCGGCCCGGCTCGCGCAGGTGCGTGTGCAAGTCGACCAGACCCGGCAGCAGGACGGTGCCGGATCCGTCGACCCGCAGGGTGTCGGTGTCCGCACCCGATGCCGCATCGGCACCGACCGCCGCGATGATCCCGTCGGCCAGCAGCACGTCAGTGACGCCCTCGCCGTACGGGCGGGTGCCGGTGATCAGGACGGTGCCACTCATGCGCGCTCTCCCTCGTTGCTCGTTACCCCGGCTTCGCATCGTCCTCGGGAGCTCACTCATGTCCTCATCCCGTCGTCGGCTTCGGTCAGTAGCGCGTACAGCACCGCCATCCGCACGGTGACACCGTTGGCCACCTGCTCCACGATGACCGAGTTGGCGCCGTCGGCGACCTCCGGGGTGATCTCCATTCCGCGGTTCATCGGTCCGGGGTGCATCACGAGGCCGTGATCGGCGATCAGATCGCGCCGCCGGGCGTCGAGTCCGTAATGCCGGCTGTACTCACGCTCGGTGGGGAAGAACGCGCCACCCATCCGCTCCCGCTGGACGCGCAACATCATCACCGCGTCGACGCCCGCGAGTGCCCGGTCGAGGTCGTAGTCGACCTGCGCCGGCCAACGTCCGACCCCCAGCGGCAGCAGCGTCGGCGGGGCCACCAGGGTGACCTCGGCGCCCAGCGTCGACAGCAACAACACGTTGGACCGGGCGACCCGGGAATGCAGCACGTCGCCGACGATGACGATCCGCCGACCTTCCAGGTCACCGAGGTGCCGGCGCAGCGTGTACGCATCCAGCAGGGCCTGCGTCGGGTGCTCGTGGGTGCCGTCGCCGGCGTTGACCACATGACCCTCGACCCAGTTCGACAGCCGCTGGGGAGCGCCGGACGACGAGTGCCGGCAGACGACGATGTCGGCGCCCATCGCCTGCAGGGTCCAGGCGGTGTCCTTGAGGGACTCACCCTTGCTCACCGACGAACCCCTGGCGGAGAAGTTGATGACGTCCGCGGACAACCGCTTGGCCGCCACCTCGAAGGAGATCCGGGTCCGGGTCGAATCCTCGTAGAACAGGTTGACCACGGTCCGGCCGCGGAGCGTCGGCAGCTTGCGGATCTCCCGACCGGCGATGGCCTGGTCGATACGGGTGGCGGTGTCCAGCAGGTGGTCCACGGCGGCCCGTGACAGCTGACCGGCCGACAGCAGGTGCCGGGGCATCCCGGGTTCGGGACGGTCCGTTGAGGTCGCGGGGGTCACGGCCGTGCCCACGGTGACCGATGGGTTCGCGCCGCTCACGGTG